>PADI01000077.1 GCA_002702985.1 Methanobacteriota archaeon
CAATGTATAATTTTCATCGGTCAAAGTCCCATCAATGTCACATATGAGCATTTTTGGCCTCTTGCCGCTAGTAAGGGCGGCTCTTCCCGGGTCTCCCATGGTACTTCTTGGATGCCGGCTGCTTTGAATCAACCGCGGTAGAGATGTTAAGGGTAGGCATTCCTTCGAGTGGAGCGATGGACGATTCTGAGGACGACATATTACTTGTCGAAGACATGGATGAACCTGTTAAATCATCATCCAAGTATCCATCATCCTCTCAAGAAGTGTTAGATGCAGAGATTTCTCCAACTAGTTCTAAAGGACAGATATCTTCTGTATTTTCATCTATGGTCGATTCAGTAGGATCANTATTTTCTAAATTAATNACTACAATAAAATCGACTGCAAATTCAGCATCATCAAAAGCAAAAACAATNAAAAAATCAAGAAATGAGAAACAAAATCGTCGTTTAGCCATAGCCCAAACTAAAGCTAGTCAAGATGNAATGGTGATGGTTGCATCTGAAATTCAATTCTANACATGGGAAATTTTGGGTATGGATTGTCCAGATTGCGCTATGAAGGCAAATCAAGCCATATCTAGAATGGATGGAGTAGAGTCATGTGATGTTTCTGTTATGGAAGGTACAATAACAGTAGGAATTGATTTGTCGCTNATTACNGTATCNAGNGTTTCTAGAATATTNGATGGTATTGGATTNCCTCCTAANAGACTATGGGAAACAATACAAGGNGTTACNCCGAANATGATAGAAGANAANCGAACNATNGATCGACGAACTCTNAGAAGAGAAATTCAGAATGTTCCTNAAATATTAGACATTCAAATGGTTGATGGACAAATTCAGATCAAGCGAGTTTCAAAACCTAATTTTGAAATGAGTGATGANTTAAGACAAGGACTTTTTGAGATTATTGGAATTGAACCAGTTTTATCAATTAGTGAAGGGAATAATTTACGTCCTGATCAATGGCGACTTCTAGGAGCAATAGCCACTCTTCCTATTCTGGCAACAATTTTGTTATTGGAATTAAATGAACTGATGATGATTTCACAAATTATTGCAATTTTATCTGTCTTATTTATTGGNTGGCCAATGATTATGGAAGCATTGAACGGTCTAAGAAATGGGATTTTTTCTTTTCAAATCCTTACCACTTCTGCAGTAATAGGGGCGATGGTTCTTCAAGAATATTCTGAGGCATTAATGGTTGTAGGACTGGTAGCTTTTGCATCACATCTTGAAGAACATGCTATTGTAAAGGCTAGAAAATCTATGCAAGGAGGATTGGATAGATTACCACAAGAAGCTAGATTAATTCAAGATAAAAAGTTAAAATTTGGAGATACCATATCTTCATTTAGTCCGTCGAATATGCTTCAGAATTCCTCTATTCCACAATTATCTGCCCCGTCTTCCGAGATGGTTCCCATTGCGACACTTCAGATAGGTGATAAAATAGAGATTCGAAGTGGGGAAATAGTTCCAATAGATGGAAGAATAATTGAAGGAACGGGACATTTAGACAGAGCTCCATTAACTGGTGAATCACTCCCTGTTGAAGTTTCTGCAGGTACTATAATCGAAGCAGGTTTGACATTAACAAGAGGACCAGTAATTGTTGAAACAATTGCTATTGAGGATGATACTAGATTGGCCGGATTGATCGATATGGTTCATACTTTCAAAGAACGTCCTCCATCAGTTCATTCAACGATTGCAACGTTTACTGAATGGTGGGTTCCAATCGTTTTCATTTTTTCACCAGTAATTGGACTGATATCCTACGGTCAATCTGAACAGGCAGTTCTAACCACTCTTTTGCTATGGGTTGTTTCTTGTCCATGTGCTTTACTTCTTGCTTCACCAATACCTCATGCTGTAGCTTTGACCCATGCTTCTTCGAAAGGAATTATAGCAAGAGGTGGAGATGTTTTGGAAAAAGCTGCGAGAGTAAATTTAGCATTTTTAGATAAAACAGGAACACTCACTTCTGGACGTCCTAGGCTACATAGTGTTTCAATAGCTGTTGGTACAAATAGAGTGAGAGTTTCAAGATTAGCCGCCGGTCTTGAAGCGAGATCAAATCATCCATATGCAGATGTCATTATCAATTCACTAGAAGATAAACAGATTCCAATGAATATTTCTTCAATTCAAGATGGAGAAGCAGGAGTCATTGGAAAATTAAGGGGTAAAGAAGTCCGAATCGGAAGGGCAGATTGGTTAGAAGAGTCTGGAATTACNATTCCAACAGAGTTATCCAATGAATTGNAAATTGCCAGAGAAGCAGGCCATGGAGTATCTTTGTTGTCTGAAGAAGGAGTAGCGATTGCTCTCTTCCGTTTTATTCATGATGATGCCAGAGATGGTGCTATGGAATTGGTATCTTCACTTCGAGATACAGGGATTGAAGTTCAAATTTTATCTGGTGATGAGCAGAAAGCAGTAGAATTGTTTGGAGAAGGTCTCGGAATCCGTGCAAATCAATGTACTGGTAATGTTTCTCCCGAAGAAAAAGCATCCTTTGTTCAGAAACGTTCAATCTCAAGAAGAACATTAATGGCAGGAGATGGATTTAATGATTCAGGAGCACTTGCTGTTGCTGATGTTGGNATTGCAGTAGGGTCAGGGGACCAGATCAACCTAGATGCAGCTGATGTTTTGATCCCTGGTGACGATCCTAGAGCAGTAGTAGAGTTAACAAAATTAGCAAGATCTGCACGTAGAATTGTTCAGGTAAATATCCTTCTCAGTGTTTTATTGACAATTACTTTGGTTGTATGTGTATTAATGGGGGTAGAACTTTCAATTGCAGTAGGAGTTTTACTTCATGAAGCCAGTGCATTTATTGTAATTCTTAATGGAATGTGGGTTGCAGGAACTGGAATTGAAAGAATTAGAACTGTTGTCGAAATCTTTTCAGAAGTTTTCAAAGAAGCCATAATTTCAATCAAAATTCTCTTGGGTAGAACCGAAGAGATTCAATCGACTCTTTGAAATATGCCTATATTGAGACNATCACGAGGACAGAGCATGAGCGAGGATGAACCGGTGCCTTACGAGGTAGAGAGCCGAGTTTCTCCTCCACCTGCACATTGCCCTCACTGCAACTCACTTCTCCCAGACGATTTGGGTATCCTAGAATGTGTTACTTGTTCTGCTCAGGTAAAAGTTGAACATTTTCCTACTAGAGAAGCATGGATGAAAGAAAAGGTTACTTGCCCTTCTTGTAATCATGTTTTGGTTGCGGGAGTTGATACAAGACCTGCTGATATTCGTTGTTCAAAATGTAAACATGAATTTACTCTCTCTAAGAAAATTATCAAGGTAGAAATTGAATGTCCTGCTTGTGATAGAAGTCTCAGGATAACACAGCGTCCNGGTGAGAGAAAATTACGCTGTCCTGCTTGTATGGAAATTTTCAAAATTAGTTTTTGATCCGTTTCCTTCGAAAATCTCGAGAATCGCCGTTTGAAGAATGTTAGGAACTGCGGATATTAATTACCATTAGAGTACCGTTGTGGTTCGGGGATGGGTACCCATGGCTACAGATGAAGTGTCGGAGACCTTTGAGAGTCAAGGGGCTGTTAAGCCATCCTTGGCTGATTTACGAGGTAGTATTGTTGGCACGTCATCAGATTCATTTGAAGGTATAGAGAAAGCCATACAATCGTTAGATAAAGAATCCGAATTACGTTCACGAATGGATCGTGAAAGAAGATTACGTCTTGTCGAGCAATCTGAAAGATTGGCAAACATGAGAAGCGCAATGCGAAAAGCAAATGAAATAATTCATGATGAAGAATATAGAACTCTAGAGGATTCCTTGCGTTCTGATTTGGAAGACGAATTAACAAGAATAGAACAACAAGTCCTTGAAAGAGAAGAATCGGTTCTAAAACAGGAATTAATGTTACGTCTTGAAAGAGAAGAGTCTCAACTCAAAGAAATGCTTTCTTTGGAAAAAGAACGAAGGATTAAGGTTTCTCAGCAGGAAATACGAGATAGACTCCGTCAAGATATGGATGAAGAATTTACTCGCAGACAAGCATTTTTGTCTGAGAGAATGGAAATAGAGGCAGAACAAGCATTTCAACGTCAAGTTCGAGATTTAGAATCTGAACTTCGATTAGATATGGAACAACAGTTAGGCAATGAAGAAGATCTACAGAAACAACGAATCCAAGAGGGCCTTGATGAAAGATTAGCTGAGAGAGAAATACAGATTCGTGGTGCCTTGAGAAATCGTCTAGAGCAACAACTCCAGCAGAGATTGAAAGATCGTGAGACTAGACTTCGTGCTGAATATGAGCGAAGAGCTCTTCGAATGGAAGAAGATGTGGCTAAAGATATTCAATCAGAGTTAGAACAACGCCTTGTTTCAGAAACTCATCGATTAGAAAATCGAATGCAAGAAGATTTAGAATTAGCAGTAGCTCGAAAGAGAGAAGAACTTCGATCTAGTGTTCTAAAGACTCTAGAGACAGAATATTCGGGTAGATTGTCTGAAAGAAAGCAAAGACTTCGTGATCGCTTCGATATAAGTTTCCAACAAACAGTAGACGATATTGAAGCGGGATTGACTAGACAGATTGAGGGCGAATTAGATCGTCGAATTGAACATCAATTCGAAACTTATCGTCTTCAAAGAGAAGCTGAAATTGGTAGTCAACTTGCTCGATTCCGCCATGACCGTGAAAATGAATTAAGAAATGAGATGGAAGCAGATCATGAAACTCGTAGAGCAAATTGGGTTGAGCAGATTGAAGCTGAGTATTCCACCAGAGAAGAAGCAACAAAACGGCAAATAATGGCTGAAATTGATGCCCGTCTTAGAAATGAAAGAATTTCATTAGAGACCTCATTAGACTTAGTTCGACAGGAGACTGCCTTGGATCTAGAGGTAGAAATGGAACAACGATTAGGCGAATTTAGAGAAAGAAAGGAGCGTGAGGTTGTTGAACAATTAGAGCGCCAAATGTCTAAGCGTGAAGAAATAATGAGGAACAAGGCTCTCATTGAAGTAAGACGAAGAGAAGCTGAAATGCGCGCAGAAATTGAAGCCGCATTAGCAGTTAAACGCCAAGAAATCAAGGAGAGATTGGCAACTCTTGAAGCTCGTTCTGATGAATTTAAGCAATTAGCTGAAGATAGATTAAGAAAGGATATTGAAAAGGATTTGATTTCTGATGAAGATCTCGAAAGAGAAGCACTAGTTGCTCAGTTAGAGTCCAAAGAAGAGGCATCCGAACAAGATGCTCTTCTTGCTAAGCGAGAAGCATGGATGGGCGCCTTGGGATCAGCACGTTCACAAACACCTGCTGGAGCAGCAGGAACCCTTGGACTAGGCAATCAAAATCAAGGTTTAGGAAGTCAACCTACTAATCTTGGAGCAGCAGCGATGACAGGCCTAAATGTTCCTGGACAATCAATGCCATTGGGAGGAGGTTTAGCAGCACCTGTTCGTTCACCAATCGGTCAATCACGACCAATGACTGCACTTGGTGCTGCCGCTGCTCAGAAAGATGGATCTTCCACCACTCTTGGCTCTCGCCCCTTAGGTCAATCAGCTCCTCTAGCTCCTGCAAGAGCACCAATTGGAGGAACTGCGGCTCCTTTGGGTGCGCCTCAAGCAGGTTCTCCTGGATTCTTAGGAACCAAATCTGTGGTTAAACCGATTCAACCAAATGATTCAGAATTAGAATCAACAGAAGAATCAGAGAAAGAACAGGAGAAACAAGAAGAAGAACCAGAAATAGTATCTGAAGAATCAGTATCAGTACCTCCAGGAGGAGGTAAAATGATTAGAAGTGGAGGACCATCAGTCAAATCACCTCCTGTAAAAGGACCTCCAGGAGGTGGACGAATGGTACGTCAAACAGTTTCATCACCTCAAGTAAAGGGTCCGCCAGTCCGTAAGACGATTCAACCTGAACCTGAATCAGTTCAGCCGGAGATTGATGAAAATAATCTAGCTAAGATAGTACCTGCTTCAGATAGACGTCTACTTACACCTGTTTCAAATGGAGAAACAGCATCAATAAAACCAGTAAAAACCCTACAACCAGTAGATGATGATGAGAATTTGAAGACAAGTTCAATTCGACCTGTTAAAGTAATGAAGGTAGTATCTTCTGAAGAAGAGTAATCTATCCATTAGTCCGCCGGATTCATAGGCGGGGGATACCTTCGATGTCCATGCGCAATTGGTCTAAGTGCATTCTAACTGTCGCGATTCTCTTTATTTCAGTTACAATTCCTACTGTTGATGGTGCTGCAGGTGATCTAGGTTTTGCAGAAGATGTAGAGACACTTTCAGGTTCATCAATTGGCTGGGCCAATCTTGGAAATGGAGATGTTGCTATTGTAAATGAAACTGGAAATATCACTGCAATGAAAGTAACCGGTAACCAAGCAGGCCAAATTCTTTGGACAGGAATTCTGAATGTTACAGCACTTTCTATGGCCTACAGCTCAGCAGATGGACTAATTGCTGTTGGTCATCAAGGTGGTGCCGTGATATATTCTACAGTTTTTGAGGCAATAATTTACTCTATTTCTCGAGGTCCTGTTGATTCATTGGATTTTGATCCGGGGGGAGATCTGTGGCTTTCAGATCGTTCTTCTAAAAATGCTATTGAGTATAGTGACGGTGTATCCACAGGAGCAGAAACTACCGCACATAGTATAGGCATTTCATCTGTTGAGGTAACCCCTCAAGGAAATGTTGTTACTGGTGGAAAAGATAGAACTGTTAGAGTTCATGCTAATGATGGAAGTTTAATTGGAGTTTTATCTGAACCAAATGCGGAAGTAACTTCTATGATGGGGGATTCTAATGGTCAATTACATACAGTTACCAAAGACGGTCAATATTTGGTTTATGATTCATCTAATTGGACAATGTCAGTTTCTTTCACACCCAGTCCTCCTACTGAGTTGATTGGTATATTTGATTCAGGTGTTGACACAATTTCTTTAGCAGGTTCTAATGGTTTATTTCACATCATTAATCGCTCAACAGGTATTCAAATACAAGCTTTGTCTCAAGGTAATGGAGAAATTGTAGGGATTTTAGACGGAGAAGGTACATCGTTAGTGGTATTGATGTCATTTGCTAGTTCAACTGATGTCTTATTGTTTGATATTGATAGTGATGGCGACAATGTTGTTGATTCTCTTGATGCATTCCCTCAGGATTCTTCTCAGACATCAGATAGAGATGGTGATGGTTATGGTGATTCAGAATCAGGTAATCAATCAGATAGTTTTCCGGATGACTCTACTCAATGGGAAGATGCAGATCAAGATGGATTTGGAGACAATGCTGAAGGAAATAACCCCGATTTATTCCCTTTAAATCCTGATCAATACCAGGATACTGATGGAGATGGTTATGGTGATGCAAGTTATGGTCAAGATGGTGATAGTTTTCCAGATGATTCATCCCAATGGGCAGATTCAGATGGTGATGGTTTCGGAGACAATTTAGAGGGAATTAACCCAGATGCTTGTCCAGAAGTTAGTGGATCTTCTACCGTAGACAGAAAAGGATGTCCAGATTTAGACGGAGATGGTTGGTCTGATGAAGGAGATGCATTTCCTTCAGAACCTACTCAATGGATGGATTCTGATGGCGATGGATATGGAGATGCACAATCAGGATTTAGGGGCGATGGATGTACCAATGAAGCCGGAACTAGCACTCGATATCTTCTTTATAACCCCGTAGAAGATAAAGTTCAGACTGTTTCTACTTATGGTTGTCCAGATACTGATGATGATGGTTATGCAGACCAATCTGAAGCATATTGGGATGCAACTAATTGCCCAGATTCGTTAGTTGGTAACTCTACAGAATGGTTAGACGAAGATAGAGACTGCTGGGGGTCTAATTCTGACTATGACGACAGTGAATTTAATATCCAAACAATACAAGATTATTGCGATAGAAATGAAAATGATTCAGTATGCCTTTCATTAATAGTTGTAGATCCTACTCCTGTTCAAGATATTAATCAGCAAGAAGAAGTTGATTTAGCAGCTCAATTAATTTCCTTTGCTCCAATTGGCGGCGGTATTGCATTAGTGATGTTATTAGCTATTGGTATTCTTTCGTTAATTGGACGAAAGGTAGGTAAGAAGTCTGAGACAGTTGAAGAGAAATATACTCGACGTGGGGCTACTAAAGAAATTGAAACTGGATCTGTAGAACAATTTGGTGGAATTATTGAAGATGAAAAGTGGGACGATGATGTCGTATCATTACTTGATCTAAGTGAAACCTCAGAAGAAGAAGGTTCAATGGATTTAATCGATGAACCAGAACAAGGTAAGCAAAGAGATCCAATAGATGTTGAATCAAATGATGAAGAATCTGTTGAAGAAACATCAGATGTAGATGATGGTTCTGGAAATTGGGAATCTGCTCAAGAAGGTTGGCAAGTTTATCAGAATTCAGATCAAGAAACATCTGAAGTTCCTGACGAACAACCTCAGGCTCAACAGTCTGCTCCATCGGAGGCTCCTCCGTTACCTGAAGGTGGATTACCGGATGGATGGACGATGGATCAATGGCGCTGGTATGGACATGAGTGGCTTGAAAAAAATAGTAAATAATGTCAAATCAAGTGAAATTTACAGGTAAAATTATTCTAAGATTGTTCAATTCAGTGCCAGTCATTGGTTGACTACCGGCTCTTCTACTTATTTCCATCAGACCTTTTAGAATAAAATTCCAATCCTTGGTTGTCGAATGTAATTCGATTCTTTCACATGCAGCTAGATGAAGTAGAGTTTCTTCATTACTATTCGGAAAAAAGAGACCTCTAAGGATGGTAGCTCCATTTATTTTGATTACTCTTGGTTGTCCACGCACATTAATCACTCAATAAACCCAAAGCAGTTATCGTAGCATCAATATCTGTTTCATCTAAATTTGAAATACGCAATCTCAACGAATCATGTTCTTCTTTCAATCTATTTAATCGGTATTCTTTCAAAACTGATTTTAGAAGATCGTCAATACTTTTCAGGCCTTCCATTGCTCTTAACGAATTGAGGCGTCTTCGGACTTCGAATGAAACTGAAACTGATGTCATGTCAGGTGAACCCATGATTCAAAACAGACCTTCACGAACATAGGTATAACGGTGAAAATTTGCTAAAAATGCCATTCATTTAGAATTTGGTCAGTTACCAATATCATCCCAGATATGTTCAGGGTCACCTTGTTCAATTGCTTCTCTTCGAAGTACTGACTCAGGATTAATACCGAATTCCGCTCTTCTTTTCATTATTCTTAGATGAGATTCTTTGGCTAATGCCCAGTATTGTTTACTTCCCTTATTTCCTTTAGTTGGATTCTTTAGTAATACAACAGGAGCTCCATCTTTAGGTGCCTCAGCAATAGACATCAACCTAGGAATTACAGTTTGAAATACATCTTCTCCGAAATGCTTTCTTACTTCTGATTCAACAAATTGAGATAATTTTGAACGTGGAGTATACATTGTAACTGCAATTCCAAATAATTTCAGATGATTATTTACTCTTCTCTGGATTAAACGTATAGAATTCATCAACTGACTCATTCCTTCTAATGCATAGTATTCTGCTTGAACTGGAACAAGTATCCAATTAGCTGCTGCTAATGCATTTATTGTCAATAAACCAAGAGATGGGGGAGTATCTATGATTATGTGATCAAAGTCATCCATTATTGGTGCTAATGCTTCACGCAATCTTGTCTCACGCCCTAATTTAGTAGCTAACTCAATCTCTGCTCCAGAGAGTCGAATATTAGAGGGCAGTAGATACAAATTTTCGACTTTGAGACGTTTAGGTATTCGTTGATCTTGATTCATATTTTTAAATGATCTTTGCATTTCATCTGTTAATATCTCAGGCCCGATAAGAAAATCATGAACATTTAGATCTTCCCCAGTAGGCTGCATTAATAGTTCGTAAACAGTTGGTACGTCAAGTCGTTTGTCTACTCCAAAACTAGTAGATGCGTTACCTTGAGGATCTAAGTCAATTAACAGAACTTTTGACGGAGGAATGCCAAGTTTAGAATTTCCTTCTGCTAGAGAAGTAGCTAAATTCACAGCCGTAGTTGTTTTTGCACATCCTCCCTTTTGATTAGTGCAGGCTATGATTGTCTTGTAGGGGTCCATTATCTTCAGTCCGTCCACTCAATCCGTCCTACATCAGAGTTCGCAGATAAAGTAAGACTATTTTGGGAAATTATTGAATTACAGGCACTGGGACTTCATTCAAAATCTTCCTCATAATATGCATTCCAGTAATTCCTCGGATCTTTGCTTCTGGTTTCAATACAATTCTATGACTAACAACTTGTAATGCAACAGATTTGATATCATCTGGGATAACATAGTCTCTACCATCGATTGCTGCCGCTGCTCTTCCTGTTTTGAATAAAGACTGACTTGCACGAGGAGATGCACCTGTAATCACTCTGTGATCTTCTCTAGACCTTTGAACAACCTCTACAATATACGAAAGTATAGCGGGATCAATATGTACTTCCTCAAGGGCTTTTTGCATTGCAACAACTTTCTTTGGTGAAGTTATTTGCTCTACATCGTGATCGTCTTTTCCACGCATTTTCCTACGTGCTAAGATTGCTTTTTCTTCTTGACGATTTGGATAACCCATACTCATTTTCATTAGAAATCTATCCATTTGAGCTTCAGGAAGTGGATATGTTCCTTCTTGCTCAATAGGATTCTGAGTAGCTAAAGTTACGAATGGTGCAGGCAACTTGTGAGTAATACCTTCGATGGTAACTTGCTTTTCTTCCATTGCTTCAAGTAACGCAGCTTGAGTTTTTGGAGGAGCACGATTTATTTCATCAGCAAGTAGAAGATTTGCAAACAAAGGTCCAGGTCTCAATTTGAATTCGCCTGCTTGTTGATCGTACATGTACGTACCCATTATGTCGGAGGGTAACAGGTCAGGAGTAAACTGAACACGCTTGAATTTACAACCAAGAGACCGAGCAAATGTGTTTGCTAACATTGTTTTCCCAAGACCTGGAAAATCTTCAAGAAGCATGTTTCCATTAGATAGAATTCCAATTGTAACTCTTCGGAGATTTTCTTGTTTACCGATAATTACTTTTGATACTTCGTTCATTAGAGCATTCGAAATATCACTAACTACACGAACGACTTCTCGCCCGCGTCCTCCGCTTCCACCAGCATACTCTGAGACCATCTTCGCACCCCTTTAACATCAGATGTCTGAATCTTGAACTACTTCAAGGTTGGTGGTTGTCGATTCGTATAATATCGACGAATTAAAGTCCCCATCTAGGGGTTTTTGGATCTTTGCGATGCATTGCTACAATTTCATCTAAGATTTCTTTTTCTACTTCTGTGAGACTTCTCTTCCTGAGGATCCTCACATGAGATTCAGGCACATCGACTAGTAATACATCTCCTTCGTTGATTTGTCTACCAACTGTTACATGTGTTGCTTCTGAGGTATCATCTCCAGGTTTTTTGACTGCCCCACTTATTCCGATAGCAACTTCATCACCTTGTTTAGCATCTTTTTGAGTATCTTGGCCTAAACGAATTGACTTAACTTGTCCTAATTGAATTCCATCTTTCATCAATCTTTGACCAATATGTACTCTGCCACCCAAAACACGAACTCCGATAACTGCTGGTTTTGAAGCTCTGAATGTATGGTCAGGAAGGAATAACAACCGTCCAGGATAGACAATCATTTCTCTATCTGCTTTTTCTTTTTGATCTAGTACATCTTTCATCCAAATTTCATGCTCATCGATTATATGGTAAATGATATCTCCACTGATTAAATCTACATCGCATCCTGAGTCTTCAAATTCCTTACTGGCTTCAGGTAATGGTTTAGTGTTGAATGCTAATATCACACGCTCTTCAGGTTGCTTTCCTACTTCGGCAATACGAATATCTTTGCGAGTAATTTTACCAACACTTGCTGCTCGAATTGATATTTTTCTTTCTCCCAATTCAAAGGCTAAAGCTTCTAGACCTCCAAGAGTATCCGATTTGATACAAACACCATTATCTTGTAGCTCTAAGGTTAATGTTGATTCTTCTTTAGCCTTCATCCAAGCGATTTCTTCTTCTTCATCAGTTCTGATAACATGTAGGGTTGTCCCTGCTAAAACATCATCAAGATCAACGGCACTAATTTTGACTCCTGATGCAGCATGAACTCTATCAACAGGATCCCATCTATCTCCTGCATCTCTCATTTCACTCATTCCTCGAGGAGAGAACATACCCCTAACTTTAGATTTTTTAGGCCCATTTTCGCTGGCTACGATTATCTGATCTCCTTTACCAATTGAGCCTTTAGAGAGAATGATATCGAGGGTTTTTCCAAGTCCCCTCTCTTCTTTCACTTCGAGAACAGTTGCGATCCCCATTCCTTCAACATCTGTTAATTGATTTTCTAGATATCTTTCTGCTAAACCGATGACTACGGCCAATAGATCTTGAACACCTTCACCTTCTTTAGCAGAACATGGCACCATTGCAATAGTATTGGTAAAATCTTTGATACGATCATATCTCTCTGCATTAAATCCAGATTCTCCCAGTTCTCCAACTAATTTCCAATGTTTTTCTTCAAGGTAACCTACTGTATCTTTAGATTGATTTTTCAGCGATATTGCCATAGAACGCCCATTTTCTGAATTCCAACCATACAATCTATCGACTTTGTTTAGTGCAATCACAAAGGGAGTTTTCGCTTCTTTTAGAATTCTGATTGATTCTAATGTTTGAGGTTTACATCCGTCCATTACATCTACCACTAATATCGCAATATCTGCTAACGCTCCTCCTCTGCTTCTTAGACTAGTGAATGAATGATGACCAGGTGTATCGATAAATAATAATCCAGGTGATAGGAATTCTTTGCCACCTAATAGTGGCCCACAGAACGAATTGAGAATATCTGCAGGTACTTCAGTAGCTCCAATATGTTGGGTAATTCCTCCAGCTTCTCTGGCCATTACTGAGCCTTGAGTTCTAGTCCCCAGATTTCGAATATGATCTAACAAGGATGTTTTTCCATGATCGACATGCCCTAGAACGGCTACAATTGGTTGACGCCGTCCATCCAATCCATCACATCCCTCACTCATATACCCATGATGTTAGATCTCGTTCCCATTCCATCGTACCTTCAGGGAACCATAGGGATAATTCTGAAGATGCAGTTTCTTCTCCATCACTTCCATGAATTAAATTAAATCCAATATCCATTCCGAAGTCTCCTCTGATTGTTCCTGGGTTTGCTTCTCGTCCGTTAGTTGCGCCAATAATTAATCTAGCAACTGATATAGCGTCTTTTCCATTCCATGCCATTGCCACAACTGGACCAGATGTAATGAATTCAATTAGACCGTTATAGAATGGGCGTTCCTTGTGAACAGCATAATGTTCTTCAGCAATTTGTTCTGAAGGAACAATACTTCTTAGTCCAACTAATTTTAATCCCTTTCTTTCAAATCTACTAATTATTTCACCTACAAGACCGCGTTGAACGCCGTCTGGTTTCACCATTACGAATGTAGTCTGCCAATCACTCATGACCCGGGGACCTACTAGGTGTATTTCAACCGAACCTTAAACAAAAGAATTCGTTGATTACTTAATTCCGCCTTTAACGTAAAATCTAGTCCATTTTACACGACGCGGGTTTCGCTTTGTTTTGATATGGTTTTTTCTTGACTTACTATCTTTGAACCATAGCACTGAACCATCTCGTTTTACAAACATCATTCCGGTTCCTGGTTCAATCTTGTCTCCAGAGAAACTACAGATACGTTCTTCGGGCATATTTTCCACCTCAACGAGCATTCAATCTCTTTGCTTCACGTCCAGTATCACGTAGCATTAGAACATCTCCAACACGGATAGGACCCAAAACATTCCTTGTAATAATTCGACCAACATCTCGAGGATTTGGAGCATCATTAACTCGTACTTTCACTTGGGTTGCTTCTCCCCTCATTCCTGTTCGGCCAACAATTTCTACTACTTCTGCAGGCCATGCTTCAACTGACATCGTATCGTCTCCTTTACTTAGCCAATCCTAAAGCCTGTTCCTTGACAGATTCAAATCGATCGTTTGCCTCTCTACCAACATCTAAGATCGCAATTGCGGCTGTTTTAGTGCCTCGGGACATTCCTGCATATTCTGCCAGATATTCTTGATTATCCACGTAAATGAATGGAATACTTTTCTCTCTACAAATCATAGGGATGTGAGCCAGAAGTTCTGGAGGATTTACATCCTCTGCCATGATTACCATCATAGCTGTTTGACGTTCAGCACATTTAGTAACCTCATTTGCACCTTTTTTTACAGTCCCATGTCCTTCTTTTCCTACCAGCTTGACAAGCTCGAAAACACTGTCCTTGATGTCTTGCGGGGTATCAAATGCGATGTGTACACTCATTGGTATCTCCTCATGTAGCATTCGCTGCGGAGTAAGGACGCGATATAAACGCATTGGAAATAGAGTGTTCACAGATTTTATGGATTAACTGATTTGATCCATTAACGCCAACACTCCTCTTGCCAATGCTGGAGCGGCAGATACATTCGCTCTTGGGTTAGGGAGAGAATCTGTAGAATGTACTCCATTTACATGATTTGAGAGTCTATTTATCGCTCCTCCAGTAAATAGCCCGTGAGTACATGCAGCGTGAACTTCTTTGGCCCCCTGTTTCAGTAATGCTTCAGAAGCACGACAAATAGTACCTCCTGTACTTATCATATCATCAACTATGGCTACTATTTTACCATTAACATCTAGATCCTTTGGGGTATGTTCGATAGTATGGGCATCAATTCGTTTCTTTTCTAAATATGAGAAAGGAGTCCCTATTGCTTCAGCAACTTCACTTGCTCTATCTACTGCTCCTTTGTCAGGGCTTAGTATGAAATCTGGTCGAACATTAGATTCTAAATGGCTAGCAATTTCAGGCATTGAAGAAACCAATTTTACAGGAGTCATTAAATTTTCAACAGCTGCAGGAGCATGAATGTCTAAGATCACAATTCCATCACAATGTTTGGAGAATGTGGATGCTAGGAATTGAGCGGATATTGCTTCACCAATCATAAATCGCTTATCCTGTCGTGAATATCCAAAATATGGAATTACTAAGAATAGCCCAGGTCCAACATCAGGTAGAATTTTTTCGCCATGTTTGATACTAGACATATTTCCCTTACGAACATCATTCAATGCATGGAGTAAAAATAGAGTTTCAAGAATAGCAGAATCAGGAAAGGTTGCAGATACTAATGCTACAGGTCCAGAACGAACGGGATCAATACAGTGGTCTGGAACTCTAACATATCCTTCAGTATCGGGAAATCGACGTGCTTCTAATTGAAAGTGTTTCCAACCTAGTTCTTTGGCTAGCGATTCCGCCAATGCAGTATCGCCACTTCCTGATGCAACAACGCCAACCATTTGTACGAAGCGAACAGTAGGTTGTTCATTGCCATTACGCTCAAAGAGAGTGGGCGAGGCAGGATTTGAACCTGCGACCTCCCGGTTATCAGCCGGGTGCTCGAACCAAGCTAAGCTACCCGCCCATAGGCAAAGTTCGCGAACAGCACCTTTGGTTAAAGCGTGACGGTTGCTTATTCTTCTTCATCACTACCAAAATTTAGTCGTTCATAAGATGTCAATGCAGTGACTCTCTCTAGACTAGTAGAAAGAATTACTTCATCTAATCGTGCAGTAGTTCGACTAAATTGATCAACTGGAATTAGGACTTGATCTGGAAGCCCCATTCTGAATTTCACTCTTGGAAGAAGTTCAACAACAGCTCCCTTGTAAGTTCTCTTGACTTTCTTTAATCCAACAACCTTTCCAATTTCATTACTATCGTTATCAACTACGGCTCTTCCTACCATTTCATCGGGAGCATAAAGTCCTTCATCAATTCGAATAGTGTTTCTCCACCTTCGCTGTAATTCTCTCATCGATTTCGAGATTCGAACCGAACCATCAGGTTGTAAGCTGTGGATTAGTTCCTTTGCTAAAGGTGCTGTAAACGCAGGTTTTCTCATATATTCTTGTGCTACATCTGTAACTACGTCAATCCTCAAAGATTTCACATGTTCTTTACGCGGGCTAAATCTTTGTCCTTTGATTATGCCTACTAGTTTTCCTCCCACGAAAACTTCTCTATCTATCAATTGTTCAATTGCTAATTCTTCACTCATCCTATCATTCTCCTTC
Source organism: Methanobacteriota archaeon (assembly GCA_002702985.1). Lineage (GTDB taxonomy): Archaea > Thermoplasmatota > Poseidoniia > Poseidoniales > Thalassarchaeaceae > MGIIb-N2. The sequence goes on from PADI01000077.1 coordinate 16,303, forward strand.
TTTTATTCGCGTATCCCATCCCGCATTTGTTATCCTCGGGTTACGTACGGGGTACATAAAAGAATCGGAATTCTATGGCGTATAATTCAATTGAAAATATGTAGTGTTATAGGTATTTTCAATTGAAAATAATATCAATATATCATTATTATCGGCCATTTAGATAAATCACTTTGAATTTGAATATGATTGATTTTATACTTATTTTCAATTGAAAAATATGAAAAAACGACATTTTTTTGTATTTCTACATATTTATTCACGATACCGAAAAAATCATTCTAAAATCATTCTAAAATCATTTTTTTAGTGTTTTTCAATTGAGAAGTACAATTTGTCAATATTTTAGCCTTTTATTTCGTTCGTAACCTCTATTTGGGACCCACCCTGATTGCAATTTATGGGGGACAATCCGAGTCCATTGGAAATTTTGCAATTTATCAGAGACAGTTCCGGAAGAGAAACCTCCAGAAGCAGAGGCTTATCTGATGAAGTAATCAGTAAGTTTTGTTCAATAGATCAAAAATTAATTCAAGCAATTAGTGAAGCTAAGGTAATTTTCTCCAGTTTAATTGATGACTTTGGATTAGAAATTCTTCAATTAGATGAATCAAAGTTGATTTCGCATTTACAATCTTCTTACGTAAATTTTTACTCTCCAGCAACAATTAATCCCTATGTTGCTATTTCAGCGTGTGGACCTTGGATTGTTACTTCAAAAGGTGCTGTAATTCATGATAATGGAGGATATGGAATGTTGGGTTTTGGACATGCTCCAAGTGCTGCTGTGAACGCAATGTCTGAAAATTGGGTAATGGCAAATGTCATGACTCCATCGTTTAGCCAATTGCGATTAGTTGAACGTTTACAATCGGAATTAGGACATACTAGAGGTCATTGTCCATTTACAAATTTCATATGTATGAATAGTGGTTCAGAATCTGTAACTGTCAGTTTACGAATTGCTGACGTAAATGCAAGAAAACATACTGACAAGGGGGGGAGATATGAGGGCGCAGAAATCAAACTTTTAGCCATTGAGGAAGCATTCCATGGGCGTACCGATCGTCCTGCTCAACTTTCTCATTCCTGTAAAGGAAAGTATGACAAACAATTAGCAACCTTTCGAGATAGAGATAATTTGATCCTCGTTCCTGCAAATGATGTAGAATCGTTACGTCGTGCATTTTCAGATGCCGAAGAACAAGGCATTTTCATTGAATTAATGGCAATAGAACCGGTTCAAGGCGAAGGGAATCCTGGGCAGTGTGTAACTAGGGAATTTTATGATGAAGCAAGAAAATTAACATTAGATCATGGAAGTATGTTATTGGTAGATTCTATTCAAGCAGGTCTTCGTGGACATGGATGCTTATCAGTAATTGATTACCCAGGATTTGAGGACTGTATTGCTCCTGATTTTGAAACATGGTCTAAGGCGTTAAATGCTGGACAATATCCACTTTCAGTTCTTGGAATGAATGATAGAGCTTCTGAATTGTATGTTGTAGGTATTTATGGGAATACTATGACTACAAATCCTAGGGCTCTAGAAACTGCAGTTTCTGTTTTGGATTCTGTAACTCCTGAGTTACGACAAAATATTAGATTAAGAGGAGAAGAGTTGGTTTCTGGATTACAACAATTGGCTAAAGAGATGCCTGAAATTGTTGTTAAAGTACAAGGCACGGGTCTTCTCTGTTGCGCTGAATTAAATCCTGAAACTCATCAAGTAGTAGGTTTTGGAGAAGTTGAAGAGAAATGTAGAGAAATTGGTTTAGGTATTATTCATGGAGGCCAAAATGCTCTTCGTTTCACCCCACATTTTGAGATTACTTCTGAAGAAGTTAATCTTGTCATCAATCTAGTTCGAACAGCACTACTATCTCATCAAAATTGAGGTGGCAAAATGTCTCCATCACTTCATATTGAAAATATTGATGTATATTCTCCTGATGGGGTAGAGACAATCAATCAGTGGGTTTCTGATATTGTAAATGGAATTGAACCTGAACGAGAAGAAAGAATACGTTTTTGGGTTCATATTAGAGATGCTGAACGAGCATTTGAGACATTAAAGAAAAATGATATATCGGGTGATTTTCAGTTATCTGGACGAAGAGCATGGAATCAAAAAATGATATTAAATGAGATAAATATACTTTGGAACAGGTATCAAAATGCAGTCCATGGGACTCATACTATCGAATCCTTGAGTGAAATTACATCTCCTGCTGCATTTCAGATTGATGCTAATGATCTAAGGCCCGATTTAAGGCCATTACATGATGCATTGCTAAGTTGTGGGACAGATGGATGGAGACCATTGATTTCCATTCGCGTAGGTTTGATGGAATGTATAGCTTCGGCTATTAAGAATCATTGAAATAAATTAGAGCCAAGTAATGGAAGTAATACTGAAGCTTCTCCCTCTACGGTAACATGTGGTGCATTTGGTCTAATTTTTCCCCAAGAAATTGCTTCTCTTGTTCGAGCTCCAGAAAGAGAACCATCATGTTCAGGTGCAGTTGTAATCCCTACTGCTGAATCTAGGCCATCTCTGTATTGATTCCACCAAATTACATGATGCTTTGAAATCCCTCCTCCTACCATAAGTGCATGTGATTTTTTAGCAGTCCAAGTTAGATCGGATAATATCTGTTCATCTGCTAAGAAATCGATCATAAATTCTGGTGATTTTTGACGATGCATAAACAATTGAGCACCTATACTACCATCAGAAAGTCCAGGAATCACTACTGGAATTCTATGTTTAGCTGCATGGTAGAGAAATGATGATTCATCTTCAATTCTATCTCCAAATGCCCAACAAAGTTCTACAGAACCAAATCCTAACCATGGATTTTCAGGATTTTTCTCTCTCCTTTCTACCTCAATCTCTTCTAACCATGGTAGAATGATTGGCTCAAGTATTTCACCATAGCATTCATTCGGAACAATCACATTTCCTAATCGATTCAGTCCAACGTCTCCCAATAATGCATCATCTAGATCAAATGAACCATGATAATAGTGCCTAAATGTTCTTGCAATATCGTGATCTAGTGTTCCACATGTAGTACTAATTATATTGTATGAGCCACTTTTTATTGCTTCAATGAAAAATCCCCTAGTTCCAGTAGCCATCAAACACGCAGGAAATGACAACCAGTTAAGCACTTGATCTCCTTTTTTGGTTTCATTAATTGCATTTCTGAGAATGTCTCTTGCTTGAACTAATTTGGTGGCTGTGAATCCACCAGCAGTTCTCATTTGTTCGAAAAGCACATCTATTGTTTTCGTTTTGGAAAGGTCGTAGTCCGATACAGGTTGATCGAAATCCTCTCTCTCGTAACTCATGGTATCTCCGAATAAGTTCTTCCCTATCGTTTCTATGGAAGATTGGCAGTAAATTTTTCAATTGTATATTTCTTTTTCCAATTGAATAATTCGATCCCTTATTTTCGCAGCCCTTTCAAATTCTAGACGCGCAGCAGCAGCAGTCATTTCCTTGTGCAAACGTTCTACTAGCTTGATCTTCTGATCTAAATCTTCGGTGATATCTTCGTCAGTGTCAATTCCTACTATTTTCGATGCCGCTTTAGCCCACGATGGTTGACTAATGTTAGATAGTACAGAATCCTGTACTTCATTAGAATGTTCATTCCATATACCTGCGCCTAATCCAAATCGTTTGACAATATCCGAATCTTGTTTTTGTTTAGATTTTCCAGTGAAACTACCTACGAATCTTTTGCCTCCTGAACTTCCTTTACCTGCGGTTCCAGCTAACAATTCTTCGATTTCTTCACCCATGGTAGGAAGAGATTTCTTTATTGTAGTAGGTATAATTCTATTTTTGTCGTTATACTCCTTTTGTCTTATTCTTCTTTCAACAGTCTGTTTAATCGCTGCTTCCATTGCTTTACTAACTGAATCAGCGTAAAGAATCACCCTTCCTTTTTCGTTTCGTGCAGCTCTTCCAATAGTCTGAAGCAGACTCCTTTCATTTCTTAGAAAACCTTCCCTATCTGCATCGAAAATTGCAACTAGACTAACTTCTGGAATATCTAATCCCTCTCTTAGTAAATTAATTCCAACAATCACATCAATATGTCCAATTCTCAGTGCTTTGATAATTTCAGATCTTTCTATTGTTCCAATTTCACTGTGTAAATAATGCGCATTTATTCCCATTCGAAGTAGATAATCAGCAACTTCCTCAGCGAATTTAATTGTTAGAACTGTGACAAGCACTCGTTCATTATTCTTGATACAAAAATTAATTTCATCAAGCAAGTCCTGTACCTGTCCTTCTGTGGAGCGAACTTCAATCTCTGGATCTAATAGGCCAGTAGGTCTAATCTCCATTCTTACAATTCCTTCAATCCCTTCCATGGTTTCTAACATACTCGATCTCTTTTTTGGTAAATTTGACTCAATTGCTCCCCCTCCTCCCGAAACATGTAGAAGTCCTTCAGGAATTTCTTGTTCAGTCACTTCGGCCAAGTGTCTTAATTCTCTTTCTCCTGGTGTGGCAGAGACGTAAACCATTCTAGGAATTAATGATTGAAATTCATCAACCCTTAATGGACGATTATCAAAAGCAGATGGTAGGCGAAATCCGTGTTCAATTAAATTAGATTTTCTCGATCTATCGCCTCCGTGCATGCCGCCTAATTGTGGTAAAGTTACATGACTTTCATCCATTATCACCAAATATTTCTCTGGATCTCCATGAAATGTTTGAGCGCATGCTGACATAAAATCAAACAAGCAATAAGGTCTTTCACCTATTTTTCTTCCATCAAAATGTCTACTATAGTTCTCTATTCCTTTGCATGTGCCAAGTTCTCTTAATAATTCTAAATCAAAATCTGTTCTTGTCACTATTCTATGTGCTTCTAAATCCTTACCTTCGGATTTGAACCATTTTTCTCTTTCATCTCTATCATTTTCAATTTCTTCCAAAGCACGTTCAAATGAATCCTCTGAAGTGATATAGAATTCTTTAGGATGAATCCAAGCTTCTTCTATCTCATCTAGAGGCTCAAAACTTACTGATTCACAAATTTGTATCTGTTCTATGCCTTCAAATCCAAATTTTACTCTAAGTGGATCATCTCTACTTGGCATCCAAATGTCTAATATTTCTCCTCTTAGACGTATGTCTCCTCGCTGAAATTCTGATCCTGTAACTCTTCCGTAATGTAGATCAATAAGTTCCTTTACAACTTCCATAGGCTCTGTTTTTTGGCCTACAAATATTCTTACATGATGTTGAAGAAATGTTTCAGGAGGGTTAAGGCCATAGATGGTTGATACCGTCCCAACTACAACAACATCAGATCTAGTGACTAACGAGGCAACAGTGGAAAAACGCTCTTGCTCAATACGTTCGTTCATCTGCAATTCTTTGTCTATGTATAGATCTCTAGTCGGGACATATGCTTCTGGTTGATAGTAGTCATAATGGCTAACAAAGTATTCAACAGCATTGTCTGGAAAAAGTGATGACATTTCTTGCCACAATTGCCTAGCTAATGTTTTGTTATGACTTAGTATCAGAGTAGGAATTTGAAGACGTTCAATAATATGTGCCATTGCGAAAGTTTTCCCTGATCCAGTTACTCCCAAAAGTATGCATCTTTCTTGTGAATTTTCCAATTGAGAAACAATTTTTTCAATTGCGTTTTCTTGATCTCCTGCGGGGCTAAATTCTGCATTTATTTCAAACGGAATCATGTCTTTAGAAGGAAAAATTTCAATTGAATTCGAAAGATCATAGGGATCGTTTGAGACATTCATTTCATCATCCTCATGGTAAGAATAGTCCGCCATTTACGTGAATTATAGCCCCGGTAATGT
>PADI01000078.1 GCA_002702985.1 Methanobacteriota archaeon
AGGTAGCGAGGTGGGGTAGTCTGGTTATCCCGTCGGGCTCATAACCCGGAGACCGATGGTTCAAATCCATCCCTCGCTACCAATTTCTATTCATCGAGGGTCTTATCTATCCCTGTCAGTATGAATTCTCATGCGAGACAAGTTCATCGCCATATTGATGGCTTGCTCGTTCCTATTTTCAGGATGTATAGGAGCAGATGAAGAGTCTTCACTCATCGAGATATCTGTGGACATGGAAGGCGCTTCAGGGATTGTTCATTTTGTCAAAGATGCGAATAATGGCACCTCAATAGAAGGAATGCAAGTTTCCTTTGATTTCACAGGTACAGAATCATCTGGGGGAGCTCTCACAGAATTTTGGCTGGAACCAGGGGATGGAACAGAACGAATTTCTACCAATGCAGCTGATTCTAAGACACTGTCACGGGATTATGTTTCATATGGAATCTTTCAGTCACGCGCTGGTGCAAATGACTCTGGAGGAAATAGTGCTAGTGAAGAATTGACTATTTCATTCAATGGGGCATTTCATCTGAATCAAACTAGCCCGACTGGAGTGGATGAACCTGCTGATTTACATATTGATTCGATGAATATTAACAGTATTCAAAGTCCGGTGAAATTAGAAATTTCTTCAACGATTACCAATGTAGAAAATGCGCTTGATTTCCCTCCTCCTGATGATGTAGAAATTACTTGGCAATTGTTTGATCCGACTGGAGAACTTATTGCAACCCATACTCAAGTTATTGGAGAAGGGCAATCATACACGTGGACACATAACGAAGAAAACCCAATGATTGGTGGATGGGAATTGATTATTGGAGATGCAGTAGATAATGAGAATGTAAATCAAGAGACTACAGTATTAGTATTGTTCTAAATACAGTTTCGGAATTCACTGAATTAGAACTGAAAGTGAAAAAAGAACATACTGCTAAGGTGTAATGTTGGATTTATTTTGACTCGAATCAAAAGGCCCCCATCATTTCTTCATATACTGCCGAATGTTGGTTAGAGGTGAATACGAGGAGATGAAAACCTATGGCAAGTAAGAAAAAAAGCGAAACGAACATGGACGGCGAAGAGGAAGAGATTCCAATGGTCGAGATAGAAGAGGAGGAGGANGCGACGATCGAGGATCTNCCAGGTGTTGGTCCAGCGACTGCAGAGAAATTGAAAGAAGCAGGTTTTGATGACTTGCTAGCAATTGCAGTNATGAGTCCTACTGAGTTAGCTGAACAGGCAGAACTCGGTGAAGCAGTGTCATCAAAGATNATCCANGGAGCAAAGAAGTTAGCAAATATTGGCGGATTTTTGAGTGGTAGTAAATTGTTAGATAGAAGAAAGCAGGTTCTAAAATTATCAAGTGGTTCAAGTGCACTCGATGAATTANTNGGTGGAGGATTTGAAACTCAAAGTATATGCGAAGTATTCGGAGAATTTGGTAGTGGTAAAACTCAGATTGGACATCAATTAGCAGTGAATACTCTACTACCATTGGATAAAGGTGGGTTAGCTGGAGAAGTATTCTATATCGACACTGAAGATACATTTCGCCCTGAAAGGATAGCACAAATGGCTGAGGCTATTGGTATGAATCCAGAGGAGGCATTGGAAAGAATCCATGTCGCTAGGGCATACAACTCTGCACATCAAATGCTTCTAGTTGATGAAATTAAACGCATGTCAAAATCAATTGAAGTCAAATTAATTATCGTTGATTCATTGACTAGTCATTTTAGAGCAGAATATGTAGGTCGAGGTATGCTTGCACCTCGTCAACAAAAGTTGAACCGACATCTGAAGGAATTGAAACAGCTTTCAGATGTTCACAATGCACTAGTGTTAGTCACTAACCAAGTTATGTCCAATCCTGGTACTATGTGGGGAGATCCAACTAAAGCTATTGGTGGACATATCGTTGGTCACGCAAGNACATTCCGATTATATCTGCGCAAGTCAAAGGGCGGACGAAGAGTTGCTCGTTTGATTGATAGCCCGAATCTACCAGAAGGAGATGCCGTAATCAGTGTGGTTGCTGAAGGAATTCGAGACTAATTAGGCAGGTAAATCTGCAAGTTTATCTTGAACCGCTTCAATGAGACTTCTAACNGTATTTGGATCGAATGAGAATTGTAATTTTGCTGAACTAAAGAGTTCAGGTAGTGGTTTACTTCCTCCAAGTTTCATGGAATGAGCATAATTCTCAAGAGCTGATTCAATAGAGTCAAGTGATTGCAACCAAATTTGTAATGCACCAAGTTGTGCAATTCCATATTCGATATAGTAGAATGGATATGTGAACAAATGTAATTGACGATGCCAACCGATATCTCTCAATTCTTCAATTCCATCCCATTCGACATCTGCACCAAATCTTGAACGTAAATTTCTCCAAATTTCTGTTCGTTCTTCTTTGCTATGCCCTGGATTTGTATGCACCCAATGNTGAAAAGCATCTATTGTAGCAATCCAAGGTAGAAGACTAACTATTCCTTCAAGATGAGTTCTTCTTGCTCGATCAGCATCCGCCTTTGAATAGAACTCTTCTAAGTGAGGATGTACTAATAGTTCCATACTCATTGCTGCTACTTCTGCATATTCTATCGGTGGATCTCTATGATCAATTAACTCTAATTCACTCGAATAAATTGCATGAAATGCATGTCCTGCNTCGTGTACCATTGTNTCNAAATCTCTNTGTAATCCNGTNGCATTCATGAAGATAAATGGCCTTCTAATTCGATCAAAACTAATTTGATATCCTCCTGGTGCCTTTCCTTTCCGACTATCTAAATCTAATGATTTTCCATCTCTCAAGCTATCAAACATACTTCCTAGTTCATTACTAATCTTGTGAAACATTTTTGATGTTCCTTCTACCATTTCATCCACATTATTGAATGGTTTTAGAGGAGGTCGTGCGTACACATCTACCCCTAAATCCCATGGTCTTAGAGTATTAACTTCCAAGAGATCTTTTCTTTGTTTATCTAGAATTCTCCCCAAGGGGACACATACCTGTTCTGCTGCTGCGTGAAAATCTTCACAATCGACAGGTGTGTAGTCGAATCTATGTTTTGCAACAAATGCATAGTCTCGATAATTTTCAAAACCCGCATTTATTGCAATCTGATGTCTAATTGAGAGCATTTTCCCATACAAATCATCTATCTTATCTGCATCTTTTGATCTTCTTTCCCAGACTGCTCTCCATGCACCTTCTCTAGTTTCTCTATTGGTGACTTGCAGATATTTCCCCATCTGTTGCATAGTTCTTTCTTCTCCATCGAATGAAACCATCATTGATCCACAAATTTCTTCATACTGTTGTCCTAACTTTGTTAATTCGGTTCTTAGAGGAATGTTTTCTTCTCTGAAAATCTCAATATCTGCACGTATGTCTCTTATCATAACTCCATATTTGTCCTGATCTAATTGATCTAATATTGGTGAATCCATGATTCTTCGATTAAGACGATCTCCTATTGCAGAGAGTTTTGGTTCTACATTCTCTACAAAGTCGAGATAAGCATTTTTTTTGTCATCATCTTCTGTAGAACAAGTCATTGCGACATAAAGCCTAGAGCCTGCTTCTGAGACCCATTCGCGAAGTTCACTTTCATCTTTGATCATATTTTCTAATTGTTCTATACTATCTAAAGAACGACCTACTAAGTCTTCGTATAGAGGTTCTAAATCATCCCATAATGTTGCATTCAATTGGTCAGGAACGAAGCCCATGAGACGTCAAAGGGTACGGAGATTCGTAAATCATTCTGTTCGTACCGATAAGGGTCCTTCAGGAAGAGGCCCTTCTTCACGAGTCCATTTTGCACATTTCCAAACATCTACTGCATCCTTCACTTTCTGTCTCATTTCCTCTAAATCGGGATGATCCGGATTATTTTTTTCTGTCCAACAAGCGATACAGTACCTCTTTCCTTTGTAATCAACATAGTTCATCGGTGTACAAGGGATACCGCATGTCACACAATTTCTAAGCCCATGGAACTTCGGCATCATCTCTGGGAAGAGAGCCTACTCTATGAGTTTCTCGATTGAAATTTCAAATATCTGCAGATGCTGCAAATGCCAGGATTGTAGATTCTATTTGTTCAAATGAAAAATCACCCTCAATTCCTAGTCGATTTAGAGCTTCTAAGTTTGGAGACGGTCGTGCAGTCAATAGATCTCCATCCAACCATGTCATTGCCTTTGATACTTCAATTTCCTGTTTATTTTCTATTTCTGGGTATGATATTGGTTGTCCAAATTCATCAAAACCAGGATGCTCAGGCAGATACAATAACCATGCATGGTCATCTTCATTCCTTACTCCTGCTCTTTCGAATGCAACTCTAATTTGATGAGTACCTGATAGAATTCTGATAAATTCAGTATCGACAGTTCGTGCCACCATTTTTCCAAACATTTCATTTCTACTAGCATGGGACCAAACTGCCCAAAGATGTCGTTCACTTATTGCCACTGCCCCAGAAATCATAACCCATCTTTCTGATGGTCTAATTTCCAACCAAGTTTTTACAAGATTTTGTGAATCTTTAACTGGATTTTGAAATTCAATCCCCCAAGCTGGAAACCATGGGATTTGTGCAGGTTCCATGTTAGTCGCTTAGGTCATTGGACTTCAAATCACCTTATTTTTTCCTCAAAATTATTTGTTGTGCATTTGTAATTATATTTTCTACAAGTTTGGGACTCCATCCTCTCAATGCTTCTAATTTTGATCGATCTCTTGGCCCCATTTCTGACACATCATAAATTGTTTCAAGTCCGTATCTTTTCATTTCTCTAGCACGAACTCGACCTACATTTCGAATACCTACAAGACCTAGAATATCTGATTTACAACCATATCGAATTCTTTTTTGAATCTCTGAAATATATTCTGAAACTATTGAAGTTGCTTCTGATGCCTCTTCTAATACGTCATCATCTGACACTAACATTCTTCGAGCAGAATAAAGTAGCCATTCAGCTAATTCAACTCTTGTTCTTACATCTCCAGGTTGAGAATCAAATTCTTCTTCGATTTCCCTCAATGTTTTTTCTTCCATCCATTCTTCAAGAACACAAAGTGCCTTGATTCTCATATTTTCATTTTCTATGTCTATTGGAATTTCTACCTCATTTAATTCTTCAAAGGTTAGTAATTTATTGAACTTCATTGCCTCAGAAATATTCTCTATTTTTTCCGTTTCTTTGGATTTTACCCACATTGAAAGAAAATCAGGAGTACATGAGACCAAATGAATTAGACTTCTAGGATGTAGTTGTCTACTTTCATCTAATCCTTGTACGATCCTAACCGCTCTTCTGAGTCCTCGTCGTAGTATGTGGCCAGAAACAGGATCTAGATAGAGCCGAGACACGGTTTCCCCAAAACTAGTGGCTGAATATGTCATCCCTGGATTTTCTTCACTATCTTCTGAGTAATTATTCTTAATTTGAGCAGCTGTACTAAATCCAAATACTGCAGGCCCTTTTCTCTTAGGAAGTTGTTCATACTGAGGTTCACTCCATTCCAATCCATCTAATGTAGTTGCGGCTGCAGCCCAAGTTGGAATTTCATCTTCCCAATCATCTTCCAAATCCTGAGTCTCTTTTCTTTCTTGTATTCGTTTAATTACTGTTTTACTTTCTCCAGTTCTAACAACCATTTCTTTTTCGACTAACCAATCAATCATTCGGTCAATCCTTATCCTCAAATCATCTTTACGAATTTGCTGAGAAAGTAATGTTTCTTCAAAGAATTTACCCAAAGCATCTCTATCGGTTAATCCACCAGTTGCTATTGATGAAAGAACGTGTGAAAGCAATGCATTTTCAAGTTGTGATTCAACATCTTCGGGTTCGCCAAAAATATATTCTTCCCTTACAATATCTCTTTGTGATTCATTTTTCGCCATTATCCATGCTTCTCCTTGATCATCGTAAGTGGGTCTTCCTGCCCTGCCCAACATTTGTTGAATTTCCATTGTCGTATATCTTCCACTCTTCCATCGTTTCCAATCTCTGATGATTACACGTCGAGCAGGTAGATTTACTCCTGCAGCAAGTGTTGGAGTTGCACAAATACATTTCAATAATCTATCTTTGAATGCTTGCTCAATGATCATTCTTTGTCTTCCAGTTAGTCCTGCATGATGGAATGCTACTCCGCCTTTAACCGAATTAGAAAGACGATCTGAAAGATTGGAACTATCTTCTCCTTTGGAAATTTTCTTAGATAACTTTTCCAACTCATCAAATTCATCTTTGAATTCATCAATTGAAGACAAGTTTTTGACTCTCATTTTACCTAATTCTCTTGCCTCTTTTTCGGCAGAAGATCTTGTACCTACGAACAATATCATTTGCCCCCCATCTGAAATTGTATCATTAAGAATAGAATTAGTGATTTTTGTTTCTTTACCATCTAATATTCTTGGAGGAGGCAATTCAGAATCATTTTTTGGACCTATTGTTCTATGAATTTCTAATTCTAGACCGGTCAAAGTTCCTTGCTGTAGATTAACAGGTCTCCATTCTGATTCTATCAAATGAGCATCTAACCACTTAGCTAACTCTTGAGGATTCCCGACAGTTGCAGATAATGCAATTCTTTGGGCATTGGGGTTTAGATGACGTAATCTTGCTAGTAGGACTTCCAGCGTAGGCCCCCTAGATGAATCGTTAATGAGATGAAATTCGTCTGCAATTACTATACTCAATCGTTCAGAAAACGTAGGATTATTCCTTAAGATAGAATCTAATTTTTCAGATGTACAGACTACTATATCTGAATTTTCAATACCTCCTGATTCTCCATCACGATCTCCTATTGCTATTCCAACACTTAGTCCAACCGTCTCAGCTAAATTGCGTAATTCATCTACCTTTTCATTAGCAAGAGCCTTTAGTGGAACGATATAGAAAGCACGTTCTCCAGATTCTGTATTTCGAAGTTTTTGTAAAATAGCCAAATACGCAATCAGAGATTTTCCACTAGCCGTTGGGGTCGCTAAAAGTAGGTTTTTTCCTTCAAGAGCTGGACCAATAGCCATAGCCTGAGGGGGATGCAGTGTAGTGATTCCTTGTTGCTTCAAATGCTTTACAATTCGAGGATCTAAACCCAGCGAACTTACCTTAGCAGGGCTCTTCGCGGGGTCCATGCGCTGTTGTATTGCTTCATTGTCCTAAAGCATGACGTGTGATGTCTAAATTCCGCATAGCCTAAGTGCTTAATCTCGATAGGTAGTTCATGGATGCAGACGATGGTGCGACTGATGTCCTTCAAGATTTAGAGGAAGAACCCGATGTCAATGATTGGGTAGAGATATTTTGGGGTTGTTTTCTAGTTGCAATTGGTTTGCATCGATTATTCCATCCTGGTGATTTATTAGACGATAGTGCCATGAGGTGGATTGCAGGCGGAGTTGTAGGTCTTGGAATTGCATGGATTGGACATGGTTTGAAGGATATGATGGTAAAGGAGACCAGAAGAGCTACCGCTGCTCTTCTGATCGGAGAAGCGAGTCCATCTGTGGATTANAGTCTCATTCGAGATGTTCTCCTCCATCCATCGGAATATCGTACATTTCTTCAATTCGCATATGAACAAGCTTTCAGTGATGGAATTTTAACAGAAGAAGAAATGGAAGAATTATCTGAGATTGCTAAGGCATTGGATCTTAACGATCCAGAGGTTTCTAGAATCGCTACAATTGCTGCAATAAATTCGGCTTTGGCTGACGGCCAAGTTAGCGATGCAGAGAGAATCCTAATTCACCATGCAGCAATTCCTCTAGGGCTTTCTGATGAGCAATTCAATGCTATTGACTCAGCATTAGAAGATGGCGTGATTGATGATAATGAACGAAAGATGTTGATGGAAATGATTGGCGGACTTCAAAATGAAGAAGAGTGATTATTCTACTTTCATTTTTAGTACAATTTCTTGAGCAGTCTTCCTTTGTCGATGAGTAACGATTCCTATTACCATAAGGATTCCAAATCCGAATCCCACGAAAATTCCGGAGAATAATGGATATGATGGCGCTCCAGATATCCCATTTGTAGTAGGNGTAATTGAGGAGGTGTGAGCCACACTTGTTCGTATTGATAGGTCAATAGCATCGAGTCCGCAATCACAATATGATACTGTAATCAATTCTGGAAGAAGTCTGGCGGTGAAGTCATTCCATTCATCCCATTCTACTGAATTTGGTCTTGTTGTCCATACTCTTTCGGAAACAGATCCTTCTCCCGCTGAATCAGTCATATCCCAATCAATATGAAGAATAGAGCCAATCGGTTTTTCATTTAAAATTAAACTTGCTTCGAGTAACAATAGATCTAAACTTAGTAATCTTCCTGCTCTAAGTATGTACATAATTTGTTGATTTGGATCTAGAGGATGTTGTTTCATTTCATCAAAAATATATCGATCTAAATCTATATCATTTAATTCATCAGTTTGNATTTGCCATCGTCCATCTCCAGTAGGATGTACCCCCTCGATATGAAGACGAACAGCAAAATTTTCTCCAGGTGTTGTTCCGAAAAAGCCTGTAGCAATCTCTACATTATCTTCTATCACAGACTCGGCTACCAGTTCAAGTCTATTTTCTATCCATTCATCTAGTGATTTCTCTGAATTATCGGGTAATGTGGAAATAGTAACTGTAAGAGGAGTAATTACTGAACCGATTAGAATCAGTATCATCGCACTTGGAATTCCCCATTTACGACTTAAGGGATTAATGATTGGCATCTTTAAAATTAGGAGCGAAATTGAGATTCCAATTCCTATCAGAATAATTGCACTACCTCCCACTCCATCAGGTTCTTCTTTTTCAGTAGTTTGTCCAACCCATCCTGTCCCCGTAGGCCANCGGGTATCTAACTCAAAATCGCTTATTTCCATTGCACCGGTTCCAGGTAAGATTTCTTGAGCACTCCAACGATATACTCCAAATCTTTCACTTTCCCCATAGAAACAAAGTCGTAATCGTGCCTTATCTTCAAGATTCCAAATAATGACATTTTCAATTAGATCACCTTCTTGAGTAGTNCGAATAGAAGGAGATGGTTGAATTTGCCCGTCAAGGGTATCTAGAATTGGAATAATTTCCGTAGTAGCAATTTCGGAAGGCATTGGACTCCATGTTAGATCNATTCGAAGTTCAGAGGCTCTTTCTCCAACACTAAATGTAAAACAGTCAATATCTTGCTCAATTACTGCCCCATTTACTTGATCTCCTACTTCAACGGATTTAGGTTCGGATAATGAACTTGGTTCATCTACATCAACAGCATCTTGATCCAATGACCATTGTATTGGCAGATCAAAATATGTAGAACCAGAAAGACCTAATTTCCAAGTAACAGGTCTATCAATTTCGAAAGCAAGTGTCAATTGAATTACATCGTTAGGAGATAAAATTCGGCCTGAAGATAAGTCAATTTCTTGATCTTCCAAACGATATTCGTTTGCTGATGAAAAGGGAGTTTCTGTTTGACCTTCTATTAACCATTCATTTGTGGACGGACCGATTGCCAAAATGATATTTAGATCTGGACGAATATATTCACCAGGATCTTCTTCAATTGTTAAATCAACAACTAATTCATCAATAGAAATTGGAATTAGTACATGAGATGATTGCGGTGGAGACATTATGAATTCAAACTGAATAATTTCTGGAGATAGGGGGGATGCACTAGTTTCAGAATTTTTGATTTCATTAATTCCAGTAATTGAATTTGTTAGTTGACATGTCGAATCATCGATACAGATAGCATTTAACACAGTCTGATTTGTNGAAAGTTCAGCATCAACTGGNGGAAGANATCCAATCAAAAGTATGATTGAAAGAAACACAAATGTTTGTTGTGTTNTTCCTACTCTCATATCTCATCCTCTTCATTATAGATCATGAGTTTGTGCTACTGGTAAATCAATCAGAGTTACCTTACATTCTCTACATAGATATCTACCATTGCCTTTTCTTGTTCTTGGATGTTCTTTGCCACATTTTGGACAAGTCCAGAGCCATTTTGCGGCTCTATTTCTTAGAAATCTCCCAAATTCTTTGCCTGCATTTTTTGCCCGTTCATCAGGCCATAAATCCTCTAGTCTTCTAAATACGGAATCATGTCTAATATTTCNTATAGCATGTAAGTATTCATGAAACATTAGGAATTGAGCATAATGAATCCATTTTTCATTAACCGCTTCAGGATGAATTGCGACCTCCTTTACATCTTCAATCGTTTTTTTATAACCTTTAGGACCGGGCTTAAATCGACAGACTGCATGCATTCTAGTTGCATTTTTTCTGATATATCCTAGAGGAATTTGCTTCAATTTTTCTTCTTCTTCTAGATTGATTAAATCTAATATTCTCATTACCGGAAGAACAAGATTTCGAATCTCATCCAGTTTTCTATTGGTCATTTTATTGCCTCAATTCCATCTATGATAAGCTGGATGTCCCTCTTTTACTGCAACAAAAAGTCCTTTTCCTTTCGCACAAAGTTTGTCATCAGCAAACATTTCCATGCTAATTGATGCCCTATCTTCTAGAAGTTCAGTAACTTCACTGATTACGGTTAATTCAGCACCATGAGGGGTAGGTCTTCTGAGTTGAACACTATAATTTGCAGTAACAGTACAAGGAGGTTCTGAATCTCCATGTAGATTCATTATGGCCATTGCAGCTGTCCAGTTGCCATGACAATCGAGAAGTGTACCTATAATTCCACCATTTATCATTCCGGGGAATGCCTGGTGATGATCTTNCGTATTGAATGTCATTGTTAGTCCATTATCNATATCTTCACGATTAAATGAGCGAATCCTCAATCCTTCTTTATTTGCAGGTCCGCATCCAAAGCAAATTGAATTCGGAGCATGGATTTCTTGCACTGACTTTTCCCCTTCCATGTATCGACATACATTGNTCGGTCCTTGAGTTTCGGGGTAAAAAAATACGAATTTTAAGAATAATTTGACATCAGGGTTCAAAGACCCAGAAATTCTCCATCGAATTGGAGGGATATCATGACGTCTGGAAAGAAGAAGTCAAAGACTTCGAAAAAGCCTTCTACTAAGGTATCTAATCAACTTCCTCGTAGCCGTCGTGTTAAAGTCGAGAAAGCCTTGGAAAAAAAAGAAAATCCTTTAGGTTCATTAAAATCTAAAAAGAAGCCAAAGACACATCGTTTTGCTAGAACTAGAACTAAACCTGGAGAGATGCGCACAATACGATTCCCTCTTCTAGAAACCTCGATGGGAGATCCTTGGCCTATTCGAGTAACTGTAATTCATGGAGCAAAACCTGGGCCTGTAATCACATTATTGGGAGCAGTTCATGGAGATGAGTTAGTTGGCCCAATCGCCTTAACTCATCTCTTAGGGTCATCTTTCTCAGGACTTGATAAGCCATTAGATCCCAATTCACTTGCTGGAACAATACGTATAGTACCAGTATTAAATTTACCAGGATATCGAATGCGTAGTAGATATTTTCCAGATGGTAGAGATCTAAATAGAGAATCTCCAGGTACTGAAACTGGAAATACAACTTCTAGAGTAGCAAATAGAATTTTTCAGAATATTATCTCAGGTTCTGATTATGTAATTGATCTTCATACTGCTGCAAGAGGAAGGACAAATTTGCCTCAAATTCGAGCAGATCTAGCTGATGCACCTAGTAATGTGATTGCTAGAGGATTTGGGATAGAAGTCATTTTGGATTCATTAGGTCCGAGAGGCTCATTCCGAAGATCAGCAAATGAAATGGGAATTGGATACGCTACGTATGAGGGGGGAGGCGCTAACACCTCTGATGCTGGTGCAGTTCAAGTTGCAATCTACGGAATTTTGAATGTCATGCGTTCTTTGTCAATGATTCCTGGTCAACCATCCCGCCCTAGAGCCCGATTATTAGCTCATGGTTCAACTTGGATTCGTGCAGATCAAGGTGGTTTATTGGATATGAGAGCCCCAGCTGGACGTTTTG
>PADI01000079.1 GCA_002702985.1 Methanobacteriota archaeon
GTGTAAGCACCGAGGCAACGAGGTGTTCAGCCCAGCATCACTAACATCCCGGTATGCATCCTTTTTTCCAACACCGCTCCTGTGTGAGCCCTCTGTTCAACAGCGATATGCCGATCATATTCAATCAAGATTGTTCACGACCATAGCGAAGGGGTCTACCCGGTCCCATACCGAACCCGGAAGTCAAGCCCTTCTGCGTCGTNTACTGTACTGTGGTGCGAAAGCCCACGGGAAATTGCGTCGTTGTGACTTTCTTTGATTCGATCTCGGTCGCCTTCGGGCGACTGGGATCACCTCCCCGCATTTCGGACCTTTTCATTTCGAATTGGTCCACTTTTTCGCCTACAGGCGGTAGCCTCAAAGGTGACTTATTGAAGCCGAGAATGGTTGCTATGTCTATCAGCACAGGAGATGTCATGGGACATTCTCTTGTTGGCGTTCATTTAGCACCTATCGGAGATGTTTTGTTTGCTCCATATGGTGTCCCTCAAGACGAATTAGATCCATTCGCNGAATCCTTTGGATTAGAANCAGTTAGGATTTCTATTGGAGGTTCATCATTAGTTGGATCACTTCTTGCAGGGACCAAGAAAGGTATAGCAGTTGCAGANATAGCCTCTAAAGATGATATTGATATTTTACTAAGTTATACAGAAGCAGTTGTTGTAATGGAGAGTGGGGTTAATGCAGCTGGTAATNTGATATGTGCAACTGAAAAAGGGGCAATANTTAGTCGTTCAGTACCTGAAGATGGTGTTTCCGCAATTTCAGANATTCTACAAGTTCCTGCTCATAGAACTACTGTTGCTGGAATGCATAACGTCGGTAGTCAATTGGTTGCTAATTCAAATGGAGCTTTGGTTCATCCGGATGTAACTTCTGAAGAGGTCGAAGTTATTGAATCAACATTGGGAGTTAAAGCAATGGTTGGAACTGTTTGTTTTGGTTCTCCTGAGGTAGGTAGTGGATGTGTTGCAAATGATTCTTTTGCACTTGTTGGAGATGGGACAACAGGTCCTGAATTGAATCGAATTGAAGACGCTCTTGGCTTAATCTAAAATTCCAAATAAACTGGTTTTTTACAACTTTTTTTCAAAAAATTTAACACGAATCTTCATTGATTGATTTGTCTCAGGTAAGCACATGGGCGAGTTGTTATATTCTGGTAAAGTGAAGCAAGTTTGGAGTACAGAAGATCCGGACATTATAGAATTTCGATATACTGATCAAATATCNGTGTTTGACCAGATTATTCCTTCATTAATTCCTAGAAAGGGAGAATCTCTTAATCGTTCATCNTGNCANTGGNTGAAAATGGTTGAGGAAGCAGGNATATGTAAGACACATATGATTGAGATGACAGCTCCGGATAGAGTTAGAGCCCGTCGTTTTGAGGTAATTAGGGAACCCGGAGCGATTCCTCAAGATATGGAAAACGTGTTTGTTCCACTAGAAGTGATTTGCCGACATCATCTGGCAGGCTCAGGGTGGAGGAGATACAGCAGGGGAGATGCATCGGCTGAAGAATTCGGTTTTCCTGCGGGTACAGAATTAGAAGAAGGAGTAAAACTTCCAGTTCCTTATCTAGAAGTGTCTACTAAATTTGAGGCATTTGATCGACTATTAGATCGTGAAGAAGCGTTAGAGATTTCTAATCTTCGCGAAGAAGAATTCGATGAAATTTTACGATTAGTTTTATTGATTGATGAATTAATTGAAACAGAAGTTTCGAAGAGAGGGTTGATTCATGTTGACGGAAAGAAAGAATTTGCGTTAGGACCAGGAAGAGTCCCTGTCTTGGTAGATAGCTTCGGAACACTTGACGAAGATAGGTGGTGGGATNTACCTGCATATCAGAATGGTGAAGTTGTACAATTNTCGAAGGAGTTTGTCCGAGCCCATTACATTGAATCAGGCCATCATAAAGAATTGTATGATGCTCGNTCGTCGGGGGCAGACGAACCTCCAATTCCTGCTCTTCCTCANTCCGTTATTGACGATACTGCTGATCTTTATGCATCAATGTTTGAACGACTAACGGGCGAATCGTTCTAATCATCTATGTTCTCTAAGCATTACTCCACATTTCCGTGATTCTGCTTTTCTTAATAGAAGAAGCAACAAACGAATAATCTCTNCTACTCCTCCATCAATTGGCTCTTTTTGGTCAATTTTCCACTCTTTAGAAAGTAGATTATTCTTCAATTCTATGGCTTCTGCGCCTGAAATAGCACCTCGGATAATTGTTCCTCCTTTGCCCATTTCACATGGATGATTTTCAAATCTATTTGAAAGTGAATTTAGAAGAAATGTCAATCGATTATTACCTTGATTTGGAATTATATATTCGTAAATATATTGTATTGGCGAATATTCGCCAGGTATTCTTCCAAATGCTTCTCTATTGACTCCTGTATCATCTAGTGGTCTACGTAATTTCCCTTCTGAATCTTGATCGATCATTAATACAAAGAACAAATTTGCAGGATCAATCTCTCTGTCATTCACATGATGGCCCCATCGAGTAGATATGTCAACGGGTGCGTTTTCAGGAGATTTTGGAATAGTCGCACACCATTCAGCCATTAACATTGGATCTACATCAAGAATGGGATCAAGTGTGATGAACATTTTATTCATTATTTTCGTCTCCTGCTAGCTCTCTTCTCTCTTCGATATTCTAACTCAATCAATTTTCTTTCAAACGGATCGGTGACGCCTTCTAATCGCTGACTTAATTCATCTTGCTCTACAACTTGTTCTACTACTTCTATCGATTCGTCAATTTCTTCAATAATCTCGATTATTTCATCATCCTGATTTAATTCATTGATTTCATTTTCAGTTTCTTCTAAATGAATNGAATCGTCTTCNTCTTCTGGTTCTATATTGTTCTTTGATTTAGAAGGTTTTTCTCGAGAGTCCTTTCTAGATTTTCCAGAATCTNGTTTTCTACTTCTGGGTTTTTTATCTTCAGGATTTGTGAATCCAATCGCCCACAGAATTAGAATGATGGCTAGTGCTGCTACAGTTCCAGTTAATGCAGTTTGAGTATTCGCATCTAATCCAGTTTCAGCAGTTACGATTAAACTTCTTTCATTATCTTCAGGATTAGAATCTACTTCCCAAGGAGATGAACATCCTATAGTAGCAGTAATCTGATCTCCGTCGTTAATTGAACTAGGAATCAATACTTCGACTGTTGGATTCAACAATCCTCCCATATCGATGTCTTGAGTTAAGATCCACTCTCCTGATGAATAAATAACCGTACATGGAACAGTTTCAATTTTTGATTTGTTAGTTCTAGTTGTTGTTAAAGAAATCTTTCGATCGTCTCCAATACCNTTTATTTCAAATTGTGAAATTCCAATATTCCATTCTGTATCTCTAATGTCGTATTCTTTTGTTGATGTTTCGATAATTATTCCATTTCTGTCATGAACTGTAACTGTATAACTTCGAGTTCCTACATCGGGTGTCCAACTAGCATTTGAGTAAATTATTACAGTCGAGTCTTCAACTGCAATTCCAGTCTCGAGATGAATTAATGATCCCTTGTCATCAATGATCATTAGTGTATATGCCATTTCATTAGTGCCATTACTGATGACACATACCGATTCAATCACTGTGTTGTTCATTGAAGAAGAACAAGATGTAGTTCTAAGATTAGGTGATTGGCTAAATACTCTAGCTGAGAGTTCAGTGTTGCCGATTTTTATTTGGAAACTTTGTGACTCTCCTATGTTATACGACCAATTTTCCCCATCGGGTATTAGTGTAGACCCGCCAACAATTCGGGGTGAATCTCCAGATTGTTGGCCATTAAAAGAAAATGTAGAGATGTCTCCTTCTAAACCTACAATAACTGGAGAATTTGACCACGATCTTTCTGAACGAATCGGATTCAATTGTTTTTCGCGTTGTATCCCTGCTTCATCAGTAGTACGAACAGTGATTGTTGGAGGTGAAAGCCCCTCATCATTAGGGGGGATTAAATTGATTGGGATGCCTCGCGTTTCTCCGATTGAAAGATGNATAACATCTGGGTATGATAGGTTCCATCCATTGCCTCCGCCTAAAACTTGTAGATTGATTGAGGTGGGAGCATTTCCTTGATTCGTGAGCCACAATAAAGGAAAACCTCCTTCGTTAGTTACATGCCAATCTGAGTTTCCTTCCAAAGTATGGTTCATCAAAGCATCAACTCGGACTGGGAAAGTTGCTGACGACCACCCACTTCCATCACCATTTCTAAGAATGATGTTTAGTTGAACTGCTTGTCCAGCAATTGCATTAGAAGGTGGAGTAATATTCAACTCTAANATTCCAGATTGACCCGGTTCTAATATTCCNGGTGTATTTTCCACACTTACATTCCATCCAATCGTTCCTGAAACGTACGTATTTGCATAAGGTTCAGCAGGTAAATTTCCTGTCTGAACAACTGTCATGGAAATTATTTCACCATATGGGGAAATATCGAGGTCCACTCCAGAAGCTATCACTTTCCAGTTAGGTGTATGAATTACTTCAATAGTATGTGATGGGGCATTTACGTTTACGACAGTCCCTGCTCTCGCTTGCCAATCAATTGTAAGGAGGGTGCCATTCCATGCATCATTAGGAATTGTAACGTTCAAAAATAATGTTTGATTTTCGCCTACATCAATTATTTCTGTATCTGCCCCTTGTACTATCCATGGAGAAGAAGGATCATTTCCGAATGGAGAAATAGATGAAGTAGCGGTGAGATTCAATGTGTCGTCGTGATTTCCAGTATTGATTACCCGAATTGGAATATTGANAGTTTCNCCNGGTAGGCCAAAAATCCGACTTCCATTTTCCCCCTGTTCATGGAAAGGAAAGTTTTCATTACTAATTTCATATGCCCACTGATGATCTTGTTGAACTTCATAGATTCCAAGGATTGAATCAGATACACTCGTATTACCAAGAGATAACATTTCCCACTTGATTGTAAATGGAACTCTAGCAGGTGTTCCAGAAGGTGCTTCAATACTCGCTGCTAGTGTCATTGAAGAACCTGCAGATAATGTGACGGTTGAAATAGGAAAATTAATTTCTATTGATTCAAAATTAGAAAGATTTCCATCATCAATTACAGTTCCATAAAGCGCAAAAGTATCTTCTCCATTACCTGTATTTTCAAAGTGAATGGTTGTGGAATAGGGCGTATTAGTTTGAATTAAATTTGTATTTACGAATTCTCCAGAAGCGTGATTTGGATTACTGATTGATGCTCTATATTCTTGTAATATTTGCAAACTAAGATTTAGATCAGCATGGCTTTGATTAGCTTCAGAGATGGAGAAAACATGTGTAGTCGGAATTGCATTTGCAGGTAAATCTAGAATAACACTTCCACTGAAGGAATTAGTTGATGATCGGGCAAAAAGTTTGTCACCTAATATCTCTAAATCTCCTGTAGAATTAAGAATCCAATCAGATTGAATGGAAAGTCCCCCATTTGCCAAATCCCATTCCATTTCTCGATCGCTAGAAGTAAAAACACCCTCTATTTGCCATTCTATTCCGTTCATTGGTACTGTTCGATGATGAGATGGTATCGCAACAACATCGCTTGCAATAAATTCTACAAGAATTTGCTCACATTCTCTTTCGGATCCTGAGCCAATACAAATTTCAACAGTTGAACTGACGTTATCACCCAATTGTGTAGTTGAAGGAACAGCAATTTCTAGTGATAAAATTTGTAATTCTCCAGGTCCCAATGAAATAGATGTGATTGGATTCCCTATTGGTGATGCTAAAGATATTCCATTCCCCCATGCTGTATTCCCATATGTTATTCCGGTATCTGTTTCTTGGGCATTACCAAGGTTTTCGATGACTATCCATGCATGTGCAGTTGAACCTGGAATTCCCCATCCAGTAGTTTGGGCAATTCCCATTGGTCCTCTCAATGAGATACCTCTAGTTCTGTTTGCCTCAACAGGGATAATTACGGTGTAAGTCGAATTTGGAGATTCATTAGGAGTTAACGTAAGTAAGATACTACCTTCATCTGAACCAAGTGCATCAGAGGGCACACTGATTCTAAGAGTAGGCGACCAACTTTGTCCTGAGTCAATACTAATATTCTCTAGAGGTGTCAAAGCATTCACCGTCCAATTATCTGGTAATTGATCTGAGTCAATTTGCATATTCCAAGTAGCATCATTTTTTCCTGTATTTGTGACTAATAATTCTATATCTTTGCTCGCACCTGGATCAATTCGAATTAATCCCCCATCTATCGAAACTGCATATGGTTCGAGAATTGTTAGAGTTCTGTTCTGTTGATTATTATCTACTCTAGTTTCGGTTAAATTTTGCATCGGGTCGATTACCATGCTGAATGAGTGAGTTCCTAAACCTCCTGACCAATCAACATTTATTGATCCAAAATTACCATTTCCTGTTGGGCCCACAGGGTCCATCGCTGGTATCCTATCTCTGCCAATCTCAACTCCATCTGCAAATAGAATTACATCCACGTCTTTCTCAGTTGCGATAGTACCTACATTTTCAACATAGGCAGTTATTGTAGTCATTTGATCTGGATTAGGGGCAGTTGGGTTGAATTCAATGCCACTTCCATCTAAGAATGGACGAATATCTGCAGCTGCATGAGAGATTACCAGATCTCCAATGATAATATCGAGAAGTGCATCTCCATCAACATCTGCTAAAGCAACAGACGCCCATAAACGAGTTTCGACTTCAAGATCGTCTTCCCATTCTAATGAAATTGCTACACTAGTTCCCTCGTCACCATCATATGCAAAAATAGATCTTCCATATGGTACAAGAATTTCTGGCTCACCAGACCCATCTAGATCCATCCAAAAAGGCGGAGCAACTGCGATCTCATCATTTGGATTTCCGCTTGATGCTTCTAATGTTCTATACCACCTTTGAACAGGACTACTTTGTGAAACATCATGGCATCCAATCATTGCATCTCTACTTGTAGTATCAGATCGCCAAGTAACCCAACATACTCTATCATCTAATCCATCATTATCTGAATCTAAAATTAGTGGAGGTGCGTCAGCATAACCATCGCGAGCATTAAATGACCAAATTTCAGAAGCACTTGTTGCCTCAATTGCGATAAATTCTGCACCGTCTGTAACTCCGTTCCCACCTAGGTCCGTAGGGATTGTGATAATCAATTCAGGTGCAGCATCAGAATCTAATTGTGCAACTACTGGGCCAGGTAATCGAATTCTTGGAGAATCTGATGCTCCTCCATCTAGATTGCCTAAAGATGAACCTCCTGACCAAGCTGATGCTCCAGTTTCTCCGTCTAATCTCCAAGCCCACATCAATCCATCATCGTTATCTATTGTTGTTAAGAATACAGCAGCACTGTCTGCTCCCAGAACGGCAAAGGTAAGATCAGAAGGATGGGTTCCTGATTCAATTTCTGCTCTCCAATTTTCTTCAGGTGTACCTGTAACCGGAAGAGAAAGAGAGATGATTACAGGGCTATTAGTAGATTCAGAAATTGCTGGAATAGCAATTTCTGGATAGCCATCGAGGTCTAGGTCTGCAACTACAGGTTGAGCAGTAGGGTGATGATCTCCTGTAATTCCAGATGTGTAAGCACCTTGAGGATGTTCCAAGCTCAATCCTTCATCAGACCATGTCCACAGTTTTTGGCTGGAATGTGTGCCGCTAGCAATCCATCCTGTCGCAGTGCATTCTAGTTCAGGAGACCATAATTCAACATTCAATGTTCCTTGAGAATCAAAAATTACGATAATCTCTGGTTTTCCATCGTCATCAATATCTGCAACTATAGGTCCTGCCTTCATCGGACGTGTTGGACCTAGATCTTCTTCCCATGCTACCACAGCATCTTCTCCTTCGATAATTCGTAAAATTGAATGATCAGTTCCTCCAATAAGAATTGTCTGAATAATTACCGGGAAAAGTGACGAACCTCCACATTCTTCATAATGTCCCTCTGGTGAATTTATTGATTGCGAAAAATTTCCGATTACAGTAGATAATGAAGGCGTTCCGATTGGGTCGGAAGATAATTTCCAATTTATGATTGGATTGAGAATAGATCCTAGTGTATCTGCTTCACTCGGAGTCCCCTCACCTGCTCCTCCATCAGCGGCATGCACAGGGGGAGTTTGTCTTCTATCAGGTCCTCCTCCAAATTGACCCCAAGGTTGGTCAGGATTCCATGGGTCGGCATTTCGAGCGCTGAAAATAGCAGGTTTATCGTCTGCTTGAAATTCATAATCAATTTGAGACCAAGGTATCAAAATCAGGGCTACAATTACGAGTATTGAAAACCTCGCTTTTACAGTGTTGTTCACAACGTTCCCTCACTAATCCAAACTTATGTACATACCAGAACACTTCAACGTTTGGCGAAGTAGGTTGCAAATCAGGTGAATAGTGGATCAGTTGGTTTTCTCCACGGCCTATTTTGAGGATTATCCGGGTAGGCTTAAATGGAGGTCGAAGTTCGAACGTTTGTACTTCTCCTCTTGAGGCGTTGCCGATGATGGACGAGCAGGGTTTTTTTCCCTCTCGTTCTCATTAGCGCTGACAGAGGGAAGTTGGAGGCATGAGAGATGTATTACATCATTGAGAAAGAAGACACAATCCGTATTCCCCCAGAATATATGCACTTGACAGATTCTCTTGAACAAACGATCAATATTTTGGCATTGAACGCCTTTGAAGGTAGATACGATCCAGATTCAGAGGATTTCATTTTACTCACATTTGATCATCAGGTTGTTGGTAGAGGAAGAGTCATTCACGGTGACGGAGCAATTTATCAAAACGTTCGATATCAAGCATTGATGTTTTCTATGGATCAAGGAGAAGTAGTAGATGGTAAAATTCAGAAAGTAAATGAGTTCGGAGCATTCGTTTTAATCGGACCCACTGAAGCACTGTTGCACAAGTCTCAGATCTTCGAAGAACCGGTAAACGTAGAAATGTCACAGGGTATTGCTCGAATTATTGGAGCTCAATCTGGTAGATATATAGGCGAATCGAGTCATATTAGAGCTAGGATTGTTTCTAAATCAATTAATCACAACGACCCTCGTAGTAGTAAGATTGGATTGAATTGTAAACAACCTGGTCTAGGAGCATATGAATGGTTACAGGAGGATGCATAAGATGGCAACAATTCCCTTCGCATGTGCTGAATGTAATGCACTTTTATCTGATGATGAAGATCAATGCATTCATTGTCCTACATCCCCTGTATCCCGAGATTGGCAAGGATTAGTCATTGTTCTAAATCCTGAGATGTCAGAAGTTGGAAAAAGAATGGGTGTAACTCGAGCCGGAAGTTATGCACTGAAGGTGAACGTACGTTAGGTGATTGAATGAATATCGACAACAGAATCGACAATGAAATCCTAGAGCGTGTGGAACTCCATTTCACAGTGGATCATCCTAAGGAACCTACTCCGAGTCTTCGTGAGTTGATTGAAATGGTAAATAGGATGGAACCAGGTTCTATTAAATCTCAAACTTATATCATGGAAGTTAATTCACGTTTTGGCCGTTCATCAACTACTGGTGTGGCTCACGTATATTCTAACTCTGAAGCCGCAGAAAACACAGTCCCTACTTATGTTAAAGATAGGCATGTACGACGTGGTGCACATTCTGAACCAGTTGAAGAAGAACCAGTTGAAGAAGAACCAGTTGAAGAAGAATCTGAAGATTCAGAAGCAGATGAGGAGGGATCCTGATGGGTGATAAATGGCGTAATTCCAAGGTTGGCAAGTATGATGTCTCTAGTGGAGAACTTGTTCGAAAAGGAGAGTTCTGTCCTGACCCTACCTGTGGCCCTGGAATCTTCCTAGCTGTTCATGCAGATCGTGTTTCATGCGGTAGATGTGGATATACTAGAGGATTAAATGAAAATCCAGACTCTTCTAATTCTGAGGAAGAAGAATAACTCATAGAGAAAAGTCGTGCCATTTACCATCATTTGAGATTACTCTTGGTTTTTCATTCTCGTTTATCCAAAGTCCGATTTCATTTGTAGTGATAATGCCTCTTTCTGTACCATCATGGCGCCACCCTGTCCAAATCCAACCATGAATTGATTCTCTAGCAAAATTTACTGGACCAGGAGTTTTGTGTGTTGAAGTCAACTCAAAATTCGAATTTAATAGATGCAATTTACGATTATCTTCTGAAATTGCCCAAGAATTTTTTCCTCTCCATGTTCCTGTATTTTTCCCTTTGAAGGGCAATCGTCCACTATTGATTTCTTTACCCTCGTCTAATGAAAAAATCACCCAAGATCCTCTTTCATCGAATAAAATAAGATTATTTTCATCGATATGTATTGATTGGGCATGTGTATCAACATTACCATTTTTATTTTCATTGGTTCTCCATATTGCATTTTCCCAAGGTTTAGGCCAATCTGGAATTTCAGTTCTCCAGATTTCTTTGGGTCCATCTTCACTTGATTCTAAGAAATATACTCCGCGATTCATAGAAACAAAAGCAAATTTATTCAGATACGAAGTTATAGCTAATACTTCAGCATCTAAACTGTGAAGCCATAACTGATTTTGATGACCAATAATTCCGTTTGAATTTTGTAATTCTGTTCTATTGGAATAGTTTGATTTCCAATTATTTTCAAGTAGATTCATCCCTCCCATTATTGAAACCCTTATTTCTGGATCCATCCAAGTAATAATTGCAATATTTTCACATTTAATCGCTTGCTGAATTGGGATTGGATAAGGTTGTTCTGGCTCTCTCCAATATGACATTTTATCTGCAGTTCTCTGAATTCTTCCATCCATTAAACCAACCAATATTTCGTCGCCCATTTCCCACACACGGAGGGCAGGGCCACTAGCAGGGGGTAACTCCATGTTACGAGATTGAGATTAAGCGTTTTAAGATTGATATTGTATACGTTTTTTTTTCTGGTAATGTTCTTATCTTGGTCTAACGGATTAGAAATCAGGGAGATACATGAGCCGTAAGAAAGTGGTAATTCCTCTACAGCGACATGGTAGTTACTATGCTGACGGCTATATTAATCACAAATCAGTATTATTTCTATTAGATACTGGCGCATCAGTTGTAGCAATCTCTGGAGATATGGAGTTGGTCTCCGTTTTTTCAAGTAGTTGATTCATGTTGGTGAGAAAATGAAGTCTATCACACTACTTGTTGTTTCAGATTTAGATGTTGGTTCTACCATTCAAGGTGATGTACTACTGAGTAGAGGGGGTTGGATAGAAATGGATTCAGTTGATGGAGGTAGAGTATGGCATCATTCAAAATCATCAGTACATTTGTGGTGGAGAAATGAATCTCATCTCTTTAGTGATCATTTGGATGAGACATATATCAATTCCACAGATTTTGAGATATCTGAGGTATTATTCCTTTCCCGTCACGTTGCAGCATCCGGTTTACCGAGTTTAACGTTACATGCAATCGGTGTTCTTGGTTCAGAGCCCTTTGGTGAGGCAGCAGAATATGGTGGAATAAACGGGCAAGCCGTCCCTCCTTCTCCTCGCTTTGCATCACTATTTAGACGATTAAATCGGATTGCTAAGATTCATGGATTAACAGATGAATTTGATATTACTCTTGAAACAACTCATCATGGTCCTTTGCTAATGACTCCTTCACTATTTATTGAGATAGGGTCCACTGCTGAACATTGGGGTAGAGAAGATGCAGCAAATGTATGGGCTGACGTTCTTAGTGAAGAGTTAGGATTAGAATCAACTATTCCTGACTCTCAAAATAATGAAGTTGTGATGGTTGGCATTGGTGGAGGTCATTACGCTCCTCGTCATAGAAATGTGTTATTAGAAACAAATGCATTGACGGGTCATCTGTTGGCTAATTATTCATTGAATATGTATCGCCCCGAAGGAGACTGGGACCCTCTTTCGGATAGATTGCCTGATGGCCCATGGATGAATTCAATCGATGTAGCAATTAAACAGACAACTGAATCTTTCCCTAATCAAAAAGTGGTTGCACATCTAGATCGAAAGTCGTTTAAAGGATGGCAAAGACAGTCAATTAAGAGATATTTAGAGTCAATTAATATCGAAATTTTCCGACTTGCAGACTTTGTAAATTTTGAATCTTGAATCGGTAATCGTCATAGCCTTACTCTACTACACCGGTTCATGGGGATACTTGGGCGGGTGGTTGTAACCGTTCTTCCGATAATGCCTAGATTCATTGTTGGATGGGTTTCACGTCGCTATCATGCAGGTACAGATTTAGAGTCTGCTCTTGAAACAATGAATCGTCTTTCAAAAGAAGGTGCTTGTTTTACCGTTGATGTTCTTGGTGAAGAGATTACATCAATGGAAGAAGCTCAATTTTTTATTGATGAATACAATAGAGTTCTAGACAGTATTGTTGAACAAAAGATTGATGCTAATTTATCTATTAAGCCGACAGCATTTGGATTATTGATAGATCCTAATGCTGCTGAAAAATCAATGGAAGAAATTCTTCGTAAAGCGTCCTCTCATGAAATTTTTGTGCGTTTAGATATGGAAGACCATAGGGTTACTCAAAGAACGATCGATTTGGTATTGACTCTCCATGAAAAGGGGCTGAGGAATGTAGGTACAGTGCTCCAAGGTAGGTTGTTTAGAACACTTGACGACATTCAACATTTGACTGATGAATTAGGTGAGTATGCAGATCATAGAATTTGTAAGGGAATTTACTTGGAATCTGCAAACATCGCTCATACTGAAAAAAGATCCATAACTAAGGCAACTAATGAAGCAATTGATGCGATGTTAGAATCTGGTGCTTATACCGCAATAGCATCTCACGATACTGCAGTTATCGAACATTCAATTTTATCTCTAAAGAGAATGGGGATGGGTCCAAATATCTCCGATCCTAGGTCCAATGCTGGGCCTTCAAGAATTGGTAAAGGACCAGGATATGAATTTCAGATGTTATTAGGCGTTCGTGGAGATATTCGAAGAAAACTGGCTAAACAAGGCCATAAAACTCGAATATATCTCCCATATGGATCAAAGTGGTATGAATATGGAGTACGGAGGTTACGCGAAAATCCAGATGTGGCTTGGCATATCACCAAGGCTCTTCTGATGCCATGGTCAAATCGTAGATAATCAATTTCTTCGAAATCTTCGTCTAGGTTCCGGAGGCGGATGTAAGTATATTCTACGGATTTGTGAGGCCTCTCTCCTCCCAGTGAGAGTTCTTCCTCGGCCCGTATGAATTGCTCGAATTCTCCATTTTCTTCCTTCAAATTCAATTATGGAACCACAAACAAAAATTTCTTCAGGGTCACTTTCTTTTACCGATGTCTTACTCTCTTCACCTTCTGTCATGGTAATCTTGATTCGGACCAAATCGCATCTTACTGCCCATGCTGAAACGACATTGTTAGGTTCAGCAGATTGTACTGATTGTTCTTGTTTCAAATGAAGTTGAGAAACTCTCCATAATTTATCATCGTAGTCAAATACGTCATTAACATAGATAGTTTCATCTTCATCAACTTCGATTTCTTCAACGATACTATGAGCTCCATCTGAGAGAGTGAATTTAATTCGAACTTCTTTAGGTGGTCTGACTTCTAGCAAGTAAATGTGACTACATCCTTCACATCGAACCTTGTAATCTGTACCCCCTCCTTTGCTCTTTTCAGAAATTATTTCATGAATTTGCCAAGTTCCACAAGATGGACATAATTCAATGTGAACTAAATCCTCCTCCGCATTATCATTTGTTTCATCCATAAATGACCCCCATCGCCTTCTGCTTTATGCCTGTTGATGAAGAAATTCAAAGCAGTTGGGTGACAGGAGTGATTATGGATGGAGGGGGCCTACCTCAGTTCTCTCATGAGGATATCATGACTGCTCTACTTTCCGAATCTCAAGATAGAGACCAAGAAGAGCCTGAAATTGCAGCCAATATAACTCAACAGATGTTGCACATGGAGCTAGATCCACTTCCTCGATCTATGCGGTCAAGATTTAGAGACATTGTTGAACGTTTATCCCCAAATAGATTAATTGAAGTTGGAGCAGGCATAGGTCACCTTAGTGCTTGGTTTCATGATATTTGGGTTGATTCTGAACATCCTGAATCGTATGTGATGATTGAAGAAGGGAATCGATTTGGGGTAATTCTACAACGAATTGTTGATCGATTTGATGCAAATTCTTGGTGTTCTGTATATGTTGGTTCTTGGGAGTCGATGTCTAGTGAAGCAACCGCATGGCTTGCTGCGAATGCCTCAACCCCTGAAGCAGCTAGAACAGGATCTCTTCTACCCGTTCCTGCTGATGTAGTAATTGTACACTCTGATTGGAGAGGGCAGGTCCAAGATGTTGTAAATGCTCTTTCTTTGGTACGTTTAGGAGGAGTGGTACTAACTCCTGAGCCTCTGGTTCCTACCGCTGATGTAGGTGATTATCCCTCTGGCAAACCTTCTAATGATCAACAGATGAGAGTTGAAGTATTCAATCAATGGATTAGTCATATGAAGGATTGGAGTGAAAATCAAGCAGTTGGGTTCACTGAGGTAGGCGGAGGTACGATTGTTGCTATTCGTCGTTTGACTTAGATTTCCATCGTTTGTACCAAATCACTGAAACGGCTATCAAAATACCGCTCAGTCCCAACAACCCTGCAGTAATAGTCTCGGAATTTTCTGCAATTGTATAAGATATATGTTTAGGGCAATCTGGAGATCGTGCATCTTCAGAATTCGGTTCAAATGCAAGAGCACGTCCATCAAGTGAATTAGATCCTGTTGGAAGTGGGATGTCCATATGTCTCAAAGCAGTAACTGCAACATCAACAACTACAGAATTTTCCATTTCTCCTAATACTGTATCTCCTCCTCTTACCATCATTAATGTGGTTCTATCGATTTCTGTTGAGGGACTATGTGAGAATTCAAAAGCTCCTCCTCCTCCATGATCGCTTGTGATAATTACCAACCAATCCTCCCCGATTGTAATACGCTCATCCAATATTTCTAGCAATTCAAAAGCGCGTTGATCTGCAAGTTTAACCGCTTCAACATACTCTTCGGAAAGAGGGGAAAAACCATGTCTATGTCCAGCATAGTCTGGATCATCATACGCAACGAATAGGACATCCAAGGAAGAATCGTCCTGAAGTATTTCTATCGCTCTAGAATGTAGGTCTTCGTCTTCTTCAAATCGTTCTTGAGTGTCTGCAATATCATTTCCAATTATTGTACTATCTATTGGTTCCCAGTAAACGAGACTTGTAGTATCAAGTGATGAGTCATGAGATTCAATTAATTCAAAAATATCGGGGTTAGAATCTAATTTATGGTTCTCAAATCCATTATCAAAAACTCCATGCCTATCACACCAAACCCCTGTTAACATGCTAGACCATGATGGTCCAGATACTGAAATGGGCCCAACATCGGAAGAATATGTCCATGCGCCCTCCTGTTGCATTCTACCGAATGCACTATTATCTTCAGAAGAAACGATATTTGCGACATCTCCTCTCACTCCATCAATCCCGATGATTAGGACTTTATTCGTAGTAACAGAAGATAGCAAATCATCTTGGAATTCAAGTAATTCATTCTGAGAATTATTTATCGGAGATTCCCCATTTACATATTCAAACAATTTTGCAGCATTTAATTTACCATAACCAAGTAAATCATCATGATCTGAGTTTCCATTACTTGCAGAATTCATCAAATGATTCTTTACAGATTCAATAGCATCTTGTCCACCATCAACTGCTCCTGGTTTAAGATTCGGTGAACCCTCAAGAGCTAATGCAATAGCTCCTGTTGCAAATGCTGTTGCTGCACTAGTACCAGAAGAAGAACCCCATCCATATTCAGTGAAACCACTAGAATTTGTAGCCATCAATACTGCTACTTCATGCCCTCCAGCAGTAATTTCTGGTTTCATATCAGGGTCACTATTTGGTAATCGAGGTGGGAAGAAACCACCATCATTATCTCCTTCACTACTTCCCTCCCATATCACTCCAAATCTATCATGTCCACCGACACAAATGACTCTTTGAATAGAACCAGGACTTTCTACATCTCCATCATCGTCTGGCCCGCCATCATTTCCTGCTGCCGCAACAACAAATATTCCCAAATCTAATGCGTCTTGGACTGCATTTTCTGACTCATCAGTTGATTGTCCAAAGAATCTGAATCCTGGGCTTCCTCCTAAACTCATACTTATGATATCAGTCTCTTGATTGATGCACCAATTCACTGCAGACGCAATTGTTTCGTCATTTCCTGAACCCGAATAGTCCAATGCTTTAACCACATGAAGAGAAACACCTTGGGCAACACCTGGAATACTTCCATGAGCGACTAAAATACCTGCCATAGCGGTCCCATGTCCTTCATCATCGTATGGTTCGCTTCTGTTATCTATCAAGTCTAACCATCCTGCTAATTGAATATCTCGAAGATGCGGATGATTCAATTCAATTCCTGTATCAATGATGCAGACCTGAACTCCGTTTCCAGACCAATCCCCCATTTCATCGAAACCACTTGTTGAAAGATGATCATAATGCCAATCAATTAGTTGAGGTGAGGGGCCACTGAAACTTAGGCCATCTTCGTCAGCGAAGAAATATAGTGCTCCAATAGATACTGATAGAATCATCATTAAACCTAAAACAATAGCAACGACAAATCCAGAAGCACTAGAATCCTCATTCCTCATACTGTCTATGATTTCTGACCAAGAGTGTCCATAATCATAATCATACAGACTTCTTGATTGCCACACAGAAAACCATCCCGTGATAAAGGAAAATCCCACTAAACAACAAATTATACCCCCCAGAAAAAATATCACATTCCCAAGTCCAGAGAAA
>PADI01000034.1 GCA_002702985.1 Methanobacteriota archaeon
AATTACGATGTATTAGACTTCACGCATCAATTTGGCTTAAATTTTGAGTTTTAAAGATTTGTTACAATATAAAACTACCTTTTTATATTTAACAATTGTATAATGATTAGTGCGAATGAAAGATTTTTTTATTTAAAAGAGGGGAAAACAAAATGAATATAAGATACTTTTTAATGTTATTTGTTGTTTCAACATTTTTATTTTCTAAAGATAAAAATCATAATTTGAAAGAGCAGGTTTCCATAATGGATTTGAATAATTCTAGGCCTATTTTGGTTGAGGATGAAAATGCGCCATTATATCAATCTAGTAGAGAAGAGATTGATTTATGGTTTGATGATTTTGAAGAGGATTTAGGGTGGACAACTGGTGCTGGCTGGCAATGGACAGATTCTGATTCATATAGTCCAACATACAGCATGAATTCTCCTAACGATCTTTCTACTCAGAACGCTTCTTGGGACCTTCTGTCACCAACAATAACTTTGCCAGCACTTGGAGAGGGTGAAACAATGAATTTTGGCTTTTACCTAAATGTAGATATGCCTGATTCTGATGGCGATAATGATAATGGCTTAGAAGATTATTACACTGTATCTATCATGGATACAGATGCATTAGCTTGGCATCCATCAGCTACAGATTCATACGATGGAAGTTCTTGGTGGTGCTCAGATGAGTCAGTTGGTGCATCTGGTGGATACCTTGATAGCTGGATACAATTTATGGATACACCTTCTTTTACGGTTCCAGCAAATGGCACAATGTCAGCGGATATGAAATGGACTATTGAAAGCCCAGCAGGCGCTGTAGTTGCAGGAACATGTACTGATGGTTGGGATGCAGCCAATGTTCAAATTTCTATTGATGGAGGTTCTTCATGGGATTTATTAACTGCAACTTCTCCATTTTTTGCATATGATTTTGATTGTGGATATGGTTGGCTATGGAACAGTCCTGAATACGATACTAATGGTTCTTTAAATCATCTTGCTGCAGGATGGGGTGGTGATAGCGGTGGATGGAATAATATATCTTTCGATTTATCTCAATACGCAGGCCAAGAAGCAATGATCAGATTTGCGTTTGGTTCTGATCCAGCATACTGCACTTTAGATGATGCAAGTATTACTGGATTTTTAGTTGACAATGTATTAGTAGAAGGTGCTTTAGATTGCAACCCAGAAAATGGCTGTGAAACTTCTGTTTCAGGAGCGGTATGGGTTGATCAGTTTTATGATTACTTTGATGACGGCACTACTTATGATCCAAGACCTGGTAGTAATGGGTGGGAAGAGTATCTTCCAGGATATCCTTTTAACGGAAATGTATTTTTAGATATATCTGATTTTGCTGGAAAAGATGTTATGTTTAGAATTCAGAGTAGATATGATGATAATGATGATGGTGGAGCAGGCGCAGGTTTATTCGTAGATGATTTCAGAATTTATAAAATTTCTGGCGGCAACTACCCTTCACCTTGGGATCTTTCTGGTGAGCCCCTAGATCAAGGCGCTGAATTAATGTGGGCTGATATGAATGCTGCTGGTGAAGAAGTTATTATTTATGACAATGACTCTTTTACTAATGGAATTCAAATGTCAACAGAAGGCAGCACTGCTTTTGCTGGCGCAGAAGTAAATATGGCGGGCGGTTCAAATGTTAATACAGTTTCTATATTTAATGTTGGCGATGCTGGAGCTTCAACAATTATTGCAGGTTTTGGCCAGCAAGGAACATTATATAGTAATGAGCCTCTGTATCAAGAAAATGTAACATTAGATGTTGCTAATGGTTGGAATGATTTTGTAGTTGATTGGGATTTTAATAATAGTTTCATTATTGCACATCAATTTACATATGTAGATGAAACAACTGGAGAAGGTACTTTGGCTGCTTTAGATGAGTCGGCTGTTCCTTCTACTGCGAGTATGGTATTGTTTTCTGGCGGTTCATGGGATTCATGGAGTGTTTCTGGTGCTGCAATTGGTGATGGTGAATGGGGAATTAGAGCTGGAGTTTCTTTCACAGGTGCTAATGTAACATACAATGTATACAGAGATGGTCTTTTTATTGGTGATGCAGGCTCTACTAATAGCTACACAGATAGTGGCCTTACAAATAACACTGATTATGAATATTCTGTTACAGCAGTTTATTCTGATGGTGAAGAAAGTGATCAGTCTGATTCAGTAG
Source organism: Methanobacteriota archaeon (assembly GCA_002702985.1). Classification (GTDB taxonomy): domain Archaea; phylum Thermoplasmatota; class Poseidoniia; order Poseidoniales; family Thalassarchaeaceae; genus MGIIb-N2. The sequence continues at coordinate 2,197 of PADI01000034.1, forward strand.
TTGTTACTCCTCAAGCTCAAACAGTACACGAGGAATATCATGATGATGGATCAGCTGAAGAGTTTTTTAATGCTGGTTCAGGAAACTTTACAGCAGTTAGATATGGCTCTGGTATTCAAGAGGATTTAGTTAGATTTAAATGGTATCAAGATGGTGATGGTGGAGCTTTTTATCTTAAAGTTTATGCTGATGACCAAGGCATGCCTGGCGCTGAGGTTTATAGTAGAGTGATGGCTGGAGGCTTAGTAGATGGTTGGAATACATACGATTTATCATCTGAGAGCTTGGTTGTTGAAGGTGATTTTTGGATTGGAACTAAAGAGTTTAGTTCTACTAAAGCATTTGGTGTTGATACTGATGGCGGTGATTCAGGCAATTCTTATTCGAGAGTTGGTTCAACTGGTGAATGGACGCCTGTTGCTGGCAATTTGATGGTCAGAGTTTATTTAGATTGTGGTGAAAATTGTGATTCAGAACCTGAATGTTCTCCCGCTGATGTAAACAATGATGGTGTTGTTAATGTTTTAGATATTGTTAGTACGGTTAATTTTGTTATGGGACTATCTTCTCCAGATGATCAGCAACAGTGTGCATCTGATTTGAATAGTGATGGACTTGTCAACGTTCTTGATATTGTTGCTATGGTCAATATCATAGTTGGAGGTTAGTTTTATTTAAAATGAATCAATCGACTAAGAATATCGGAATTAATTACTTAAAGCCCCTAATATTGATTTTAGGGGCTTTGGGTTTTTTGTTTTCTGCAAATCCACAAACATCTCAAGTTTCGTATTTGTTTTGCTTAAATCCTTCTGTGCAACCTTTTTCAATATCTGTTCAGGACGATGGGTACACGCTTGATAATATTAAAATTGAAAAATTTTTAAAAGAGAACGGTATCACTAGAATTGAAAAATGGATACCTCAAGCTACAGAGAATGATTACGATGGAAATATATATTTAAATAGAATTTATAGGGCTTATATTGAGCGTGCTTCAAATGAAAAAATATCAGAATTGATATCTTTAACAAGCTCTCAGTCTGAAATTTTGTATGCAGAAAATGAGTTTATAAGAAAGCCACTATATTCTCCCAATGATCCATTGACAGATGTTCAATGCAGCTTAAATTCTGTAAAAGCGACTCAAGCATGGGACTTTTGGGATATTCCCTCTGGCCTTTTTCCAGAAGGGAGAGAGGTCTTATTAGCATCAGTTGATACAGGCGTTGATTACACTCATCCCGATTTGCAAAACAATGTCTGGATTAATCAGGCTGAAATTCCTGAGTGGATGGCTGAAGCTGGTTTAGATTCTGATAATGACGGTTATATTGAGGCTGAAGAAGTTGTTGATTTCTTAATAGGCGAAGGTATGGATATTAATGGAGATGGGTCTATAAATTTAAGAGATGCTGTGTCTGATGGGTCGCCATTTGAAGATTTTGAAGATAATGATAATAATGGTTATGCCGATGATTTGCTAGGATGGGATCCTTCTGGATGGTATGGCACTGATGATAACGATCCTTTTCCAAAGGAAGATGTAGCTAGTAATGGGACTTGGGCGCATGGAACTCATGTCGCGGGTATTTTGTCTGCGGTATCTGACAATGAATATGGTATGGCATCAGTTGCATATAATGCAAAAATCATCTCTGTAAAAGGTTCAAGAGAAAATCAATCCGGTGAACCTGGAATAAATGATGGCTATGCTGGAATTTTATATGCTGCAAAAGCAGGGTATTATTCTGGGACTTTTACCATTATTAATAATAGCTGGGGTGGCGGTGGTTATTCTGGCAGTGAAAATGCAACTATTAATACTGCTTTTAATACTTATGGAGCAATTGTAGTGTGTGCTGCTGGAAATGGTGATGAAAATTCAGGATCTCAAGAATATGGAGCTCATTATCCATCAAGTTATGAAAATGCTGTAGGTGTTTGTGCTATGGGTTGCTCTTACTCATGGGGTAATTGGGCGACTTATCATTACTCAGTTGATTTGGCTGCTCCCGGAGAAAATATTCATAGCGCTATTATTGGTTCGAGTTTTGAGGCCTGGGATGGTTCTTCTATGGCCAGTCCTAATGCTGCAAGCTGTTTTGGCTTGTTAAAAGCTTACTATCCAAGCTGGAGCAATCAAGAACTCATGGATAGAATGTACATGTCTGCTGATAGAAGAGTTTATGAAGTTAACCCTGAATATGAAACTTGTAATGGTAATTCTGGAGACGATTGTTTTGGTCATGGAATGGTTGATGTATATAAGGCTATCGGTATGAATTTCTCTCCTTATTTAATGATTGATGCTGTTTCTGTTGAGATGATAGCAGATGATGATCAATCTCTTAATCCTGGTGAAGCCGCTTCTTTGATAATAAATTTAGAAAACGAAATTGGTTGGACTGACGCTGATAATGTTACTGCAGTTTTGTCTACTACTAACCCACATATAACTATGATTAATAATTCTAGTGAATATGGAGAAATTTTAAATGGCAATATACAGTCTCCTCTAACGAATTTTAACTTTGCTGTAAGTGAATCTATTGACCTTGGTAGTATTGATTTTAATTTGATGGTTTATGCAGATGGTTCAGATGGATATTTGTATTCAAATTCTTTAGACTTTGATGTAGAAGTATCTTTATTTCAAAATGGTTTTCCCTATGATACAAATAGTGAATTAAAATCTGCTCCAGTTGTAGCTGATTTTGATAATGACGGTGATAATGAGGTAGTTTTTGCTGATCAGAATGGTGAAGTTCGAATGATTAAAGATGGTGTAGAAGTTGAGAACTCAATATTTCCTTTTGATACTGGGAATCAAGTTTGGGGAGCAATATCCAGTGCAGATTTAGATTCTGATGGTTTTCTTGATTTTGTTGTTGCTTCAAAAAGTAAGTCGATTTATATTTTTGATATATATGGCCTTAAATCTGAATACGATGCAGATAGATATTTAATTGGTACACCGGTCATTGGGAATTTTGATAGTGATAGTGATTTAGAAATTGCTGTTGGAGGGTATTCGGGCTCAACAAGTTCAAATTCTTTATTTGTTATAAATTATGATGGAACAGATGTTGATGGATTCCCCTATGTTGTAGGCGAAAAAATTAAAGCTGGTGCAGCAGTTGCTGATATGGATGGTAATGGCATAGATGATATTATTTTTGGTACTGACTCAGATAATTTGCATGTTGTTTTAGATTCCTCATCTCCTGCTCCTAATTTTCCTGTTTCTCTTTCAGATAGAATTCAAAGCGAGCCAGCTGTATTGGATTTAAATGGTGATAAAATTATATTAACAGGCTGCAAAGATAATAATTTCTATGCAATTAATTACAATGATGGAAGCTTGAGATTCTTGATTCCAACTGCAGACGATGTGTTTACTTCGCCTTCTTTCAGTAACAATCTCATTTATTTTGGTTCTGATGATGGCTATGTATACGCTGTTGATACTTTTGGAAATATTGCCGAAGGCTTTCCATTAGGCGTTGAAGATGAAGTAGTTGGTTCTATTGTTTTCGCTGATCTTATTGGAGATGGCTCTGCCTGTATGATTACAGGGACTTCTGGCGGAAAGGTTTTTGCATTTGATAGCAACAATGATTTGTTGCAGTACTTTCCAATTGAATATCAGTATCCTATAGCATCTTCACCTACAGTTGTTGATTTTGATAATGATGGTGATATGGAAATTGTCTTAGGAACTACTGGCGATCTGATGATGATTGATATGAAAAATGACTATTTCCCAGATTCTGATTTTTGGTCTTTATTTAAGGGTGATAATGCTAGAACCGGTTATTTTTCTTTTGATGGAGGTGGTGATTGGAGTTGTGGTACGCCAGCTTCTGGGGATATTAATTGCGATGAAATTATAAATATTCTTGATATTGTTTCAGTTGTAAATATGGTTATAGGTAGTCTGGATAATTATTCAGATTATGAACTTTGGTCTGCAGATGTAAATCAAGATGAAATAATAAATATTCTTGATATTGTTTCAATTGTTAATATAGTTATATCTGAATAGTCTTAGCTGTTAAGTTTTTTTACATTTTTATTGTGGCATAAATAATTTTTATGTCATATAATTATACTTGGTAATATTAGTATTTATACTTTAATATACAGTATAATTAATTTTATAAAATTTTTATTTACTTTAAAGGAGGTACGGAATGAAACGTATTATTTCAATTACTTTACTAACTGTTTTATGTTTTGGAACTGCTTATGGAGCTATTAAAAAAGTTCCTAAGGGTGAAAAAATGATGAGAAGAATAGAACCTGCCCCAGTTGTTCACGGGCATCATGGTTCTACTCCAATTGTTATGCCAAATACAAGAAACAGTGGTTCGTTTGCTTTAGTTGATTCTTCAACCAATGGCTATGGAATGGTTGCTTCTAATACAAGACCTTTGTTTGTAGACCCAGAGAATACTGGATATTGGTTTTCTGCTTATAGACAATACGCAGGAGAGAATACTACTCATGGTCAATTAGGAACAGCATTTTCTGAAGACGGTGAAGACTGGCAAACATATTACAATGTTAATGCTAACGGTAATCCGCCATGGGGTGGAGGTGGCGTTGGTGGTGCTGGTGTAGGTCAGGCTAGATATCCTAGTGTTGTTGGAAATGAAGATCAGCCGGTTGCGATATGGACAGAATACTCTGCCAATACAACAGAAAGCAATGGTTCTTTATACGGTGGTAGAACTTATTATGCATATGATGAGTTTGGCTGGGATGGCGGTTCGTTCACCTATCCTGTAGAGTTAGACTTATTATGGCTTAGTGATACTAAAGACCATTGGGTTGGCTCTTCGGCTATCTCTTATGATGATGAAATGGGTATGTACGTAGTTAATGCTGTTTTTAATGATTGGACTAGAGGTGATCGTTGGTTATTCCATTCAGAAGCTTATGAAGACGGGTATATTGTCATGGGCGAAGAAGTTAAAATTATTGATGAAGTCAATGATTTGGTTGGTGGAGATGATACTGGAAGTTTTAACACTTCCCCTTATATTTCTTGCACTCCAGAGGGTATTTGTGGTGTTGGTTTAGTTGGTTTGTTTTTAGGTGCAGATACCGATGCGAGTTCTATATCAAATTATCATACAGGAATTTTCAAAATGTCCGAAGATCACGGAGCTAGTTGGACTGGCTGTGATGGTTCTCCTGATATGGGTTGCGCTCCATCAACTGATGGTGAAGGCTATTATTTTATTCCTGATGCAGTATGGGATGATCTTGTTGCTACACAGTTTATGTATGATTATGTCGATGAATGCGCTGGAACAACCGCATTAATTGATGACTTCTGGTCTTATTATGAAGATGATTTCAAGCTAGATAGAGAAGGAAATCCTCATTGGAGTATACAAGTTTTAGGTTGTGATAGTAATCCTGACGGTGGTTTTTGTTATTATGTCCCTGAGACAGGTATTTATCATTTTACAATTGACAAAGAGTATTTAGATAATCCAGGTCCTGTAAATACACCTACTGGCTGGAATTGGTCTTTTGTAATTTCTGGTAACGATACATGGTCTTGGGCAGATATGACAGGAGAAACTTATATATGGAACAATCACGCAAGTATGGCATTCAGTGTTGAAGACCCTGATATTATGTATATTGTAACAAATATGGCTACTCAAGGCGAATTTGCAGGTGATGCTGTTAATCTTGAAGACCCATGCTATTTAACTACTTGGCAAGATTATCCAAATTGGTCAGAAGATATCTATGTTGTAAAATCAGAAGATGGTGGTTTGACATGGTGGAATCCTTTAAATGTTTCAAATACACCAGATGAAACTGAACAAGTATGTCCTAATGGTTATCCAAAATGCGATCCTGCGGAAGAATATCCTCATGCAGGCCAATGGGCAACTGATACTGATGTATATTTTCAATATCAAATGCCAAATTGGGCATTTAATGAAATTGGAGATTTAGCACCTGCTGATTTTATGAATAGATTATATATTGGTACAGCAACGGTTGATGATTCTGATATTCCAGAATATGGTTCAGGAGATAGTTGTTATGCTGAAGTTGGTGATGTCACCGATGATGGTATACTGAATGTTTTAGATATCATATCTTTGGTTAATCATATACTTGGAACAAATGTTATAACTGATACTTGTGCTGCTGACTACACAACGGACGGTATCGTTAATGTTCTTGATATTATTGGACTTGTAAATGTTATTTTAGGGACAGGTAGAATTGATGATGCTCAAGAAGCAAATATTACAATCGGTGAAAATGAATTAATGTTAGAAGCTGATGGTTTTGTTTCTGCTGTTCAATTTACTATTACTCATCAACCAGGTTTTGCAATTGAGTTAACAAGTGAATTAAATTCAGAATATGGTTTTGGTGCATGCAACGTAGGCGATAAGACAACAACATGCATAATTGTGGGCCCTGAATCTTCTACTTTGTTTAATGCAAATGCTGCATTTGAAATTGATGAGATGATTGTAGGTAATTCCTCTGGATATATTGATGTTCTCTATGATTCAGTGCTTCCTGGTGGTTATGCTGTTAGTGATGCATATCCGAATCCATTCAACCCTTCAACTTCTTTAACAATTGATTTAGATCAGGAGTCGTTTGTTTCAGTTAAAGCTTATAATGTTTTAGGCCAACTTGCTGCGGAAGTATTTGAAGGTAACTTGAATGGCTATGGTAATAAAATTGTATGGAATGCAGTAAATGCTACAAGTGGTGTTTACTTCATGCAAATACAAGTTGGTAGTGATGTATCAACAAAAAAAGTAATGCTACTTAAGTAGTATAAATGATTTCGTCAAGGAGCAAATTTGTTGCTCCTTGATGAGTATTTTTGATTAAATAAAATAAAATGAGGTTGAATTGAAATGAAAAAAACGTTAATAATATTATCTATATTCTCGTTTGCTTTTTCTGGTGCATCATTATATGTATGTGGCCATACTGATGATGGATCAGGTAATGCAACATTTGATATTTGTATGATGAGCGATGAGGCAGTAGCTGGTGTTCAGTTTAGTTTTGAATCAGGTTCTAGTGGTTACACTATTACTGGTACTAGTGGAGGAGCAATGCAAGATGCAGGCTTTACAGCGTCTACGGGAAGCTCACTGGTATTAGGCTTTTCTTTTTCTGGTGCAACGATAGATCCAATGGATGGTGTCTTGACAACTATTTCTGGTACCTATGCTAATAATGGCCTTCATACTGTAGGTCCGTATATTGGTGCTGCTGATGCGTTTTCTAATGCAGCGGCTGGTCAAGTTTCTGTTGAAGATTGGTCTACAAATTCTGCACTAGCGACTCAATGGGAAGCAGGCAATGATAGTGCTTTTCTTGATGCAGAAATGCCTGCAGAATATTCATTGAAAGCTGCTTATCCAAATCCATTCAATCCTTCAACGACAATCGAGTATAATGTTGAAGTTGCTGGAAATGTAAATATAGCTGTTTATGATATGATGGGAAGGGAAGTTAAAACATTAGTTAATGAATACGTTTCACCTAAAGCTGGAGGAACTTACTCAGTTGTGTGGGATGGTACAAATAATTCTAATGCATTTGTTTCAACAGGTGTATATATCTATAGAATGGTATCAAATGAATTTACAAAAACTCAAAAAATGACTCTTACAAAGTAAGGTTTTTTAAGGTTTTATTAAAGGGCGGTATTACCGCCCTTTTTTTTTATTGTAAATATTTTAAAAAAAAGTTTGGTTTCATTTAGGAATGATGATTAAATTACTAGGCTGTCTTCGGACAGCAATTTTAATTTAAATAGATTTTGTTTTATTTTAAAGGATATTTAGTTAGAAGCTTTTTGAAATTTTAGAGAAATGTGCGGGATTAAATTCGTTTATAGAAGTGACATAAAAAAAATAAATAAACTATACAATGGAGAGTTTGATCCTGGCTCAGGACGAACGCTGGCGGCGTGCTTAACACATGCAAGTCAAGGAGAACGTTTTCTTCGGAGAACA
>PADI01000001.1 GCA_002702985.1 Methanobacteriota archaeon
AGCAATTTCAGGTCCGATCCATTCTTCTGCCTCCCTTGAATGAGGAGTTACAATTCCACGTAATTTATCTGGCCATGAACCTTTTGGTAAGCCGGCAATTGCATCAGCATCTACAACAACCGGTATGCCTCCTTCAGCAGCGATATACAACAAACGAACAACTGCACGTATTGTTTCTTCACCTCTACCAAGTCCAGGACCAATTACAATTGCTTGAACTCCTCTACCTGAAAGAATACGTCCGATGAGATGCTCGACTGAAGACATTGTCAAAGTAACTTCATCAGGAATCGATTCTGGAATAAGATGAGGTGGCCACTCTACTCTATTTCGAGCGTCTTTCGGCATTGCAATATGTACTAAATCACATCCACAACGAGCTGCTGCATCTCCAGACAAAATAGGTGCACCATGGTATGGTCCACCTCCAATGACAAGTAAACGACCTCGGTCACCTTTACGTGCATCTAGATCGAGAGGAGGATAGCGAAGTGCGTCTCCGGGACCGCAATCTAGTACTTCTTTTGGCCAAGGCAATGGTGCTACACACAAACGACCTATTGCAGGATGGATTGAACCATCTTCAAAACGCATGCCCATTTTTTCAGAATGAAATGTTACAGTTGAAGTAGCTGAAATCATTAGATCAGAATCAAAACCTGTAGGAATATCGCAGGCGACTACTGGAACAATATCTAGATGAGGATTTATCCATTGCATTACCGCTGCTACATCTCCTCTAGGTTTTCCCCCATATGTTCCAGAACCTAATAATGAATCAACTATCATTCGAGGTTTTGATTCTTCAGAAACCAAAGGCCAAACGTCAATTTTGATACCTGCATCTCGACATCTGTTTCTATGATGTTCCGCAGCTTCTCCTTTCTGAATTACATGTGTAGCAATTATTCGTACAGGATGGCCCATCTCTTTGATGGCGATAGAGGCAGCAAATCCATCACCTCCATTATTGCCAGGTCCACAAAGAACCCAAATTTCTCTGTGTTCTGCGCCTTCTAAAGACTCAGCAATCCTAGCAGTCTCTGATGCCAGAGCCTGGCCTGCAGCCTCCATCAAATCCACTGTTTGAACATCTAAAGCTGCAGCATTCGCATCGAAAACCCCGACCTCTGCAATGTGCATTGTCCAAGGATCCATATTATTCGGAACAGTATGAAGGTCATCACGCTTCTCATATTATGCTAGTTCAGCAGTAAGAACTGTGGATTCCGATGAATTATCTAAATTTCCTCCAGTCCATACTTCTCCTAATTGAAGAATCATATCATCTTCACCACCAGGTAAGGTATCAATTGGGACTTCTGCTCCCTCAGGTACATTTCTGTACAATGGGCGACTAACAAGCCACCGATTAAGGAACAAGAATACTATTGCTGTAACACCCCAGAATAATAGAACGATAGTTATCCCCTTAGGATTTGTTGGATCCCATGGATTATCAACATTCAACAACAAATCAACGAAGTAAGATCCCATCAAGATAGCGAACATAATAGGGAATCCAAGATACATGATGTAATCCCACCACTTCCCAATCCACCAATCATTGTCTCCAGTATTGATGAAATCATCTCTAAATGATGAAACTCCATTATCTAGATAATCTTGCCAATTAAAACCAACAATATCATTTTCATCCTGCCATACCTTGTATCGATTCCAACCATACTTCCAAATTGAGAAAGCGATGAATAAACCACTGAACATTAGGCCATAGCCCCAAATGTGATCTTGAACCTCAAGGAACTGAGGGAAAGCAACACCTGTTGATTCGTCCATCAGAATCCAAAGTGCAGCACTGGGCAACCCAAACAGGAATAATGCGCCACCAGTGAATCCAACAGCTTGACTTCTATCGACGCCATGATCTACAAAATTTCTGACGCACAGTTCAATAGTAGAAATCATCGATGTTAGTGCTGCAAAAGAAAGTGCAAGGAAGAACATTGTAACCATTGCCAGTTGAACTACTGGTCCTCCCGGTGCCTGGGCAAATACTTCTGGAAGAACGAGGAATGTGATTGCACTCGAACCGCCACTGACTGCAGAAAGTGGATCTTGAACAACAGAGAAAATTGCCATCATCACAGTTAGTCCTGCTATGATACTAATGCTATTATTTGCGAGACACATAGTTGCAGCGTTAAGAGTTGTATCCTCATCTTTACGCATGTAAACCGCATAAGTAATGCACATTCCCATTCCAGCGGAACAAGACCAAGCAGACTGAGACAATCCAGAAATCCAAGTTTGGGGTTCTAGCAAATATTCGGGTTGAATACTAAACATGTATACAAATCCATCAAGTGTTCCATCTTGAGCATCCATCAATATAGAAAGGAATAAGGCACTGAAAAGAAGAATAAACAATGATACCATTAGAATTACATTTACTTTTTCAATAGCTTTTGCTCCCTTCCAAATTGCAGCCATAGTGATAGCAACTGCTAAAAATTGGAAAATGATTACTTGAGATGGATCTTGTAGGAACTCGTTCCAAACTTGAGTTGTATCCACTCCTTGTCCTAAACCTCCTGATGCTGCTGCAGAGAAATATTTCAAACACCAACCAGTAACTACAGCATAGTAGAACCCAATCGCAGTAGAAATCCATGCAGTCCACAATCCCATCCATGCAAAGCGCTTACCAGCAAAAATACGGAATGCTCCGACTGTACCTGTTCGTGCTCTCTTTCCTATCGCAAATTCGGCAATAACTAGTGGTACAGACCAAATGAATAGAAATATTAGCCATGGAACAAGGAAGGATCCTCCTCCATTAGCACCAACCATTCTTGGAAATCTCCAGATATTCCCGGTGCCAATGGCTGCACCGATAGTGGCGAAAATAAGACCCATTCTACCGCCAAAGGTATCTCCTGCCATACTCATACCCCCTTGAGTCGATCGATCAAAACGGCTTTAGTTCCTGATGTTGGAAGCCCATTTTCACTTAACTCAGTACGAAGTTGAGCAACAGTCATCGCACCATAATCTCTTGAAGGTCTACTTTTTTCCATGGATTTTTCAACCATTTCAGTTTGATAGTTATCTTCCTCATCTCCACTGAACATCTCTCTCAGAGTGAAAACAAGTCCACCCCATACAACCCCTGCTACAATCATGAACATGAACAAAGCAAGTAGAGAACTACCAAATCCTGCACGATATGGCAAAGTCATAACATAATAATCGCCAGGTTCCTCCCCCGGTGCAGGATAATTGATTGGGAATGCACCATTAGTGGTACCAAGCATTGCACGATAATGAATCTCTCCAACACTAGTCTCTGGCACTGGAATATTGGCGATAGCCGTAGTTCCATTTGAACCATCTAATAATTCACAACGAATAGTTGTCTGCTCAAATCCAGTCATTGACCATGGCTGAACCTCTTTCCATTCAGTTGGGCCGAAGTCATTCTGCATTCGAGTTGGCGTAACTTGCCTATGCATCACATGACTTCGATTAACATCATTAGTCAATGGGAAGTTAGGATGAAGACACAACTCAATTGGAATGTCTCCTTCTTCTGGAATCGTGATATTCGTTGGACTTTGCATCCACTGAACTTCATCCATACCTAATCCAAATACTGCACGGAAAGCAGGATCGTCAGCAACTTCAACCATGTAGAATGTTGGACCCATATTCAAAACAGAAATATGATCAATATCATCTGGATGTTCATGGAAGTTGTTGCCAATCTCCATAGTAAAACAATACGAATTATGAACTCCGTAATGCCAGTCACAAAAATCACCAGTTGTAGGATATAGATCTGAAGATTGAATATTTTCATAATTTGTCATTACAGCCATCTCATCTCCATGATAAACTAAGAAATCATGATCTGGAGTTTGACAGTCTGTGCAATGGCCCCATGGATAAAGAATAAGTTCACTAAATGAATGCCAATTGAATACAACTTTGAATTCCGATGCACCATCTCCGTTATCATCATTCATTTCAGTGAGATCTTGAATCATCTTGGTCTCTGGCTCTGTATTTCCACCTACCCAATCTTCGTCGATTAGTCCATCACCATCGTTATCGTCACCATCAACTGCATCTTCATTGTAAATTCCATCATTATCGTCATCATTGGTATCTACTGGACCGTTGTATACATCATTGTTAGTAGTACCAGCAATACAATCTCCGGGAATTAGAGGACCTGTTGCCCCAAGAGGAGCACCCCACTCATACTGATAGTTGCGGTTCAAATCAACACCATCACAAGCGTCGTCAACATCCTCATTTAGATTAGGAATCGGACCTGCATCAGTTAGAGTATTGTCACGTAGATTCTTTCTCCATCCACTCTTGGCACAATTCTCCCAAGCTGTTTCACCACAGTAAACTTCACGATCGTATCGGACGCCGTCTACATTGAGCATTGGGATGAGGTAAATCTCTCTGGTATTGACAAGGTCGGTAATCCACTGTTCTGAAATATCTTCGTCCACACCATGGTCACCGGGGCCACAGGGTGTCCCATCACCATTACTGTCCTGACTTGAAGCATTAAGAGAAAGACAATCTCCATCATCATCAATAATGCCATCTCCGTCTGCATCACCATATGGATCTTCATCAATGAGGCCATCTCCATCATTGTCTACACCTGCTTTACCGTAATAGTGAGCAACCATCTCAAGGAACATCATTGGAACTTCATACGACATCCACTCACGAGCGTGATGATTTCCTACTAACAATACATCTGGGCGTTCTGGATAATTACCACAATCCCCTACAAAATCATTACAATCCCCACCTTGAGGATTTACAGTGATTTTTACCCATGGACTTCTATGATTGTAAAACCACCCTTCATAGGTACTAGCAGTCGTCGTCTGCCCTCGAGCATTCTCTCCGCCGTTTAATCCCTCATGGAAGGTCATAATATTGCGATTGTTCTCAGCAAGATGTTGCATTCTATCTTTCATTGTGAAGTAGGTGTGATACTCCTTGAATTGAGCTGCATCATCACCACCCCATGGATAGTAATCATCAACATAATCTGTAGACCAAATGTCTAGAGGACTGTTGTTTTCCATTGGTTCTTCTTGAGCTTCAACTGAACCAAGCATACCTCCCACAGGCATGAACAAGAACAACATTAGTACAACGTGGACAAAGATTCGGCGCATCGCGGACATGGGCGTTCAGGCTCCCACACTCCCCCGCACCACTTCAAGCCGACGCTTGTATGATAGTTGGCCGAAACGGATTCAAAGGACCTACTCCCCCGGAAGACCATGGAGAGCCTGATAACAACCATTCCTGGATGGGATGGAGATGCAGCATTCGGATTCAATCAAGGTACATTGGTTATACTTCTAATCTTCTTATTGGGTTGTTTAGGCATTAGAATAGCCCTCGCTAATTATATTTCGAAAGTTTTCATGAAATTTGGGATTAAACAAAAAATAGCAATAGTTGCAGTACGAGATTCCTCAGGAACATTAGGTACTGCAGTATCTGCAGGATTAATGATGATTGTAATTCAAAATTTAATAGCTACAGAACAAGCAAAAATGCCATCTTTGATAGAAGAATTAGCACTTCCAATTATTGAATTAATCTTCTATTTCGCTCTAGTTTTCTGGGCCTTCCGTTTGGTACCTGCTATCTATGCAATCGTTGATCGATTTGATGGAGATGGAGAAATGGAAGGCACAACCAAAACTTTGATTTCCGCTCTTGAAAGTATAATGAGATTCTTCATTGTAGCATTTGGTGCAGTTTTGATTGCTGGTTCTTTAGGATTCGATTTAAGTGCAATTCTAGCAGGACTTGGGATTAGTGGAATTGCTCTAGCATTAGCAGCCAAAGATTCTGTTTCGAACATGTTTGGAGCAATTACAGTACTACTCGATAGACCGTTTAAAGTTGGAGATTGGGTAGTTATCGGAAGCAGTGAAGGAGAAGTGATTGAGATTAATTTTAGGACTACTCAAATTAGAACTTCAATTGATTCTGTTGTTACATTTCCAAATGCAAATTTAGTTAATACAGCGATTGAAAACTATGGACTCAGACGTTGGAGAAGATATCAACCAATTTTACATCTCGATCTAGACAGTAATCCAGATTCGGTAGAAAAATTCTGCAATGATGTTTTTGATTTGATTCAATCAAATGAAAAAACAACGAAAAAAGAGGCGTCTTCAGTTCAAGTCCAATCTCTTGGACCACAAGCAATTGACATTGCCTGTAATCTATATTGGGATACATCATCTGCAACTGAAGAAAAACAATTGAAACAAAGTTTCCTACTGGACGTCATGAGAATTGCAAAACAATTAGATTTGCATTTCTTTGAACCGAGATTAAGACTTCAAGAGTGAGGTGAAATCTTGCCGTTAATGGTACTCCTTAGACACGGACAATCAGTCTGGAATGCTGAAAATAAATTCACAGGTTGGACTGATGTAGATCTTTCTCCAAAGGGTGAGAAAGAAGCAGAATTGGCAGGAAAGAAACTCTCTGAAATTAAATTTGATGTTGTGCATACTAGTGAATTGATTCGTGCTCAAAGAACTGCAAAAATAGTTATGTCCTACAATAAATCCTCCCAAAATCCGCCTACTCATCATGATCAAAGATTGAATGAACGACACTATGGATCATTACAGGGATTGGATAAAGATGAAACTCGAGAAAAATTTGGTGCAGAACAAGTTCACATATGGAGGAGATCTTTTGATATTCCTCCACCTGATGGAGAAAGTCTTGAGATGTGTGCAAAAAGGACACTTCCTTATCTAAATGATGAAATCGAACCAGATCTTCAATCAGGAAAAAATGTACTAGTAGCAGCGCATGGAAATTCCCTAAGAAGTATAGTCATGTCAATCGAAAATTTAACTCCTGATGAGATTTTATCTGTAGAAATTCCAACAGGTGTTCCGATTCATTATCAATATGAAAATGGAAAATATTCGAGAATTAATTAACATCTTCTACAGGCTTTCTGAAATTTTTAATGAAACGAAATAACAACCGTGAAAAAATCATTGAAGCAATCAGAAAAAGGATAGAAATCCACCAAGGATTCTCGGTCTCAGTTACTAAAAACCAAGTGACTAGTAGTATACCTGCTCCATAAAATGCTCTAAAAATAGAAAACAAAAGAAATGATTTGAATAGAGGATTATCAACTAATCTAGAGAACCAACTACGTTCCATATCAATTCTAGACAAACCTACTGCAAAGTAGTGTCGATGCATTGGAAGATTCATGTTTGATAGCCTGCCGTGTAGGTTCAATGGACATCGTTCTTTTGCTATCGTTTTTGTTTTTCATGACGATTTTCGCAGGCGTGGGTCTTGCTTCGATGTTTGTAAAAGAGGATACTACTGATGATTATCTAGTAGCTGGAAGGGGGATGCATCCTGCTCTTGCCGCACTTTCTGCTGTTAGCACTTGGAACTCAGGATACATGTTCATCGGTTTTATTGGATTTACTTACATGATGGGGTTCAACGCATTTTGGCTAGGTGTTGTTTCAACAATTGGTCAAATTGTAGCATGGATGTGGCTATACAAATTTATCCAAAAGGAGGGTCAAGAAAGAGGAGTCCGTTCTTTATCCTCCCTAGTTGCTGAAAAAGCAGGAGCACCGGAAGCAAAGTTAGCAGCAATATTGTCTGTACTTTTTCTGAGTATTTATGCCGCTGCCCAATTAACCTCAGGTGGAAAAGCACTGTTTGTTATGATGGGATGGAATGAATTAACTGGAATTCTAATCGGATTTGTTTTGGTTGTTGCATACTGCTATGCTGGTGGGATTAGAGCATCAATTTGGACAGATGCTGTACAATCCTGTGTAATGCTTGTTGGTTCAGTAATATTATGTTGGATCGCTTTACAAGAAGTTAATGGATTCTCAGGTCTAACGCAAAGCTTAGAATCTCAAGATCCTATTCTTACGAAATTTTTACCTCCTGATTTGAAGTTTGGATTTTCCATGTGGGCTTTTGCATTCTTCTTAGGTGGACTAGGTGTTGCAGGGCAGCCACAAGTAGTGTCTAGAGTCATGACATTAGGATCAGATTCAGATAGAAAACAAGCAATGATCTGGTTCTTTGTTTGGCAAACCCCGTTCATTGGTCTAATGCTAATTATTGGTCTAGCAAGTCGAGTTCTATTCACTGCTAGCGACTTTGATCCAGAGTTTGGATTACCGCAAATGGCAATGGAAACAATGCCAGCATTTGGAATAGGAATGATTCTTGCATCTATATTCGCTGCAACCATGTCAACAGCAGACAGTCAAGTGCTGGCATGCACAGCTGCAATAACTGATGATATCAAACCAGAGTGGAGTCAAGATCACAAAACTACGAAGAAAGTGACGTTAGTAGTAGCATTATTTGCCACTATGATTTCTGTTGGAGGCCTATACATACCTGGTGGAGATTCTGTATTCCTGCTAGTTGTTCTTGCAGTTTATGGATTAGGAGGTATATTCATTCCACTTCTAACCATTAGATGGCTAGGATACAAACCAGATACAACACACTCTATCGCAATGATGATTGCCGCCTTTGTAGGTGTAATTGGTTGGAGTCTTCTTGGATTTGCCGGATCAGATGGGATATTTCCCTCAGTTCCAGGAATGGGTGCAGCATTCATTACTCACTTCGTAGCAAACGCAATTAGAACTCCAGAAGATTCACCTCTAGGAAGATTCTCAATCCCTGATGGACGAACCATTGGGATTGCAGCAATTGTATTGTTAGTTCCCTTCAGTGCGGGAGAAGTAGCATATTTTATTGGAAAGTCAGATTCTTCTGCAATGGGAGGAACTGGAGATTATCTTGTAGAAATAGATGGGTCATTCGAAACTCTACATGAAGATACTGAATACATTATGAATGGAGAAACACTAACCATAGATCTTCATACAGATGCAATTTCTTGGAGTAGTGAAAACCCAAATATTGTGATAGCAATGGTATATCTCAACTATAGCGAAGATGAAACCAGTGGAGGGCCCGGATGTGCTTTACCTGGAGCATCAGATAGTGAACCTGATACAATAATAGGTGCAATTTCTCATGACAATTTGACAGATACCGATGAAGGTCAAAACAATGATCAAGGTGAATCAATTATCATTCTAGGATTAGAATTTACTCCTTACATGGATTTCTTACTATCTGGACAGAATGTTGGTGAATCTACAATTTGGTTTTCGAATGTTTCAGAACAAGAAATTTATGAGAACTTATCATCTGAAGGAGCAGGATTTGGATCTTACACATTGGATATAACTGTAAATTCTGAAGAAGGCGGAGGAGTTGGATGTAATCACAATGATGAAGGTGAAGAAATCGAATATAGGGTAGAGATAGGGGTATTGAATTTCTCAATTACTGCAATAGATGATACTTCAAATCTTGAAGAATGGGATGACCACTCTTCATCTGAATAATCAATAAGGCGGAGGAGCAAGGTTCCGGTAGAATTGTCGAAGAATTGGAATGGGAAGAACACAAAGAATCAATGGAAATGAATCTTCCCAAGTCAAGAGACCGGTCATTCCTGAATAAATACCTAAGCCTGCCACTACTAGACAAGATAGAGCACCTGCGGCAACGGCTCTAGCTCTGAACATTCCCGCTTGAATACTACTAACATGATATAGGAACCACTTTGTTCTAGCATGTATTTTTTTACCAAATACATCTGAAAAAATCTGCTCCTCAAGAGCTTTTTCATATTCCCAAATTGGAACCCCTCCTCTGTGTGAATCCAATGACTGAGAGGAGGACCATGACGGAGGAGCAGTAGAACACCATCCATCAAATAGACATCTACGAAGTTCCAAAATCATTCCTGAATCAATCACATTATCGTTCAATTCTAACGAACGATAACCAGATGCGAGATCGCGTAAACCAGGAGCACGATCAAGCATTGGTAAAATTGCACCATATACGCCAGATGCAGGATGGAGAAGGTGAACTTCTTGGAAATTAGGTTCACCTGATGCATCATTCAATACCACAATATTTTCTAAACTAAAATTTCGATGAGTAATACATCCTACTGTATCTTTTCCATGGGGGGCTCGCCAAAGAGTAGTTGAGGATGTTCTTTCTTCCAACATTTTCAAACGTTCGTTCCATGGTTTTGCATAGCGAACTGGATTCGCAGATTCTCTTACTAATGTGTGGAATTCACCCAAGATAATTCCACAAGACTCCACCAATAATCGAGATTCATCCAATTTTCCAGAAGATAACAAATTAGTCAATACTTGATTAGCAGTAGGCCACAAACTCAAATCTCTCCATAATAGGATAATGTCTCGTCCTTGCCATCTAACTCCTCCTTGAGCGACATACGGATTATTGCCTAACAATTCTGCGATTCTACTACCATGTCCATCATCGTCAAATGGTAGGATTTCTAATCTCCAAATTCCTTTCTTACCACTATCAATTTTTGCAACTGGACCGAGTGGTCCTGAAGACCATTGTACGGTCTTTGCATCTTTGAGAGATTCGAAATTTCCCCATTTTCCTTCCATTTCTACCCAAGATTGTAATTTTTCCACGTTTGGAAGACCTTCAGTTGGCCAGATCATACTCAATGTATCCCAAGGAATTGGAACATCAAATGAATCGAAACCAATAGGTGTCGATGTATTAGATTGTCTAATCTCAGTAGTTACAGCAGCATGGGGAAACCATGGCTCATCGAACACGTCGGGGGTGCCCATGAATCTGCGAGTCGAGATCTTGGCTTGAGTCGACCGGTTCAGATTCTATTTTCCGCAATGATTGAACATTTGATTACACTTTTCTTCAAATATGGGAGAGAAACTACCATTGGCAGTAGATCTTGATGGGACTGTAATCCTTTCAGATATGACAAAAATTAGCGCAACAAAAATTATTCTCAAACGACCGTGGTATATTTTTCTCATTCCATTTTTTGAGTTGACTAAGGGAAGACCTTACTGGAAAAAAAGAGTTGCTGAACTTGTATCAGTGAAGCCAGAAGACCTTGAATATCATGAATCCTTCATTAATTGGTTGAAAAA
>PADI01000002.1 GCA_002702985.1 Methanobacteriota archaeon
AGACATTGGTAGCAGGGGGGTTTTGACGCCCCCCTGCATTGGTTGAGTTCCCATCCCCTACCATGTCCTTTTGCCCCCGTTAAGGTGTGTGATCCTCTCTTTGTCTTAGGCGATTTGCCAGTTGTTGATGCCGTGTTTCTAGCACGGTTTGAAGGTCATCTGAAGCAACCATTTCGGCTTTCATGTGAGTTCGTAATGCAGCTCTAGTGACTTGATCTGGTGAATCTCCATGAATGCTACAGAACATTTCTATTTTGTCTGTGAGGTCCATACCCAAGTCTACAGAAATAGTTCCTCCAACTGCCCTTGAAGGGGCCGCTTCAATTAATTGTCGAACAGCTAGTCGAATGACATCCGATCTATTCCTCATCCCATCTAATCCAACCATTTGGTCTAAGGCCATCAGATGGTCTTCAGGAATTCTGCACTGGACCATTGGACTGATGTTGGACATTCTCCGCGACCTCCGTCTCAATGGGAGAGGCTCCACTATATAGTGTATTGCATTTGCAATACATTTGTAATACAATTATTTTTCATTCAGATTCGTCGTACTTGTCTCCATTTTCGTTCCAAAGTCTCCAAATGAGTAGTCCAATTAAAGTTGAAGATGCATGTCCAATTGAAATGGCAGCATCAGTGCCGTAACTAGTGTAATTCCAAACCTCAAATAAGAAAACAAGTAACAAAGGAAATTGTGGTTTCGTAGCATGAAAAGCAAGTGCCCCCAAAGCTCCAAACATTCCAATTGATCCACCTCGAAATGATCTACTCATCACGTTGTAAAACAATTCAATATCTGGATTGATGCTGAAGCCAACGTTGTAAAAAATAGCCATTAGGATTGATGTTAATGCACTAGTTCCAATGAAAATTATTCCAGCACTTTTCCAATTATTATGAGCTTCAAAGGATTGTAAAAAGAACATTATTCCCGCCGTAACATAGATTGCGTGTACTTTGTCCCAATGTGCAAAGGGTGAAATGAACAATGACAGTATGAAAATTAGAGGATTAGATGTTAATTCGTTCGGATCCATCCTAGCGATATCTTCACTTACTATTCTGAGACTGTAATATGCACTACCTTCTATAGCTTCATCGATAAATAGGACATAATACCATACTATTGAGAGATAGAAAATCGTAAATCTTCTGGTTAGGATTATTTCTTTAGGGTTCAGTATATTTCCAGAAGCATCTTTCCAAGGAGCAACAAATCCGAGAAGATTCTTTGATGTCTCACCACCCCCTTTGAAAGAAGCGGTTTCGAGAGTCATGTTTCTCTGTTGATAGTCCTTGATTTCAAACCTCTCTTTACTAATTTTCAACCAGTTGAATGATTTTCTATTCATTAAGGCGATTTGGCCATATAGTTGAGATGTTACCCCGATACATGAATAGTAAGGGCGGGAGTAGAGGACTTTACATTTTGATGAGAACGGTTCAGGTTGCTTTAGCAGATGATATTGTTACCGATGATGAGTCTGCAATGTTGAAGGTTATTGAGTCAGTCATGGGCTTAGATTCAGGTAGTGTGCAAGATTGTTTTGCTGTAGCCAGAGGTGATATGATGTCTCCGTTTACTGATACAGATGTTGAGGGGCATACCAATAGAAAGTTAGGAGATCTTGCAATGTACCAAAATGTGTTGATTACTGCATTGGATGATGAAGTAATTACAGATGATGAGATGGCAATGTTGGATGTTTTAAGGCGAGTTCTTCGTCTTCAATCGGATGAACATGCTCTAATGGTTGAGCAGATTAGGTTACTTGCATCTCGTTCAGATGCATCAGAGAGACTAACTGAACGCATGGAAAGATATCTAGTAAGGCATCCATTCTCTTGAGAACTTGATTTTTCCTTCCGAATCACCTAAATCCTGTGTTTTCCCTCGATGTCTATGAAGCGGCGTTTGAGTGTAGTGCTAGTGATTTTATTTCTTACTCCAATATTGGTCTACTCTTTAGAACCTGAAGGCTTAATTCAGTTAGACCAGGAGAGCGATGGTCCCGAATATATTTCTAAAGCAAGTTCATCTCAGTTACTTTGGTTTGAGAATGCAGGTGGATCTGGTTCAGATAATATTCAGGGGATTGACGTAGATGATTTTGGTAACGTATATGTTTGTGGATATTATCATCAAACGATGAACTTGGGCGGGCTTTCTACTCCTGCTTCCAGTAGTAATACTGCAGATATTTTTGTTGCTAAATTGTCAGTGACTGGTGAGTGGTTATGGGTGAAAACTGCTGGTTCAACTAATTCAGATTATTGTTATGATATAGATGTGGATAAGGGAGGAAATGTCAGTATTACAGGGATTTACTACGGTTCAATTCAATTTGGTAGTGACTATCATTCTTCTAGTGGTTCTTACGATGTTTTTGTAGCGTTATTGGATACTGCCGGAAATTGGCTTTGGTCAGAGACAGTGGGAGCAAGCAGTAGTGATTATGCTCACGGGGTGGCTCTAGCAGAATCGGGGAATGTATATGTCACTGGATATTGGTCATCTGGAACATTGAATTTTGGTTCTGCTGGTTCAATAACATGCGGTAGTTGTTACTCAGATGGTTTTCTCGCTAGTCTTGACTCTCAAGGGAATTGGCGTTGGGTTGAAAGGATTGGAGGCAGTTACTATGAGAGAGGGCGATCTGTAGCAGTTGACGCACAAGAACGAGTATATGTTACTGGAGAATTCTCGTACAATGTTGAGTTCTCAGGGATGACATTGAACAATGGTAACCGTGGTTATGACTATTGGGGATTTATAGCCCAATATTCTTCTTCTGGTAGTCATTCTTGGGCAGAAGAATTTGGATATAGTTCCTATGAGACCTACCCTGAAGGAATTAGTGTAGATTCAGGTGGTAATGCTACCGTTTGTGGTCGATTTTATGCTTATTCCGAATTTTCTGGAAATAGGTTGCAATCAAATCAGAATAGTTGGGATATGTTTGTGGCTCAAATCTCGCCAACTGGCAATTGGAATTGGTATGATAAGGGAGGAGGTAGTAGTACTGATTATTGTTACGAAGTTTCCACTGAATGGGATTCAGGTGAGATAGCTATTACTGGATATTATTACAACACAGCAGTTTTTGGAGCATATGGCCTAAGTAGTACAGGATCAAATGATGTATTTGCTGCAACACTTTCCTCTTCAGGTACGTGGAATTGGGTCAAAGGATATGGTTCTACATCTGGAGATTTAGGATATGGAGCGGCTATTCTTGGAAATGAAACATATTTCGGTTTCAATTACCCTACCTCATTAACTATTGATGGTTCTTCAGTTTCTCATAGCGGATCTAATGATTTTGTTTTAGTTGTTCATGGTATCGATTCTGATGGTGATAAAGTAGGAGATCGTACTGATAAATTCCCTATTGATTCTACTCAATGGTCAGATTTTGATGGTGATGGTTTTGGTGATAATTGGGGCGAACCATCTTGGAATGCTTCTAGGTTTGGAGGACTTGGTGTTTATCGAGATGGTGCTACGACTCCTGATTTTTGTCCTGTTGCATATGGTTTAAGCACAAGAGATGTATTTGGTTGTCCTGATGAAGATGGAGACGGTCAATCAGATTCTAATGATGCATTCTTAGGTAATTCTACTCAATGGCAAGATACAGATTCAGATGGATTTGGAGATAATACTGAAGGAGAAGCTCCAGATGATTGTCCAAATGTATGGGGTACTTCTACAAAAGATTCCTATGGATGTACTGATTTAGACGGCGATGGTTGGTCAGATCTCGCTGATGATTTCTTCAATAAACCGTCACAATGGAATGATACTGATGGAGATGGAATGGGAGATAATTGGCGTGTATCATCTTGGAATTCTTCTCGAATGTCCCATTGGCCGGGAATGTGGATTGAAGGAGCATATCTTCCAGACCCGAGTCCTTTGGATAGAGATAATGATGGGTATGAAGATATTGAACTTGACTACTCTCTTGGTCCCTTTGATGATTGCCCTGATACCCCGGGCACCTCGTTTAGAGATCGTATAGGCTGCGTAGATTCAGATGGTGATGGTTGGTCAGATATTTCTGATGCAATGCCTGATAATCCTAACCAGAATGCTGATTCAGATGGTGATGGCTTTGGAGATTCTCCTGGCTTCCCAGATTCAGATGATTGTCCAACTCGTCAAGGAACTTCATCTATCGATCAAATAGGATGTCCAGACAATGATGGGGATGGTATTTCTAATGATGCTGATGATTGCCCTGTAGATTTTGGTCAATCATCTAACGGATGCCCGGATACTGATGAAGATGGGATTCCAGATGTGGCCGAATCCGGCTTAATTGATGATTGTCCCACAGAATGGGGCACTTCAACTGAGGATAGAATAGCTTGTCCTGATCGAGATGGTGACGGATGGTCAGATGTTGGTGATACATTCCCCTCAGATCCAAGTCAATGGGTAGATTCTGATGCAGATGGATTAGGAGACAATCCTAATGGAACAGACCCTGATAGTTGCCCAGCGGAATATGGGGAATCTACAGAAAATGGATTAGTTGGATGTTTAGATTCAGATGGAGATGGTTTTGCAGATATTATTGATGGTAATTCTAGTGTTCCAGGCGGTTGGGCAAATGATGCTTCTTTATGGTCAGATACTGATGGCGATGGATGGGCAGATCAGCAAGGCTTTGAACAAAGTGATGATTGTCCATTAGTAGCAGGGAATTCCACTCGATTTACTAAAGGATGTCCCGATTTTGATGGAGATGGATGGGCAGATATGGTTGATCCTGATGATGATAATGATGGTTTTACTACTTTCGATGAAATTAATGTTGGAACCGATCCATTCGATCCTAACGATGTACCAATAGATGAAGATGGAGATAATACTCCGGACCAGTTACAACAGAGTTCTACATTAGATCCTGCCGTTCAAACAGGAGTATCAATTGGGATATTAGTCATAATATCAATTGGTGCATTGATGTCAATATTAGTTTGGAGATCATCTACTAGTAGAAAAAGTAATTTTGAACGACTAAGGAACTCCATAGATAATGCTGAAGGATATGAAGGCATTCTTGAGGTCGAGAAAGAGGTTGAGACATTGTCTGAAAAAGGGAGGATTGATGCTGGACAGACTGCTCTGTTATTCGATCGTATTGGAGATAAGCGCTATCGTCTAGAAGAGGAGATGAGAGTTGCTCAGCAAGCCGAATGGTGGGCTCATCAACAAGCTCAAGGACAGCAAAATCACCAACAGGTGGATCCAAATGCTTACTCTCAGCAAGGATGGGGCCAACAAGGTTGGAATCAACAATAGGATAGTAGGGTTCATTTCTGAGTCTGCACGGGCATGTATCAATGAGAGTCATCAATGACACTATACATGGGTCATTTTCGATTGATGGTGTTAGAGAAGATTTACTTTCTACTCCTGAGTTCAATAAACTAAGTCATATCAAACAATTAGGGCTTGCTCATTTGGTTTTTCCAGGTGCTCATCATACTCGTTTTGAGCATTCTCTTGGAGTTTCACATTTAGCAGGGCGAATGGCAGACAGTCTTTCACTTTCTGAAGAAGAATCTACAATTGTAGAAGTGGCAGCAATGCTACACGATGTTGGCCATGGTCCGTATTCTCATACCTTGGAACATATACTTCATGAGAGAGGAGGAGCAGATCATATGCATATCACAGAAGGTATAATCACTGGAGATTATGAGATACTCTCTGATGAAGAGAGGTCTCTTTTCCCAGAACGTAGAACTGTTCCTGAGATTTTAGAATCGTATGGAATCGATCCTAAAGAGGTTTCATCATTGATTCATGGTCCTGATGCAGGAGGGAAAGAAAGAAATTTGTTTCATTGGGGTGAAGGTGCAGAAGCCTTTCACTCACAAGATCATACTATGGGTCATTTGGTTCATGGCCCAGTTGACTGCGATCAAATGGATTACCTCTTGCGTGATGCACATTTTACCGGTGTGAGACACGGAATAATTGATCATCATAGATTGATTCATTGTATGGAGAGACATTCTGGAGATATAGCAATTTCAGAAGGGGGTCTATCAGCCTTGGAAGGGATGATGACGGCTAGAGCTCTAATGTACAGCGCAGTATATTTCCATAAAGTTACTAGAATCACAGAAGTAATGCTTTCTAGAGCAGTAGAAAGGTCTGAGGAAAATCTCCCAGAGGCTGTTCAAATGCAACGAATGGTTGACGCAGAAGTGTGGCATGCTCTGGATTCTGCCGGTCCATTTGCTAAAGATATGATTAAACGTTTGAAATATCGTCGTCTAATGAAGAATTGTTTGACAAGGAGAATGGATGAATTGACCCCAGTTCAGATAGAACGTTTGGTTCATTTAGCGACAAACTCTGATGACAGGATTCAAGTTGAAGATGAGATTGCTAGACGTTCTGGCTTAGATCCAGGATATGTTTGTATTGATGTCCCATCTATCAAATTATTACTCTCTGAACCTCGGATGGCAGCAGTAGATGTTCGAATAATAGGCAAAGACGGACGAACAAGATGGTTCCGTGAACATACTCCTGTTGCTGATGCACTAAGAAAAAGACAAGTTAGCCAGAATGCTATGTCTGTAATCACTCTAAAGGGATACGAAGAAGTAGTCTCAAACATTGCTGAGCGTATTATCTATTCATAGACTTAAGAAAATCATACAACCTTTCAAGTGCTTAACTGATTTCGATTGGTTTATCCCTTGCGGTTAGTGCCTCGGAGAGATGTAAAATGCATAGTCACTTGAAAGAAGTTTATGAAAATGTGAAGAGAAGAGATCCTGGTCAGCCCGAATTTCATCAGGCTGTTTTAGAGGTTCTTGAGAGTCTAACTCCAATTGTTGAAGAGCGACCAGAATTTCTTGAAGCTAATATTTACAATCGAGTTGTAGAACCAGAGCGCTTAATTCAATTTAGAGTTCCATGGGTAGATGATGATGGTAAGATGCAAGTTAATCGTGGATTTAGAGTTCAGTTTAATGGTGCTATTGGGCCATACAAAGGCGGATTTAGATTTCATCCATCTGTGAACGCATCTATTCTCAAATTTTTAGGATTTGAGCAAATTTTCAAGAATAGTTTGACTGGACTTCCGATGGGTGGAGGAAAAGGAGGATCTGACTTCAATCCAAAAGGTAAGTCTGATAATGAAGTAATGCGTTTTTGTCAAGCATTTATTGGTGAATTATGGCGTCATATCGGTCCAGATACGGATGTTCCTGCAGGAGATATTGGAGTAGGTGGACGTGAGATTGGTTACATGTTTGGAATGTACAAAAAGATGGCCAATGAATGGTCTGGAGTTCTCACTGGTAAGGGTTTACCCTACGGAGGCTCTCTTATTCGTCCTGAAGCTACTGGTTATGGTTGTGTTTATTTCGTTCGCGAAATGTTAGCAACAAAGGGAGAATCGATGGAAGGAAAGCGAGTCTCAATTTCAGGTAGTGGAAATGTTGCTCAATTTGCTACAGAGAAAGTCTTAGATCTAGGAGGGATTCCTGTTACTTTATCA
Organism: Methanobacteriota archaeon; assembly: GCA_002702985.1. GTDB lineage: Archaea > Thermoplasmatota > Poseidoniia > Poseidoniales > Thalassarchaeaceae > MGIIb-N2. The sequence goes on from PADI01000002.1 coordinate 7,542, forward strand.
GACTCTAGCGGTTTTATTTACGATCCAACTGGAATTACACGTGAGAAACTTGCTTGGGTAATGGATCTTAAGAATGAACGTCGCGGCCGAATTAAGGAATATGCTGACCAATTTGATGGTGTTGAATATCATGAATCAAAGCCTGAACCATCAATGAATGGTCTTTGGTCAGTTGATGTAGATGTGGCTCTACCATGCGCTACTCAGAATGAACTCAACGGTGAAGAGGCAGCTGCTCTTGTTGCTAATAGTGTAATGGCAGTTGGAGAAGGAGCTAACATGCCTTGTACTCCTGAAGCTGTTGAAGCTTTCCAGAAAGCTGGAGTTCTTTTTGCTCCTGGAAAAGCATCGAATGCGGGTGGTGTTGCAACTTCTGGTCTTGAAATGTCTCAGAACTCTCTTCGAATGTCGTGGACTCGCGAAGAAGTCGATGAGAAACTAGATGGTATCATGGTGGGAATTCACAAGGCTGCTTATGAGACTGCACAAAAATATGGTCGTCCTCATGATTATGTGTTTGGTGCTAATGTGGCTGGATTCCTTAAGGTCGCAGAAGCAATGCTCGCTCAGGGTTCTTGGGGTTAATCTCTAAATTTTATTCCGTGAGGAAAAGATGGTACAAAACAGTGGCTTCACTCATTCAACATCTCCTCAGAAATCTCCCACAGTCGACTCGCATTAGAGTCGTCTCGGGCGTGACGGTTGCCACGATTCCTTTTGGATCGAACCCAATATTCACCGGTTGAGGTGGCTGCATCTTCGCTCAAAGCAAGATGTAAGCCTGTGCTTGCACCTTTCGTAGAGTTGATCATAAATAGACGGAATAGAGGCAAAAACAAACGCATTGGACCGCTAGAACCGGAACCGAATCGCGTGCGAACAACACCTGGATGGAAGCAATGAGTTGTGATTCCTGTTCCTTCCAATTTACGAGCCAATTCGCGCGTAAACAAGATATTGCAGAGTTTAGAATTGCCATAAGTTCGCCATTGACTGTAATACTTTTTTTCCCAATTTAGGTTCTTTAATTTGAGATTGGCCATCCTGTGAGCTTCTGATGCGGTGTTAATGATTCGACTACCTTCAGTCGCCTTCAGCAATGGCAAGAATGTCTTTGCCATAACAAAGTAGCCCAAATGATTGACGCCGAATGTCATTTCATGTCCTTGCGCTGTCTTCTCTCTGCGACCCCACATCGCACCGGCATTGTTGAGGAGTACGTCAAGACGATCGAACTTGCTGATAAATTCAGAATGAAGTTTTGAGATGTTGGCAAGGTCGCTCATATCACATAACATCATCTCGACTGAGTTGCCAAATTCTGCCTGTAATTTCTCCAAAGCGGGCAGTCCGCGTTCTGCGCCACGACTGACCATTACAACGTGGAATCCAGCTTCTGCCATGCCCCTGCATAATTCGAAACCTATGCCAGAGTTTCCACCACTGACCATGCAAACGCGGTCTGACACAGTCAACGGTAGTATGACTTGTTCTTAGACCATTGTTGGAGCAGGATGATCATCCCCTTTATCATCAGGTTTACGCACTCTAGTCCAAACATTTGTCATTAATTCGTCATGACATCTTTTACAATAATAGAATCGCCGATAGGCCTCTCTAAACGAATATGCCTTTTTCCCAGTTGCTACTAAAAATCCCTCTGGAGAAAGACGCGAAATTACTTCGCCTTCCTCGCCACAGTCTGGATAGTCGCATTTAGGCATACAACATCACCTCACGCTAACATCACTTGAATCATTGTTATGATTCATCTATATTTTCTCCTTCTTCGGTATTGGGTGTGATCACAACTAGTGCCATATTAGCTTCAACATTCTCTCCTTCTGAACAATTGATTGAAGATATTTTTCCTGATACAGGAGCAGTTACTTCATTCTGCATTTTCATTGCTTCTAGAATCAATATTACTTCTCCTTCAATTACCTCTTGGCCTAATGTAACTTCTAAAGTAACAATTTTTCCAGGTATACTAGTCGAAACAGTTCCCGATTTTACTTTTGAACCACCTCCTCCACTCCTTCTTCTTGGAGTAGGAGAAGAACCAACACCCTCTGGTAGTTTAACAATAAATTCGGTCCCAGAAACGGTGGCTCGTAATCCCTCTCCATCGATTTCTTCAATATCCACAGAGAAAATTTCTCCATCAATATCGATTTCATACTTTTCTGGCATAAATTTACCTCCAAGTACTTCTTGAATTCCTTGCTTGAATCAGATTATTTCTTCCGAACCTCATTCGACGATGATCTTGAGCGAAAGCAGGACCTAACATTCGACCAATATGTGCCTTATCATCGGGACTTCTAGAAATGTGTAATCTAACTGCTAAAGCGACTGCAAGACGTAATTTATTATCAACTTGATCATTATTTACATCTCTTGATTCTCTCAATATCCGTCCAATTTCTGATGTAAAAGATGTTTTTTCATCCATATGATTGCCTCAGAGTGGGATATTACCATGTTTTCGAGTCGGTCTTGGTTCTTCTTTATCCATTAGATGGCCAAGCGCTCTTGAAAGACGTTCACGAGTTTCTGCTGGATCTATTACGTCGTCTAGGTAACCGAGAGAAGCTGCTTTGTATGGAGTAGCAAAAGATTCAGTATAATCATCTACCAATCTCTGACGCTCTTGATCTGGATTGCCAGAAGTTTGAATTCTTTTTCTATGGATTATCTGTACTGCACCTTCAGCACCCATTACAGCAAGTTGAGCAGTTGGCCAAGCAATATTATAATCTCCTCTGATATGTTTGGACGACATAACATCATAAGCGCCACCATAGGCTTTTCTTAATATCACAGTCATTTTAGGAACTGTAGCTTCTGCATAAGCGTAGAGTAGTTTAGCTCCATGTCTAATTATACCACCCCACTCTTGTCCCGCTCCCGGTAAGAATCCAGGAACGTCAACTAGAGTAACTAAAGGAATATTAAAAGCATCACAAAATCTCACAAATCTTGCAGCTTTTACAGACGCGTCGATATCCAAACATCCGGCTAAGAAATTCGGTTGATTTGCAACTAATCCAATTGAATGGCCATCAAGTCGAGCAAATCCACAAACAATATTTTGAGCAAAATCGGCTTGAACTTCTAAAAATGCTCCATGGTCGACTATTCCTTCGATGGCAGTAATTACATCATACGGTTTTGATGGGTCTTCAGGAACAAGATTTCGCAAAGTTTCAGAATCGATAGATGGTTTTGCAGAAGATAATCTAGGAGTTTTCTCTAAATTATTACTGGGCAAGTGGCCAAGTAAATTTCGTACTAAATCGAGAGCATCTTCATCAGATTCTGCAGTAAAGTGAGTAACTCCAGATCTAGTTGCATGAGTATTTGCTCCTCCAAGTTCTTCAAACGAAACCTCTTCATTAGTTACTGTTTTGATAACTTCTGGACCAGTAATGAACATATGAGCAGTCTTATCCACCATTATCACAAAATCAGTAATTGCAGGACTGTATACTGCTCCTCCAGCACAAGGTCCCATAATTACAGAAATTTGAGGAATAATTCCACTCGCTCTAACATTTCTAAAGAAAATTTCTGCATAAGATCCTAAAGACGCCACTCCCTCTTGAATTCGGGCACCTCCGCTATCATTCATTCCTACAACTGGAGCTCCGGTTTTAATTGCCATATCCAACAACTTGCATATCTTGAGTCCATGCATCTCACCGAGACTTCCTCCATAAACGGTAAAATCTTGAGCATAGCAGTATACTGTTCGTCCATCAATAGTTCCGTATCCACATACTACTCCGTCTCCAGGGATAATATTTCGGTCCATCCCAAAATCACTACATCTGTGTTCTACTAATGCGTCTATTTCTTGGAATGTACCTTCGTCTAAGAACGCTTCAATTCGTTCTCTAGCAGTCATTTTTCCTTTTCCATGTTGGGCATCAATTCTGTTTTGACCCCCACCCATTTCTGCTTGTCCTTTCCGTCGCCTGAGGTCTTGGAGTCGCTCCTCTGTCGTCTCCATGTGGTGTCATTCCGCGAAGTTGCCCATAATTCATCCCCTTGAATGTTGGAATTTAGACGGTTGGTTCAAGTTAAACGGCTTAACTCGCAGTACATGGATCCCCTCCGAATAGTCGTGGCCAAGCCTGGCCTTGATGGTCATGATAGGGGTGCAAAAGTTGTTGCAAGGGCTCTTAGAGATGCAGGGCATGAAGTAATTTACACCGGTTTAAGGCGAACTCCCGAGGAGATTATTCGAATTGTAGAAGATGAAGATGCATCTATTCTTGGTTTGTCCTCTTTGTCAGGTGCTCATGGTTTTTTATTTCCGAGAGTTTGTGAATTGTTGAAGGAAAATGGTTTGAATGATGTTGTTGTTTTTGGAGGAGGAATTATTCCACAGGCGGATAGGCCTGCATTATTTGATTCAGGAGTAAGGGCAATTTTCGGCCCTGGAACTCCTACAGAGGAATTTACTCTTTTTTTGAATGAAGTGAAGAATAGAAGAATGTCAAATGAGCCAGTAGGTGTTGGATTTTCTGATGGTTGGCATTGGAGCTGAATTCATGACGGAATCAGAACTAGTATCTCAAGCGTCTCAAGGATCGCGTAGGGCTCTAGCACGTTTACTTACGATGATTCAGCAAGGTGATCAAGAATCCATTGATTCAGTATTATCTATTTCTCCAGTTCAGTCAATAGGAATTACAGGTCCACCTGGAGTAGGTAAGTCATGTCTTACAGATTGTTTAGCTAAGATTTTTGCAGATAGAGGTGAACGTGTAGGCGTTTTATGCATTGATCCTAGTTCTCCAATCAGTGGGGGATCTCTTCTAGGAGATCGAATGAGAATGGAACAAAGTGGAGTTCATGATAGAATTTACATCCGAAGTGTAGCAACTCGAACCTCTCATAGTTCTATTCCTTTACGTCTTAAGGCAATGATTTCTGCTCTTTCTATTGCAGGAATGGATAGGGTATTGATAGAAACAGTTGGAGTAGGTCAAACTGAAATTGGTATAGTTTCAATGACTGATTCTGTTTTACTTGTAGATGGTCCAGATAGAGGAGATATTGTTCAAGCAGAGAAAGCCGGATTACTTGAATTAGCAGATGTAGTTGTGGTTAACAAAGGAGATTTACCCGGGTCTGAACAAGCAGCAGCAAATATTCGCTCTGGTTTAGCACTTGGACCTGCTTCTAATGTTCCTGTGGTGGTAGTCAGTGCATTGAATCGTACAGGTATTGATGAACTGGTGGAAGCTTTAGAATCAATCCAATCTCGTCCTTCAGTAGAGATTGTAAAATGGAGGCATCGTCTTTCGTCTGCTGTAATGGATGAATTAGTATCAAGATCATCTTTTGAGTCAGCTGTAAGAGATCTGGTTGAAGGGCATATATCCATAGAACAGGCGATTCAAAACATTATTCAGCAATAGGTCAAAAAGGGCTATCCTAATTTCGTTATGATTGGGATGACTAATGAAGTCCAGAATATTTCCGATAATATTGTGAATATAAATGATCACGTACCTGCATCTGTTGGTGGTTTAAGGGGACACATTGTACGTCGGATAACTCATATTTCTATGATGATAATCCCGTTCTTGTATTATTGGAATGGTACAAACATTTCTAATTTCTTTTTTGAGTTGGAACCTAAACAATTTATCAGTATAGTTGCTTTTATTTTTGTATTAATTGAAATTGTTCGACTAAGAATGGGATTTGTTGTATTTGGACAACGTGATTATGAAAGTGAACAAATTTCCGCCTTCTTTTGGGGAGGTTTTTCAGTTTGTTTGGTTCTATTACTTTCCCCGGAAGTTGGGATTCAAAATAGTGCTTTTGGGTTCCCATTAATTCTTGGCCTTACATTGATAGATCCATTAATGGGTGAGTTGCGTCGTGCAAATTGGAGTAGTAGAAATGTGATTGTAATTGCCTATATTGGTACAATTTTGATATGGATTTTCTGTCACTATTTTTTAGGTACTCCTCTCCTCATTGCTCCATTTATTGCTGCAATAGTAGTTGCTTCTGAATGGCCTAGATTAACTTGGATTGATGATAATGCAACAATGTTACTAATTCCTCTTTCATTCGTTTTGTTCCTTGAGCCATTTCTATGAAATTGTGATTATTTCGGGTTAGATTTACAATCCAGATATTAGTCGCCAGTCCATGGCAACTCAGGACACATCTGCATCTGGAGATAAAGATGGAGCAGTAGTTAGTGGAGATGGAATATCTCAATCAACTTATGTTTTCGTTTATCTTTTAGCCATGGCACTCTCTGTTTGGATATATGTTGCTTTCTGGTGATATCCGCAGTTTCAAATCCAATAGCGTTGGTTTAATGTTATGTGCGGCATTTCAGGGGTCTTCGGAACCGATGATCCTTTCATCGCATCAGACATGATTTCTTGTCTATCACATCGAGGTCCAGATGGGCAAGGATATTGGTCAGATTCAGTAAATCGAGTTGGGAATATTTCTTTTGGTCATTCACGGCTAGCAATTATTGATGTAGTTGGATCTAGTCAACCTATTCAAAGTGAACATGGTTGTGTACTAATTCAGAATGGAGAGATTTACAATCAAACTCAAATCCGAGAGAATACATCTTATCCTTGGAAAACAAGTGGAGATGGAGAAGCAATTTTAGCTGCTCACTTCAATTCTATTCCTTCGCCTTCAGTAATTCCAGAAACAGTTTCAGGAAAAAAGAATGGCTGGTATAGAGTTTCATCTGGGGTAAATCAAGCACTTCGACACGTTGAGTGGGTAAAACGTCTGAATGGGATGTGGGGTTTTGCTTTGTGGGATCCACGATATAGAGAATTGATACTTTGTAGAGATGAGTTGGGAATTAAACCATTAATGAAGTGGCAATCAGATGATGGTTCTCTTTTATTTGCATCAGAAGCCAAGGCCTTTCGCGGGCATCCTGAATATCTTCCTAGATTAGACACTCAAGCATTATTTGCTAGACTTGCATTCGAATATTCTCTAGATGATACCTCCCTATTTTATGGTGTTTCTCAGGTTAGACCCGGTACAATTGAAACGTGGTCACTTGATAGTAATGGCAGAGCAGTACTAACTGGAGTTGCCAATTATTCTACAATAAAAAACAGTCCAAATAAGGAATGGAGTCCAAATCATGCTCCTCAATTATTGCATAGTCTTCGGATGGGTCTAGCAGATCGTTTGAATTCTGATGTGCCTGTTGGAATTGTTCTATCTGGTGGCCTTGATTCAAGTATGGTTGCTGCTTTAGCAAAAGATGCATCCGAGATTGCAGGAAAACCGATTCCTAAGTGTTGGACAGTTTCTGAGAGCGAAGATAATCCCGATTATCGAGCAGCAGTTGAAGTTGCAAAATCCCTTGATCTTGACCATCATTGTTGGACTTTAGATGAAGATGTATTTTGGAAGCGCTTGCCGAGTTTATCTTGGGCAGGAGAAGATTTAGATCTTACTGTTCTTTTTTTCCAACCATTATTTGAACAAATGTCAAAAGAAGTTAAGGTTGGAATTTGTGGACAAGGAGCAGATGAAATTCATGCAGGTTATCCAAGACATGCCAACTTATCCAATCATTCGAAATTAGTCTCTCAGAGACTAGATTTGATTGATCATCCTCTGGCAAAAGGTCTTTCCTCAGGATTACTCCTCGAGAATGATATTATTGGTCCCGGACAACCGTGGACTGCCGCTCCTCCTAAAGTTGAAGATGTATTTTGTAATCTAGAAAATACATTAAATTTCGAAATGTCTAGGGGTCAATTAACAAATTTCCAGTTAAGATTAGTCGATCGTCATAGTATGTCGCATGGCCTAGAAGTTAGAGTCCCCTTCCTTTCGCGTCAGCATCTTGAATTATCTAGTAAACTGCCTATTGATTGGAGGTTCAAGGAAGGCTATATGGAAAAGAGAGCATTAAGAGAAGCTGCGGCTCTAACTAATCTTCCTAAAAATATAGTTTCACGGCCTAAACTTCCTGCTGGTACAGCCACTTCACCAGGTTTGATAAATTCAATAATTAATGAATTAAAACCGAATATAATTGAATGGAATGCTGAAACTCCTCATCTTGCTCCTCTCTTAGATACGATGCCAGATATTGCAATAGGGTTTCGATTATTTTGTTCATTACATCTTAGACCTGATAAATCATTGAATACTAATACGGATCTGTTTAGTTTGTTGGATGATGTAGAGCCCATGGAGTTGTTTTGATGGCAGGATTAGAAGATGCTTTGTTTTCATTATTGGAAAAGAAAGATGAAATTCAGTACTGGTTAGATGAAAAAAGAAAAAATATTCCTCTCCCTATTTATGGTTCATTCGATATTAGAGATGCAGGATGGAAAGCAGTAGTTGTGGATTCAAATGCATTTCCTGCTGGATTCAATAATCTTGATCCCGAAGATCATCCCGAATTATCATTTAGATTGAAGAAGTGGTTTGAAAATTTAGATAATTTCCCTAAACGCATTCTTCTGTGGCCAGAAGCACATACCAGAAATCCGGGATATCTTGAAAATGTTCGATTGATTAAATCATTACTTGATAGAACAGGAATAGAGGTATTAGTGGGTACCGATTTATTGAATCATCAAAATTTACTTACTTCGTTAGGTGATTTGTCATATGTTGATGTTGATGTAACAGATGAGATGGTTTTAGCAGATGGAAAAAGTGTAGATATGATTTTTCTTAATGCAGATTTGAGTGATGGCCCATTACATGTCTCAGGAGTAGATGTAGTGCCATCAAATCACATGGGATGGCATTCAAGGAGTAAATGTCGTCATTTTGAACATGTTTCAGATTTAGTTCATGAAGTCGGTGATTTAGTCGGAATAGATCCATGGCTAATTGGACCTTGGGGATTCATTAGCAGAGGTAGATGCCTAGAAGATATAACTTGTAGAGAAAGATTAGCTGGTGAGATTCATGAAGGTTTAGAATTTATTTCTAAAAAATACAAAGAGCATGGAATTGATTCTCAGCCTTCTTTATTTATCAAGAATGACAAAGGAACATATGGATTAGGAATTCTACGTATTCAAAGTCCTGACGAAGTTCTAAACCTCTCAAAACGAAAGATGAATCGTTTGACATATGCCAAAGGAGGAAAGGATGCTGAAGATTTTTTATTGCAAGAAGCGGTCCCCACATTCATCAGGTCTAACGATTCTGTAATCGAACCTGTAGGATATGGAGTTAACGGCGAAGTAATATCTTGGTTTTACCGCTCTAACAATAAACACGGTGTTCTTGATAATTTGAATACTCCTTCTACTAAGTTTATCCTTGACAAAGATTTGTCTGAAAAAGCATCTCTTGAGATTCATGCTAGAAAATGGTTGCATGAGTTAGTTGCGAATATATCTATGATAGCGATGGGTCGAGAAGATATAGATCATCAATCTTCTCCGGAAGAATGATCTTCTTCCATTCCAACGATTTCATAGTTTGATGGAAACAAAGCAATACCTACTCCAAACACAAAGCAAAGTAATGCCCAAGAATATGCATGCTGAACAATCATCAATTCTAGCCCTATAACCATCAAAATCAATCCTCCAATATTTGATGTCCACACTAGTGTCTTAAATGTTGAAAGAGAAACACCACTTGTTTTACTCGATCTGTAGGGTCCAAATTCTGCACCGAACCGAACCGGATCTGATTTTTCTTCGTCCATGCCTATCCGAAAAGATACAATGACTTAATTCTCTGTATCTCTATTAACTTGTCATCGATTGATTCAAGCGGGATATCCGTTGACAGTGGTTTAGGTTGAACCATGCATATCGCCATGCTTAGTGCTGAATATCCTCCTAGGTGGGGTGGCATGGGATCTACTGTTTTCCATTTATCATCTGCATTAGTTTCTCTGGGCCATCGTATTACAATCATTACACGTAACGGGGGTTCTGGTGATCCACCACCTATAGATGGAGTAACTGTTCGCAAAGTAAAATGGGCTAGGATTCCAATGGGATTTACAAGATCTTATGGGAAGTATGCTTTGAATGAATTGCGGCGTCTCCATTCTATAGATCCAGTTGATGTTGTTCATCTTCATTGTCCAATGATTTCTTGGACGAAGAAACAGTTCAAGATTTGTAAACAAGAGATATCACCTGTAGTTTCATCATTACATGGTTCTTGGTTAGGTGAAAGAGATGGTCTTAGAATAGCATCAAGAATGAAAGAAGCAGCAGTTTGGGCTAATCCAAACGATCTTGCTATTTTACTAACAGGGGGATATTATGCAGGATTTGAAAATGCTGCATTATCTGAATCTAATGTTTGTGTTGCAAATTCACAAGCTACAAAACAAGATTTCATGGATAGGTATTCTCCTCCAAATGATTGGGATTGTGAAGTTATTCATTGGGGTGTTGATACTGAGATGTTCATTCCAATAACTGAAGAAAATCATCGAGGAAAATTGATTCGTGAAAGATATAGTGTTCCTAAAGATGGTAAATTATTATTGGCAGTTGGTAGATTAGCTGCACGTAAAGGATATGCTTCGTTATTGCGTTCATTTTCTAAGGTTAACAAAAAAATTCCAGGAGTTCGATTAGTAATTGTAGGCCGAGGACATCTGAAGAAACGTCTTGAGAAACTATCTCGAAAATTAGGTATTGGGGAATATGTCACAATTGAATCTAGTCTTCCATTCGATGATCTAGCCTTCTTGTTCAGGGTTTCAGATCTAGTAGTATATCCTTCATATTATGAAGGTCAAGGATTAATTCCACTAGAGGCAATGGCATCAGGGACTCCTGTGGTCACTGTAAATCATGGGCCTTTACCAGAGATGGTCGATGATACGGTTGGAAAATTGTTCACTATGGGTGATAATGATTCAATGTCTTCAGCGATTATTGAAGAAATTGAGAACCCTGAAGGGCTTGTGAAGAAAGGTATTTTCGGACGTAAAAGAGTTTTAGAAAAATATACCTATGAATCTAATGCTTCAGACTTTTCTGAAATTTATTCTCGAATAGTTTAGTTATCTGTCAATCATACTTATTGCATCAGTGGGACAAGCTAAAACACATAATCTACAGCCAGTACAAGGATCACGGAGAATCTTTGCTTTTCGATTAATATCTACTTGAATTAAAGGACTAGTCATTGCTTTATCATATAATTCAATAGCATCATCGTCACATACAATTGTACACTGATCACAACCTATACATTGTGTCTCATTAACGAAAGCAACAGTTGTTTCTCCGCCTTTGATAGTTGCTCTTTCTTCTGCCTTAGCAGCATTAAGAGCCATACGTATCCGTTTTTGTACGTCGCCTCTGCGAGAAGCAACTTCATCTCTAGTCGACATGGTATGTCCTCGACTCCCTTTATTCTACTCTTAGGGTTTTGATATCAAACTTGCTTCTTTTCTTCAATCTGCCTTGCTAAGAAAGATACTACATCTAAGATTTCAAAATCATGTCTTGGGTCACCTTCGAACTTTAAGCATTCAAAGTGAGAAACACACTTAGGGCAAGTTGTAAGCATAATTTCTGCACCTGTAGCTCTCACTTCTTCAAATCTTTCAATTCTAAGGGCTCGTGAATTTTCATTACAAGACATCATACTTGAAACTCCACAACATAAGCCGTCTTCTCCATGATGTTCCATCTCAACTAAATCTACGCCCTCTACTCTCTTTACTAGTTCACGAGGTTCGTCAAAGAGATTCATTTGTCTTCCTAATCTACAAGGATCGTGATATGTAACAGTTGTTCCATCTGGAACTGCTGCATCAAAGTCATATCCCGATTCTATCAAAAACTCTGTAGTATGCATGACTTTGAGGTCATCGAGTTCATAATCTAATGCAAAGGTTCGGAAGCATTCTGCACAAGAAGTGACTAATGTTTCAATCCCACTATCTCCTAATTTCTTCTGATTGTATGCTTTTAATTTTTCAAAAACTTCTGTCATACCTTGCCATTTTTGATCGTGCCCGCAACACTTTAGAAAATCTCTACCTAGATATGCAACATCAATCTCTGCATCTTCAAACAGTGTAAAAGCAGCATCAGTAGTTTGTCCAAGATTCATTGTACCTTCATTTACATGACTAAAAATCATTTCTTGATCTATATAATCTACACAGCCGGGGTAATACCCTACAGACGAATCAATTGGGTAATCTTCAACTGCAACGAATTGGTCATTAGCTTCGTCATCTGCTTCCGCCCTAAGTACTGCCTGTAAAATTGAATGAGGAATTTCGGCTGCTGGAGGACCTCCAACAATTAAGTTTCTTCGAATGTCAATATATGAATCATAATCTACCAATTGTGGGCATGCATTTGTACATGCAGTACAAGTTAAACAAGAATAAAGCGGTACTCCATCATCCTCATTATTCCAAGTGTTATAGATAATATTCAATTTGTCTCCAGCATTGAATAATCGAACAGGACATGCATCATCACATAGGTCGCAACCATAGCATTTGTTCATTTCATATTCGTATCCTTTCGCCATACTTCTCATGACGAAAAAGACAAGTGCTCCAACTCCTAGACATGGAATGACTAATGAGTATGTTAATTTGGCATCCAAACTCTTAGGATTCTTTTCGAACGTAGGATTTTCCAGAGTAAACGATGATAGTTGTTCAGCATTATAAATCGTAGATCCTGTCAATAGGAATAATTCTGTGTCATCGGAAAGATCAACAGCAACGCCCTTAGAATCCAAGACTAAAGGTTGGAATGCAGAGATAGAAACATCTGTGATAACATCGCCTGATATATCTAATCCGGTTGTAATTATCGTATAGTCAAGAGAGTAAGATGTTCCTGAACTTAATTTCAATGTTTCAGTACTACATGCATCCATTGATGTGAGTTCTTTTCCAGTAATATCTTTCACAACAAGAGAAATGGTATGATCTCCAGCGCCTCTAATCGTAGTTCTAGCATTGCATGATACGTCTACGAATAGAGTATCTACTCCTAGATTAGGAACTTCCATTATTCCTGAAAATGAATGTTCTACGGCTGAACCATCAACTGAACCTGGATGAGTTGATTCATTGAATAATCCGTTTCTACCATTGTTTGTATCGATGTGATTATTTGCTCCGTTAAAATCAATGATGTGAGTTTGAGTGGGTTGGAAAATACCCCATTCAGTGAATTTTTCAGCAGGCATAACACAATGATCTTCGTAAGCCCATGCTCCTGAATCAAAATGGTCATCATCCCATGCAGGAGATTTTGACGAGTCACTGTAGGATAAACAGAGTCCCATCATATGTTCGTGGTATTCACTTTCTTCAATAGCAATCAGAGTGTCACTAGGTTGACTGCGAAGAGTTTCTAATTCTTCGATATCTTGCATGGCTCCAAATCCTCCCATGTCCCAAAAACCATTATCATATACTGGCCAAGTAACTGAACAGAGCAATACAGCGATGATAAGTGAGCCAAATGCTACATTCCTGTTCCCGTTAGGGGTGATTCTTGCTCCTTGAGTTTGAACCAAGAACCAACGAATTGCAAAGTAAAGAACTGCAAATATGAAAATCCCAGTTAGTAGCCAGGGTATGCTGTTGAATACCTCTGCTATCCATGGTTCTCTCGTCCCGCAGGATAAACCTGCATGGGAATTCATTTGACAAAAATCAGTACGATTTTTCCCATACAGTTCAAGGAAGATATTGATTGAGTAGACTGAGATAAACCAAACGTGTGCAAGGTAAACCATTCCTGCAGTTGCAAACCATGGGTCTTCTACTCCGCGCTTTTCTCTGCCTGGAATGAATGGAGGCAAAGCAAGAATTGCAACTGGAATTCCTGTGATGGCTGCCCCCCACCATCCTGCATTCCATGAAATAATTGGAGTTCCGAAGAAATTTCCTATAGCAGTAGGGAGCGGAATATCGAATTGTGGGAGATATTCCCCTAGTCTAAGGTATCCGTAAGAGAAGAGTACGTACCAATCCGGAAATACGAATCCAGCTTGGGCAAATGGATCAGCTGCACTGTGTAGGGGGGGAGGAATTAACCATGAATAGAAGGATAATACCATCAGAATTGACATTGCTATTATGGTGTCTCTCAATACTTCTTGAGGCCAAAATGCATGCCCAGTAAATACCCTCCTTCGTTCTTGCTCTGCCTCGATTAGTTGATCCCTTTCGTCAACATAAGTATCAGCAACACGACCTAGACGTTCGATTATTCCCATTTTTCCTCCTCCTCTCAGTGCGGTTCAGCAACTCCCTGAACCCAAACTATGAACAAATGAATAATTATCAAAGTAGTAACTAGAACAGGTAGAATGAATACGTGAATGAAATACATTCTTGTGACTGCTTGGTAAGTTAGCGTACTGCCTCCGAACATCGCTGTTGCAACCCATGGTCCGATAAGAGGGGTTGCATTTGCCATGTTGATACCAATTGTCGCGGCACCAAATGCTAACGCATCCCATGGAAGGAGATATCCTGAATACCCGAAGAAGATGGTAAAGAACATCAGAGCTACTCCGATAAGCCAGTTTAATTCACGAGGATTTCTGTATGCTCCTGTGAAATATACTCTGCACATATGTAAGAAAACAGCTGCAACCATGAAGTGAGTTGTCCAATGATGAATCGAACGAATAATGTAACCAAAGGGTAATTGTGTCATTATGAATTCCATACTAGCATAAGCTGGTGTAGGATCTCCCTGCCCCCCGGGAACGTAATATATGCCGAGAATAGTGCCAGAAATCACTAGGATAATGAATGCCAAGAAAGAAATCCCTCCTAAGCAATAAAGAGGATACCAGTACCAAATAATCCTTAGTTTGTATTTTTCTGCATGTGTCAAAGGCATCTGTCTATGCATGCTGTAATATGCATCTCTAGACATAGCCCAATAATCTTGAATTCTAAATCTGGTATCCATCCATGAAAAGGCCCAGAGGAATGATTTCTCCATGAGGCCCATTCCTCCAGCACCTGAGGTAGTTTGAACAGCTCTCAAAATCTCTTTACGTGGCACTTCTTCACGTTCTTTTCTAAGAGTGAATGCTACTATCACTAAGATTACTGCAAGGAAAATCCAGAGTACTACTGATTCAATCATTTTTTTCACCTCAGTCACAGAAAGTATACCAATCAAGATAAGAAGGAAGCGCTTCAATTACATCTCCATTTACTTCAAATGGAATTAGAGGCATACCAACAGGCGCAGGACCTCCAGTAAGTTTGATTCCGAAGTATTCGAACATAGTACCATTTGTACGATTTCGGTTTTGATTTTTCTCAATCATCGTGGGGTCATATCTACTAGAATGGCAAATGCAGAATAATTTGTTTCCTCCAGAGTCGGTTCCTCCGGGAAACCACGTATCTGCAGTAAAGTCGTTAGGGACAAGTTGCCACCCTGGAATACAACATAAATGTGGACATCGACTGAAAACGATGACCATATTGTTATGAATTGCTAAATCAGAGTAGGTAGCATCATCTTCCATTTCTCCTCCATATCCGATATATGCTCCTGACTGATCGTATCCATCGCCAAATTGGAATCTGGGCTTATTCTCTACAGGTGCACTACCATCATTCTCATCATGAGGGACGTAAATCACAGTAACTGGAAGACCACTCCAAACCCCAGCTGCTCCTGCCATTCCAGTGGATGAATTTGCTGCTTCTGCTTCAAAAACAGATTTTGTCATAGGTTCAAGATGTAAATCTCCATACCATGCTGTATCTTCAGCACCGGATGGGACCCAAAATCTTACTGCTGAATCACCTCCATCTGTTTCTGCAGTTCCCATCAAGAGGGCTGCGAATCCAATCGAACCCAATGATGCTGCAGCAATAACGCCTGCAGCACTGTTGAATGAATGTCGAATGAAGTCTCTTCTATCTATCATTCTTGAACCACCGGTTGTAACTTCATCTACTTCTCCTGGAGAAGGACGGAGTTTGAATTTGCGACTCATTTTTTCACCTCATGCATCATATTTCTTCCAGGTTTCAGTATCTTTGATTGGGATGTACTTATTTCGTCTATGTTTGACAACTACGAGGTCAGGTAATACGAATCGAAGATAAATTATCCCCATCATTATGAGGGTCATAAATGTCATTCCTAAATGGAACGCTAGTTGTTGTTGGTCCCATCCATTTAGGAGGCCGTAAGTGAGAGTAAAAGACCAATATGTGGTCCAGAAAATACCCCAGATGAAGAATAATACCATCAACCAAGATTCAGCAGCTGGAGAAATTGTTGCTCTAACGACTGTTCCAACTTTTGGCTTAGTGAAGACACCATGTTCGATAGCAGATTCATATTGTTCTTCGCTTAATGAGACTCCTTCTAGAGCCGTACGAGCATCATCAATAGATACAGCTCCGCTCTTAACATCACGTAATAACGTAAGAACTTGGTCAGTCTTCACAGTTGATCACCTCTCCTAAGATGCTTGATTCTTAATCTTAACAGGTTGCTTCTTCCCTTGTAGTGTCGGCTAAACCCATACCTGAGGAAAAAACCACAGAAGATTAGCACTACAATTACAGCTCCGAATCCAAGGAGTCCTAACCAATGTGCTCTGAATTTCGCCCCCATATGGTGGAGGTCGGTATGTCCTGAAGAGGGGGGGGCCGGCGGCTCTATATTGCCATCACCTGAAAACACAGTTCTACGATTGCCGTCATCTTCTCCTTCGATGATAACTGTTGAAAGTCTATTCCACATATCTTGAGGTCCCGGAACGCCATCTCCATTTACTGAGTTGCCAACTAGCCAGATTGTAACTGGTCCACTGTCAGCCTCAGGAGCTGTCCAGACTATGTTCCATGATCTTGATTCTAAATTTCCTCCAGATTTGGTATGTGATAATGATTGCAAATCTTCACTCGGAGGCCCGTTAAATGCTTCAGGAGCTGCAGAGACATGATCTTCAGAACCTTCTCCTGCCCCCAAAACTCCGGAAGAAACTCTCATCGAGAATCCTGCACTGTATTCCGTACCTCCAGAATGATATTCTGGACCTCCAATAATTTGAATCATCATCTCATATGATTCTCCAGAAGTATACAATGTAGGAACATTGTCAAGAATAATTGTGACACTTTCGCTCGAATCTACGTTGTGACAAGTACATCCCGAAATAGCGACATCACCCTTGTTATCTTGGTCTCCGCCGATACCTCCTGGCCATGCATAAACCGAGGAAGGACTATTCGCTAAAATGATGACAAGAAGACAGACGGCAAAGACCCTCCTTATAGGTGCAGTCCACGGACTGTCCATGCCCATATTACATCCGACTCTAAAAGGGGATATTAACATTGGCTAAACTAGTGTTTTTTTCGATGGACCGCGGGGCATATATATGCTTGTATGTTGTACTGAATTTATTGACTTTTTTACTTATATATTCTCTTGATTTATCCGCATGATTCAAGCCCCTTACTATTCTACCACAAGTATGGCGGGGCGAGCATGGAAGAACACCTACCGACTTTCAGATCTTCAGTTGGAACAATTAGATAATGCTGAATCGTTAATGGAATCGATGGATTTAGGCCAAGCAGAGGATTTACTTCTTCAAATGCTTAATGATGACCCCTTATGTATCCCTGTTCTTTCCAACCTTGGCCATCTATACGGACGATATTTATCTGAATTTGAGAAAGCAGTTGAGTTTTATGACAAAGTTCTCGAAATAGAATCAGATAATGCTTGGGCTAGGGATGAAAGACGACGATATCAAAGATATTTGACATATGAGGATTAGTGAGAAAATGCATGATGGCGCTCTACTCATTGTAGGTGTAGGTGGTATTGGATGCCGTTGGGCAAAAGTAGCCCATTCTGAAATGGAAAGTTATGCTGATTTGTTGTTGGTCGATTCTGACTCTTCTTCCTTTGATGAATATCCTAATGCTTCCACTATTCATATCGGTCCTGAAGGAGTAAATCAAGGAATAATGCCTGAGTTATCTAGTTCGTGGGCAAGTGAATATGCTCATGTCTTTAGCAAGATGTTGGACAGGGCAGAATTGGTTCTCATTTCTACTGTTTTAGGCGGAGGAGTTGGAGGAGGAGCTAGTGTCTGGATTGCTGAACAAGCACGATCAGCTGGAGCATTAGTCGTTACTATTGCTGGTTTGCCGTTTGAGGATCAAGTGTCTAGAATGAGATGGGCGAGACTATCGAGACCTCGTTTAGAATCTGCTTCTCATGCAACTATTGGAATTTCTCTTTCATCTTTGGCTCAACGTAGTGTCAAGAGAGGGATTCCATGGCAAGATGGAGGTGGATGGATTTCGAGTCTAGTAACCGGTCTCATTCGTACACAAGCTAGAATGGGTGTAATAAATTTAGATCTGATGGATTTGCGTACTATTCTCGCTCAAGCAGGACGTTCAACTGTATTGGTAGGAGAAGGTATGGCTGTAGATGCGAATCGAATTTTTCGCTCTGCTTTCGATGCTCCTCTTGAAAGAATTGATATCGCTAATGCTGCGGCTTGTTTGCTCCACATCGAGGGTGGAAATGCGGTTTCATTGGGTGATTTCGACCAAATTGCTGAAGCCTTTACCAAAGGTCTGCATGATAATTGCAATGTGATTTATGGAGCTTCAATAGACAAAGAAATGTCGGGAGAAGTTAGAGTAATTGCAGTTCTTTCCGGACTATGATTGATTTATTCTTCTTCTGAATTATATTCTGTAGGTCGAGATATAGCGCCCTTCAATCCTAAGAGTAAAGTAATCGCAGTCAGAACATGGCCTATTCCCAATGTTTGAGAAACATCTCCTAAGATAGGAAGAGATTCTGTTAGTCCAGACATTACTGTGATTGATCCTGCATAACCAAAACCAAAGGCAATCGCCCAGAGGATTGCAGTATCTTTGGAAATAAACCTGATACTACTTCGATTTCTATTACTCATTGCCCAAACAGCACTTAATACTGTGATAATTACTAAAATTACTTCTTCCAAGAGCATCGCGCTATTTCCACTTTCAAATAATCTAGACCAAGCACTAGAAAGGTGCCAAGCAATAAGTAGAATCAGTAATTGACCTGTTCGGTGAACTCTACTTCTATCTCCCTTTGTCCATGAGGTGTCTAGTGGGACGATTCCGTCTTTTGCAATTTGTAAGAAAATTACAATTAAACAAAAACAAACTATGTAGTAAATCATCCAAGATAATAACTCTGAATCAGTTTCAGTGATATTTCCAATTAATACTCCTCGAAAGAATCCAATGATGGCCGTGAAAATAAATGCGCCTAAAACAAGTCTACGAAAATCCCAATTTGTTGGATTTTTCATTTCTGATTTTTTACTTGACTTTGTTCTAAGTACTAAATCTCGAATACTGGCTTTCAAAGCCAATCCTTGTCCAATAGACCAGAAAATGAAAAGAGAGGCTAAAGATACTGCCCATATATCTCGAATATTTTTGTCTCCTGCAATAGTA
Organism: Methanobacteriota archaeon; assembly: GCA_002702985.1. GTDB lineage: Archaea > Thermoplasmatota > Poseidoniia > Poseidoniales > Thalassarchaeaceae > MGIIb-N2. The sequence continues at coordinate 27,034 of PADI01000002.1, forward strand.
AGAAAGATAATTGCAGAAATTATAGTCATTAAAAATAGAGGGAGAATCAATGGCCCCAGTATCCGAGTAAGAAATGCAGAATATCTATCTGCATGCAACCATTTGTTAATACTTGATCTGTTCCCAATCATTCCCAGAATTATGTATGAAATCATAGCTGAAGTAAAAATAATAGCTGCATATCCTGGGTCATTATTGATTGTTGAAATTAAGGCAAAAAGACTTCCAGTTCCAAAAATTAAGAGGAATACATGAGGAAGAGTTTTCGGGGAGAGTAGTATTTTCACTAAGTCCCAAGGACTTTCTATCGCAGAGCCCTTATTCCCGCTCCCCATGTTATTCCGATAGTGGGGACTGAAATAAACGGGCAACCCTCATCAGGTCATGCGGGGCCCTTCTAAGGCTAAACGTCCGAAGAGACGTTGGGTAGGGATACGTACTATCGAAGTAATTGATAGAGAGGATTTTGAATCATTAATACGTGAAATTATGCCTACCAGCTCAGCAAAATTGTACGATCTAAAAATTGTTGATGGGGATAGTGTAGCAATTGTACGTATTAATTTGAAAGAACATCGACTTTTTGTTTCTAAATGTCAGGAAGATAATCGTCTTGAGACAATTACTACTTCAGGAAAGATACGACTTGTTAGAGATCGTCTGGGCTTACCTAAACCTAAACTTAGAAGATAGCATTCATCACCTTTGATTCATTCGGATAGAATATGGGAGCGGGTGGAACGAGCGAACCTATACCCATTTGGGATCTTTCATCTTTGATGGGTTCGATAATGTTGATAGGTACTATTTTGATGGCTTTATGGGTGCCTTCTCAAGAGGTTAATTTAGATGAAAATGAAGGCCTCGTCCCTCTTACGAGTATTGATGTTGGTTTCTTAGGTTCCGAAGATGCAATTGAAATTTCAATAATGCCCAGTGAATCATGTCTTGATTCTAATTCTACATGTTTCTTTCAGGCATCTGTAGGAGGAGAAATTCTTGAATTTAATTTTGAATCAGATGAAATTTGGACCTCAATGACCTCTTCTAGAACCACACTTAGTCCAGTAGATATTGCAGTGTCGGGTTCTGGTGAATTTGATGTGAAAATTAGTGTCAAAAGACAACTTCCATTGGAAGCAATTCCTGCGATATTGGGCCTTTTTCTATTGGTATGGGGAGAGTGGCGTCGTAGACAATGACTAGTCTTCGATTTCTATGCCTGACAAATCAGTTTTTTCACTTTTGGAGTAAATCTGTAGTTGTGAGTCTAGTAACTCTGATACTACACATGGTTGATTCTTGTATTTTCTATTTTTACCAATTATGTGTGAATGTGAAGCAACATTCCACCATCTTCTGTGAAGGAATTTCTTGTCTGCATCCGGGACTCTTTTATGATTTTCAAACCATGATGTAAGGTGGATGTGAACGTGTTTTTCTAGACCCTCAAGTCCAGTTTCCGAAACTCCTCCTTTCATTTCTCCATCAACAATTCTGGGTTTACAATTAATTCCAATTCCACAAGAAATCCAAATTTCATCTCCTTTTGATTGGGCCTCTAATAATATTCCAGCTATCTTTGTATTGGTAGAAGAACAGACAATATCGTTGGGCCATTTTATTGAGTAATCATTGGAGCTGGTATTAGTCCAAGTTGTTGATTGAAACACCTTTCCATTCCATGTACAAATTGCATTAAAAATTGCTAACGAAGCAGCGATATGTATTGATTGAATATCTTGATTTGGTGGTTCTGGGCCCATTATTCTCCAGGTGCCAGTTAGATCACCTTTTTCGGAAATCCAAGTGGAATTTTTTCTACCATATCCTGCAGTTTGCTCTTTCGTAATAACGCAACTTCCTACTTGGGTTTCTTCTTTAAAGAAATCCATTGTAGAACTTACAGTTTTTACATAATGAGGCTGCCATTTCCAGCCTTTCCATAAGGCAATAACTGCGGTTTTCTCGCCTCCATTCGATCTTGTTTCAATTGTCCTTATTGACCAACCTTCTGAAATCGCATAACTTAGCTCAAAATTTGTATCTTTATTTGTCGAAACCAAAGCAATAATACAACCGTTTTTACTAAGCATTCCAGGAATATTTGCGATATCTAGAAGCCTTCTCACAGGGTGTTCTCCTTCCCATGATAGGGCGACTTCTTCAAATGGACCTAAGCGATCTTCATCTGAATTAGGTGAGTCAAGATAGGGTGTATTCCAAGTAATCACGTCCCACGATTTTTCGAAATCTTCATCTATTTCTTCAATAGACATTTCCATTGTTTCAAAGATACCTATATTTTGATGATTTCCTCTTGCGGAAGCGATTGCTAAGGGGTTGACGTCAATACCACAAACTTCCCACCCAATCTCTGCCATCGATGTGCCGATTGCTCCACTTCCAGTACCAATTTCTAACATCCTTCCTGGTTTTCCTTTAATTTTGCAAAGAGCCCTGTGTAGCATCGTAGTATCTTCTCTAGGAGGATATACAGTAGGGGGGACTACTATGTTCCGTTTTTTTCCTGTTGAATCAGTCCAGATTATAGTTGAAGAATTATTAAGAGAAATTTCAATCTCCCTATCTGGTCCAATCCCCATGATTTCTTGTTGATGGTAGGGTTCATGAACACCGGTGGTATGGAAGACTGCTAGTTGGGTGTACTAGCGGTACCGAGGGATTTATGACCCCCCCCTCGGTCCGCAAGAGGCCCAGCATTAGCCATGGGCCTGTAGCTTAGCCAGGTAGAGCGACGGACTTTTAATCCGTTGGCCGGGGGTTCAAATCCCC
>PADI01000003.1 GCA_002702985.1 Methanobacteriota archaeon
CGATAAGACTGGAATGCGAGCATCTAATACTGCTGAGCTAGTTTTTGCTGATTGTATTGTTGGTCCTGAAGCATTAGTAGGAGAACCTGGGTCGTCTATGCACCATATGATGAAGAATCTTGAGATAGAACGTCTTACACTTGCTGCAATGTCACTAGGAATTGCACGAAGATCATTGGATATCATGAATCGTTACGCTTCAGATAGAGTAGCATTTGGAAAGCCAATTCGTTCATTTGGTCAAATGCAGAGATATATTGGAGAATCATATGCAGAATATAGAGCAATGAGAGCGTATGTTTACGATACTGCTAGATTGCTTGATATTAATGAAGGTGGTCAAAGATTAGATAGCGATGGTGTGAAGTTGTATGCTACTACTAAGGCTAAGGAAATTGCAGATAGGGCAATCCAAGTTTTAGGAGGATATGGGTATGTTGCAGAATACGTTGTTGAACGATTATGGCGAGATGCAAAATTGATGGAAATAGGTGGTGGAACTATCGAAAGTCATCAAAAGAACATTACAAGAGATCTGGCTAAAGATCCTGATGCGGTGAATCGTTGATGCCACGTGAAACATTCATTGAAATTCTTGGATTGAAGGATTTAGATAGAGCAGGATGGTTAAGATCTGGTTTAACAAATGTTGAATCTGTAGCTGCACATTCTTGGGGAGTAGCATTTTTAGCATTCCATCTCTGTCCTGAAGAACTAGATAGAACGCGACTTTTGGAGATGGCAATTTGTCATGACGTTGCTGAAGTTAAGGTTGGAGATATCACTCCTCATGACGGTATTTCACCGGAAGAAAAAGTAGCCATGGAAACAAAAGCAATGTTGGACATTTCTTCTAAATTACCTCGTGGCCAAGAGATGCTTGAATTATACGAAGAATATGAGGCAGGAGTTACTCCAGAATCCCGTTTTCTCAAGTTATGTGATAAGTTAGATATGGCCTTACAATCGTACGAATATCAAAACAGAACAGACGTAGATTTGTCTAATTTTCGTAAAACAGCAAATCGACTTGTAGTAGAATTTGGGTTCCCCCATTTGTTGAGAAATTGAGTAGCTCCGCCCGGATTCGAACCAGGGTCACCAGGTCCAAAACCTGGTATGATGGACCACTACACCACGGGGCTATTGACTATCCGTAGACCATATGGGATTTGGTACTTACGGGTGAATTTTTCATTCAAGTTGTGATATATTTGGTTTGAACATGACAATGTAGACATCAATTGTAATTTCTTCATCAGTATCCGTTCCCAGTGGATCTAATCCTAGAGGTGCATTGACATCTAAGTCCAAATCAATTGACAAATCTCCTTCTCCCCATCCTGTTTGAGTCCAATTTAATAGTGCTTGATATTCATTAATTGCTGAAATATTCAATGTTTCACCATCGAAATTAGGATATATAGTAATATCAAGTTCGATTGGTAGACAACTACTATCTTGTCCTGAAAGATTATTGTTGGGGTCATTCCATTGAGCCGTGAGTTCATTTTCAATAATATCTCCTGCTACTGAATCACATTGGCCAGAAATTCCAGATTCTTCTTCCGATGTGATTATAATGTCAATATATCCAATCATGTATCCATCAGGAATGTTGATGTCAGATAGATCAAATAGTACATTCCTCGTTTCATCATCTTGGACAGTTTCAACTGCTTGCATGGTTTCATTCTGTGTAGAGAATGTAATTCTGTATTCATTGGGTTCAGAAAATTCAGATATAACGTCTGTCCTGTAAATCACGGTATCATACCCTGTGTAACTTAGTAATATTAAGGCCGCAAGAAATGAGAAAATTGTAAATTTATTACCTGCATTATTGGAAGTAACATTGGAAATAATATCTTTCAAATCGCCGTTAGAACTCATTTAATCACCCTACAATAGAAGAATACAGGAAACACAACACGATGATTATTGCAGTTAATACTCCCATCGATTTAGAAAATAGTTGAAGGTCATTATCACTAATATCTGGTTCGTGAAGTTCATCGAGAGAGGCTAATTTCTTGGAGATACTCTCTCCTTCTGCAATCAATGTATTCATAATTCGTTCTTCCCATCCTATGAAGATAGCAACAACCATCGCTAGTATAGCTGAAGAAATCATTGAAGAAACAGGCAAAAACGATTGTAGTAATTCAATCATTGTAGATGAAACAATCAATAGCATCAGTATGACGATGATTCTTGTCATCCATCTATTCTGCTCTGCCTCAGAATCGATTACATCAAAATGAAGTAGAATGTACATTACCATTAGAGGTGTAAATAGTAACAATAGTGCTTCTGTAGTAAACTTGTACCAAATATTATAGCTTTCAGGGAAATTTTCGCATACAGTATACATGCAACTGTCTACAATATCAAGTACAGCATAGTCTGCAATGCCACTTATTAGACCAACTCCAAGTATTAAGTAGATAACAATAGTAAATCCATTTATTCCTTTTCTACTAGCTCTCCAGGTCTCTCCTACTCCTAGTGACAAGATTGCAATAGTTCCCAACGAATTGGTTACAGTATATCCTATCCAATTTGGAACGTAAGAATGAGATCCAACTCCTGCTTCGATAGCAAATCTAGCAACAAATTCATCGTTAATTGAAATGAGTTGGGCTAGCCACCAAGTCATCTGTTGGCCGAAGAATGCTATTAGAATGATTCCTGCTGCTAGAGACATTCTTCGAGCAGTATCATCTCCTTCTAACATTTCTTCTGACAAGAATCTGAAGTAAACTGGAATCGAAATGATGAATGCTGGTGTGAATAGAATTTGCCAAAATCCAACGTATTTGTATTCGGTTAACATCATCGTGATTATAATGGCTAAACTCCCAAGGAACGTTGCAGGAGCAACAAGTTTGATTGTCGAAGATTTTTGGAATATAGGATACGGGTAAATGAATGGAAAAATTGCAACAATTACAAATGCAGATATAGTGAAAGAGAAGAATAGATATTGGAAAAAATCGAATTGAGATGTGATGTCTGTATTCTGCCACCAAGATGTATCTCGAATTGAAGCAGCTGCATAACGTAATCCAAAGAATACTAGACACCAACTTAACATATATCCTGCAAGACGGTCCATCCAGATTCTATTTTTCGATCTTTCCAAGAGAATGAGACTTGTTACACCCAATAGAAAACATACAATTGCCGCAACAGGAACCATAGATTCCTGCTCGGCCATAACAGTCCGAAATTAAACTAGGTTATACCAATTATCACGGATGAACATAAATTCGATACGGTGAAAGACGATATGTATTGTTCGATCAATATGGGGGTTAGGGTTCAGGCATTTCTACTAGTATTCGTATTGTTGTTAATGCCGTGGAGTCCCTTAGATCCATCAAAAACATCTGAATCTGTAAATGAATTGGAAAAATCAATTGAAGTTCATTCTCCAGCCATATTACCACATTGGGAACCTGGAACTGCGCTGATAGATTCTTCTCTTCTTAATCTAAATTCAGATATTATCTCTGTGATTGTTCTCACTGATCGACTATTAACATTACATGAGTGGCAAATAGAACATGGTATTTTGGTACATCAGTCACCTTCAAAAGGTTCAGACAAATTAGTAGATGTATTTCCAACACAAGGAATTCTAGAACATCGGACAGTAAACTTACCTGGCTCTATAGTTGCCAAATTATCAGGAATTCCCGGAGTTAGAGCAGTTTTTCCCGATCCTGGAATGCCTGAACCTTCAGGTTTCGGAGTAGATGTTGCCCCTACTAGTGTTCGTTCTGGTGAACTTCATGGTGCAACTGATGTATGGGATAATGGCCGTAATGGTTCAGGAATAATTGTTGCTGTAGCGGATAGCGGAATTGATTTTGCTCATCCTGACCTTAATGGAACTCAGGCTCGCTATAACAACGCAACATCTCCTTATCATGACTGGCCACTAATGCATGATCCGATGAGTATTCTTCTTTGGTTACGTGATGCTAAAGCATATCCTGAAGATGATAAATCATGGTGGTCAGATACTAGTGAAACTGATGTAGACTCAAATAATGATTCAGAATTAGATGGGACAGGATTCAAGATTGATGGTATTTCAGCATCAATTTCTGGAGTATACCATATCGGTGAACACCCTGATTCAAAATTAGTTTCAAGAGCAGGAGGAGAAGTTCCTGTTTTAGTAGTAGATTCTACAATTTCTGGAGTATATGATACTGTATATGTTGACCTTGATAGAGATGGTAATTTTAGTGATGAGATTCCAATGACAAAAGGCAATGAGACAGCTGGTTTAGATCTAAATGATGATGGATTATGGGATAGGTCAGCAGGATTGATTTGGTGGATATCTGATGGAGTAAATGGAGTTCCTTACGGTGATATTTATGCTGCTAGAAATGGATATCAAAATAGAATTCCAGGAAACGGAGATTTAGTTTTATTCATGATTAACGATGTAAATGAAGGAGGAGGAAATCATGGTACATTATGTGCATCTGCAATAAATGCACAGGCTCAAGTTTCGAATGGTAAAGTATTGGGCATGGCACCTGGTTCTAAAACTACTGCAGTTGCTAATTTGTATTCATATGGGTCCATGTTGGATTCATATCGATTCATTTCTGAAGGATACGATGGTAATTCTTCTACAGATGAACAACCTCATATCGGTTCATTTTCATTTGGATATTCCGGCACACATAATGATGGAGCAGATCCTAATAGTATGTACTTAGATTGGTTAACTCGAGTACATAGTCCAACAACGACTTATTTTGTAGCAACTGGTAATGGAGGACATGGGTATGGTACTACTGCTGCACCTGGTGGTGCACATGGAGTAATTTCTGTAGGAGCATTTAGTTCTAAGACCGGTGAATCTAACGGTGGTACATGGGGCCAATCAACATCTTGGTCAAATCGTGGACCTAATTCTGTTAGTAGATTAGATCCTGACATAGTTGCAGTTGGATGGTCTGCAACAGGTGATAGAACATTGAATGAAAGAACAAATGCCAATGATGCTCATACAGTATGGGGGGGAACATCTCTAGCTACTCCAATTGCTGCTGGACTCGGCGCACTAATTATTGAAGCATGGAAAGATGTTCATGGGACTTATCCAACATCAGAACAGGTTAGAGACATTATGATGTCAACTGCAGATGATAGAGGTTATGACCCCTTAGTACAAGGAGCTGGATGGGCAAATGTATCTAGAGCAGTTGAAACAATAACTGGAGAAAATGGAACATTATCCGTTGAACCAGCCTCATGGATGACTGGAATGTTTGATGGTGCTCATCGTGATGCAAATTTGAATTTGATTCGTCCTGGGGAAAATCAAACAATGTCTCTGACATTATCTAATCCTGGATCTACTAATATTTCCGTAAATCTTCAACCTCAAATCATGGCTCCTATGCAACATTGGACGATGAACTGGAATAGTACTGAAACATCACCAAATGCTACATGGGATGGTTATCAAGCAGACACTCCAGATATTCTAATTCCAATTCATGTTGATGCAGATTCCAACTATACTCTACCTAATGCAACTACTCTGATTCGTGCTAGAGCAGCTATGGATGGTGCAGGATTTGATGGAAATCAAAATAGTGAATCAGAGAACAGAGTATATCTTCGATTATGGCGTTGGACAGATCGTGATGGAGATGGAATGTTCCATGATGATCAAAATAACGATAATTTTGTTGATTCAGGAGAGTGGACTGAAGATAGTAATGAGTTTGCAATGCTTACTGAGCATGTATATGCTTCAGGTCAAGTAGAGGTCCGAATGGGGATGCCATTAGAAGAATCAGATGATGGATTATTACTAGCAGTTTGGAGAGAAAATATTAGAGCAAATCAAATAGATCCTTTACCTATAGAAATAGATTGGACTGCCTTTGGTTCTGTTAATGACTCATGGGTAAATGTTACTTCAAATCATATCATTCAATCTAATTCATCAAGTCAAATAAATGTCTCAATCAATGTTCCAAACAATGCAGATCCAGGATTAAGACAACATGGAATTAAGATGTTATGGAATTCATCTAATAACGATTCTTCAATCTCTGAGTGGATGTGGCCAATTATTACCAATGTTGCTTATGTTGGCTCGTTTGATAGTAATCCTATGCCATTAGATGCAAATATGTCGAATCAAACATTGTATGAAGAAACTTGGATTCAAGGTGCACAAAGATGGGGGTGGAGAGCTGAATCAGGAGATTGGAAAATGTTCACTATTGATTGGCCGGCTGGATATACTGAAAATGGAACAGCACTAATTGATGTTGATTGGGATGATAATATCTATACTGATATAGATGTACATTGGATGTCAGAGACATTACACCCATACAGTTTATCAGATCCGCAAGCTTATGGTTCACGTACAATGAGAATGGAATCTAGTTCTGCAAACAAACATTCTGGTAGTGGAATATACACTTTTGAGACAAATACCGGTTCTTCCCATGAATTCCTCACAGCTGCTTCTACTCCTGGAATAAAGCAAGTAATGTTACATTCTGCAATGCATGGAGTTGGGACAAATGATAACCCTATTTCTATTGATGTTGGAGTTATAGCACCGTTGGATGGAGGATTTGGTTGTACAGTAGAAGATTGGAGGTTTGCAGACCGCAATGAATCAGTTCGCCTTGGTTCTACTATGGATATTGATATTATTTCAGCAGAAGCAGTTGGTTGGAGTCAACCTACTCTATTGAGTCATCAAACCTTAGCACAAGATAATCCAGACGATCATACTTCTGCATCATACATACATTCGTTTAGTGTTAATGATTTATCTGAAATGACGATTTCAACCACTAGCTTTGATATCCCTGATTTAGATTTGTATATCGGTCGTGATATAAACGGAAATGGTGTGATGGATTGGGGTAATGAAGAAAGAGCTAGTTCAGGACAATTCAATTCTGATGAGTCTGTATTTATTGATAATCCCCAAGATGGATTATGGTTTGTTGCAGTTCATGGTTTTAATGTTGGAAATGGAAATGGTACGTTCAAATTGAAAATAGATACAGTAGCCGCTGGCACAGGATCTAATTCTGGACTTAATGTTCAGAATATTACCGAGATAAATCAATCAAATATTCTGAACTCATGGCCTAATGGTTCTAGTGAATTAAATGGAGAAATACCTACTTCTGCATGGGTTCTAAATTTGTCAATGTTCAGACCTAGTGATTCAGGTATTTGGTCTGGAACAATAGATTTGACACTAGATGGTGGAGCAGAAATTCGCCTCAAATACATCTACAACTTAATTGAACAATCTCCTGATTTGGAATTTACTTTTCCAGATAATGGAACAATTACTAATACAACAAAACATGTAAATTTGCATGTGATTGATACTGATCTAGGATTCAATTTGACAGGATTAAATTGGACGGAAAATGGAGTTTCGGAATTGTTGAATGTTTCTGTAGATGTCCAGTATCTAAATGGTTCATTTTCAAATCGAACTGTAGAATGGTATCATTTTAATGGACAAGATGCTAATCTCTCACAACAAGCATATTCTGATTTATTGAATGACAATCTTCGCGAAGTTTGGATAAATGCTACCATGTCTCCTATTGAAGGATGGCATATCCATGATGTTTCAATATTAGATCATGGGAATTTGTGGAATACCACTAGTCTTGCAATTGAATATGATATTACTTCTCCTGTGATAGGTTTAGGTAACTGGCGTTCAATCTCTAATCAATCATTTATTGGTGATATGAGATTAATCACTGAACCAGGAGTCGAAGTTTGGATTAATGGTACTCCATTAGAAATTGATTCTACTGGGTCTGCTTTACTTTCATTGGAATTGATGCCTTCACATTGGGTACGCACATCATCTGGTGGATTAGATTGGATAGATATGAATAAATTTGAGATTGTAGTTCGAGACGCAGCAGGCAATTGGAATACTAAATATTTCCAAATCCCGTATGATCCTCACCCCCCCGGAATTGATGGAGAATCAAGAGACCAGATAGTCTTAGATGGTATGTTTTCGACTGAACCATTTGGACTTCACAAAATTAGCAAAGAACAGATGTTTTTAGGAATAAATGCAACACGAGGAGAGATCGAACTCTTAGTCCCTTATGATTCACGGTTAGTTTGTCTTAGCTTAATTGAGCCATTTGGAAATGAGGTATCAAAAAATTGTGAATCTCTTCCAAATCCTCCGCCATGGATAGGTTGGGACGGACAAGGTTGGTCTGACGATGCCATAGATTTAGGCCTTAGTGAACAAAGAGAATTAGGTTTTGATGTAGATTGGTCTAATTATTCTGATGGATTATATTCAATTTTCGTCGAAGTAGAAGATTGGGCTGGTCATTTGGGTTCATCCACGTTTTTGATGGATATAGATCGTCAATCTCCGATTATCCAGTGGATAGGATTTAATGAAATCGTAGATCGCACCGAATTTGTATTGTCAACATCCTTTGGTGAATGGTCAAATCACTCGATTTATTTGAATGGAAAAATGATTGCTAATGGAATAGGCTCTTCCTACACAGGAGATATTATCCTTAATCGCACAGGAGAGCATGTTGTATGTATTGATGCAACTGATAGAACTCATTCCACAGAATACCCAAATATTGCACATGAATGTCGTGAAATTATACTTGACCCTACTAAGTTTACACCTTTTGTTGATGCGCAATGGAATGGAAGCATAGTCTCCAATCCTTTGGTGTCATTTAGTGTGTCTAGAGGATGGGGTCAAAATGCATCATGGGTTCATTTATCAAACGATGAATCTACTGATCAAAATATTTCATTATGGAATTCTATTGATCATTTGGGAGGAATGATCCCTATTTCAGTTGATGTAGAATTGGTTGAAGGTATTAATAAAATTAGTTTGATGGTAGAAGCGGTTGAGAAAATATACTTCTATGAATTAACAGTCGAATTAGATACTACTCCTCCAATTTTGGAAATTATTACTCCAAATTATGGTATCTATTCCAATCCTAATATTCGATTTGAAGGGATATGCGAACCATACATGGAAGTCAGAATTGATTCTTCTTCGTCAAACATTTCTGGAATTTGCGATATTGCTGGATATTTCGATATGACAATTCCATTGGAACGTATTGATGGAGAATATCCTTTGGTTTTCAGATCTGTTGATAATTTAGGTAATATGATTAGAGTTGATCAAATGGTTACATTAGATTTCACCTCTCCTGAAGCATTGCTTGGATGGTATTCAGCACATTGTGAACCTCGCTCAGCGTCAAGAATAATTGGGGAAACTCCCGTCACTTCATGTGAGATAATTGGGGAGGTAGCTGTTATCGATAATGATTTGAGATCATGGAAAATCAGTCTTCTAAAAGATGGAATTGAAATTACTTCCAAAGTGGGTAGTTCTTCATGGAATGGAACTACGACAATAGAAGCCAATAACCCTAACGAAGGTTCGTGGACATTAATCATAGAAATGGAAGATTTAGCAGGAAACAATAGAACTCTTTCTACTTCAATTGACATTCAAGGAAGGGAGGCTACATCTTCAGAGCAGTTACTCGCATTTGGTTCGACATACAATATTCTGGCAATTACTGTCATTCTAACTACCACAATAATATCATGGATTTTTATTCGAAGAACCCCCGATAAATACGTATCTGATATGGAAATCGAGTTAACCGAGGTTTGATGTTCCAGTTCCTCTGCCATTGTATCATGGACATCGAACATATAGCAGTCATAGGATCGGGACAGATGGGAAATGGAATTGCACAGGTGGCAGCCTGTGCAGGATATCACGTTACAATGGTAGACATTAAACAAGAATTCTTGAATAAGGGTATGGATACAATAACTCGTTCTCTCAATAAACTGGTTGCTAAAGAACGAATGTCTCAAGAAGATGCTGATTTAGCAATCTCAAGAATTCAAACTTCTACAGATAATAAATCATGTGAAAATGCTGATTTGGTTATAGAAGCAATTCCTGAAATTCCTGAACTCAAATATTCAACATTCTCAAATCTTGACTCAATTTGTAAGGATTCAACAATTCTCGCTACAAATACTAGCAGTATCAGCATTGATTCCATTGCAGCTAGTACTTCTAGACCGCAAAAGGTAATTGGTATGCATTTTATGAACCCCGTTCCTATCATGAAATTAGTAGAAGTAATCAACGGTTCTGACACTTCTAATGAAGTTACTTCTGCGGTATTGTCTGCAGCTGAAAAGATGGGTAAAACCCCTTTAATGTGCAATGATTCACCTGGTTTTGTATCTAATCGCATTCTATGTCCGATGATTAATGAAGCAATTCTTACTTACCAAGAAGGAGTTGCTGAGCCTGAAGCAATTGATGGAATAATGAAGTTAGGAATGAATCATCCAATTGGACCTCTTGCATTATCAGACTTAATTGGTAACGATACTGTATTGCATATCATGAATGTATTACACGAAGGATTAGATGATGACAAATATGCCCCTGCCCCTTTGTTAATACAAATGGTTGAAGATGGAAAATTAGGTAGAAAATCCGGCGAAGGATTCTATACTTACTAAAATTAAATTTCCAATCAATATTGATAATTCAAAAGAATCTTAGCCTTTACTTACGTGCGTTAATTATGCCACCAACTGTTGATCCTACATCCGGGATTCCTGTTATGGGGAATAATCAATCAAATAATGTTGTTAATTCTACACCTTCGCCTCAAAATATTTCTCAAGCTCAACCTGTTCAATATCAACAGACACCGCAACAAATGCATCAACAAAATTTGTTTAATTCCATATCCTCCCAGAATCATCAAAATCAACCTCAAATGATGAATACCCTACATGGTACTCAGATGGTATATCCACATATGCAAAAATCAAAACTTGTAATGTTGATTTTAGCAATATTTCTTGGATGGGCAGGTGGCCATAATTTTTATCTTGGCTTTACTTCCAAGGCAGTTGCTCAATTATTGATTTCTATACTTTCATTTGGACTCTTAATACCGGTATCATCTATTTGGGCATTAATCGAGGGTGTTGTTTTGTTTGGAAACCAACATGCAATTGATTCTAACGGGATTCCACTCAAAGATTAACCAATGGAACAATCCATCGGATAAACAATACATATCCGAATATCACAATACAAGCTAACGTCCAAATTCGTGTTAATGATGAAGGGAATCGGGGTAGATTGGATAATTGATTATTCTTCCATGACCAAAGTGATCTGATTAAGACGATTACGAATGCAGCATAAATTAACGGAGTACCTGGATTGAATTCGACGGCTGATACTGGATCTAAATGACTTATTGCAACAAATCCTCTAGTCATTCCGCAAAATGGGCATTCAGTTCCGGTAAGATGGTAAAAAGGGCATAATTTGAGATCGTCAACCCCTCCATGAGGTAATACAAATGATGTTGCTAAAGCACCTCCTGTAACAACAAGATGAATCGCTCCTTCAGGAATCCTTGATGGCTTCATATGTCTCCTCTGACCTTTCGATTCGGCTGAATGATTATATCCTCTACTGTCTAGTGTATACTATGGCACAACCAATGCAACAACCTATGCAAGCAGCTGCTGGCGCCCCTATGCAGGGAGCAGTATCGGACAAAGACTGGCTAACAACTCTACTTCTGAGTTTGTTACTAGGAGCTCTAGGAGTAGATCACTTCTACACTGGAAAGACTCTTACAGGTATTCTGAAGCTTATTACCTTTGGAGGCTGTGGAATTTGGGCACTAATTGATTTAATCATGGTAATTACTGGTAACTTCAAGGATTCAAATGGCCTTCCTATCGTTCAGAAGTAAGTTGATGGTTTAATCTGTGGGACATTCATAGTGGTAACTCTATCCTGCTTGGAGAAAGAATAACTATCTGATGGAGGTTTTACGCGATATGGGCATAGACGATGATAGTAGATGGGGTGCTGACGGGTTAGAAGATTCTTGGGGTCCACCTATTCCTCCTCCTCCTGCAGAAATGCCTCCTCCTCCTCCTCCAGTGGGTGATTCTAATCTTTCACGAACTAAGGGATCTGCTCCTCCTCCACCAATGCCTCCTCCGGCAGCTACGCCTCAGCCTGTAACGCCTGTTGCAGTCGATCCATCAACAGTGCCTGTGATGCAACATTCTCAACAAATGCCTAAAGGTCCCTCTATATTTTCAAAAATATTCAATGAGATTGATATCAAGTCAATTTTTGATAAGGCAACATCAGCTAAAGTAGTAATTTTTACAATTATTGGTTTAGGATTCCTTATGTTGATTTTATCAGAGTCGTATGCTAATTCTGCAAATTATACTAATGCTCCAGATGCTCCAGATACAATTGATTCAGCAGATTTTGATATAGATAACAACGGATTGAATAGTTCGGAATCAGATAATTATGCAGATGCTCTTAGACAGTATTCTGATGATGTAGATGAATATCTAGATCAATTAGATCAACATAACGATTTGATGAATACATATACTGGCAAGTCCGTATTTTGGTCTAATGTTAGTTCAGCATTCATCGTTGGTGGTTTGGTATGTCTCACATTTGCACCCAAAGCCGTAGATATGTCCAATGCTGTTCGCTTAACTCTAGTTATTGGTACAATATACATGCTAGCAGGAATGTTAGGATATGATATGCCTGGTGTTGATGCTGCAGTAGGATTCGGATTTGGTGGAGATTAAATCCATTAGTCCGGTAATACTGATATAGCGTCCCGATTAGTGGGACCCATGCCCGGTACAACCCGAGTCGAGATTCGAACTTTGAAGGTGGGACGTTATGTCTCTGTAGATGAGAACGCCTACAAGATTTTGAGTATCTCAAAGTCCAAGCCAGGAAAGCACGGTAGTGCTAAAGCTCGCCTAGAACTAGAAGATATCTTTTCAGGTCAAAAAAGAAGTCATGTTGGTACAGTAACAGATAATATACAAGTCCCCGTTATAGAAAAAGGGAGTGCAATTATTACTCATATTGAGGGTAATGAAGTTCATGCAATGGATAACAAAACTTACGAGGCTCTTATTCTCCCTAAGGATGCAGAATTAAATCTTGAGGCGGGCGGAGAAATCCAATGGATGGAAGCTCTTGGACGTTACCGAATTACTCGTGATCATTGAGGTCCATCATGGTTTCAAGTGTTGAACTTCCTGATATCCAGATATCAATAGCTTCTATTCAGCATTTAGATGAAGCAGTTCGATGTTGGTGTTCTCTTGTAATTGATCAAAAAAATCATGATAGTCGTATTTCTGTTGAAGCGTTATCTGATTCTGACCAAAGACAATTTCTAAGATCACTAATTCTTGATGGACGCTTAATTATAGCCTTAGATTCATCACGTTTGGTAGGTATTGCTACTATTGCAATTGACAATAATATGCTGGATCAATCACAATCAGTATGGAATATTTCAGATGTATGGGTGGATACTGATTATCGAAGAAGAGGAATAGGAATTCAGTTAGTCAATGAATGTGAGATACAAGCCAAATCCAAAGGAGCTTTAGAAATTAGATTACAAGTTTATTCTTCTAATCTACCAGCATCTATGATGTATGGTCGACTTGGATATAGTACAATTTCAAGAATGATGACCAAGAAATTGGACTAATACATCGTGAAGTATAAACATGGAATGTAACTGATTTACTCCGGTGGACACCATGGGCGATGAGCAGAAATCAAAATCCACTGTTCCTCGTTCCGCGTATCGCAGACCTGTTACCGCTAAAGGTCTCAAAGGAATTGAGCAAGGAACTCTAACATGGTTAGATGAAGATATGTACAATAATCTCAATACAGGTGTATTAGAACAATATCTCGAAGAAAAAAATATTCAAGAAGGATTCGAGATTTCTCATTGGTCTCCTTCAAAGATTCTAATTGGTATTTTTATTGGAGCAGTTTTCAGCGGAGTTACTGCTTATATCGGTTTAAAGATAGGATTGGCAGTTTCAGCTGCTTGGTATGTTGCCTATCTTCTAGGAATGGCCCTCAAATGGTCTCCTTCCGAGGTAAATATTGCAACAAGTGCAACTACGGGAGCAACCCACGCTTCTACAGGGTTCATTTTTACATTCCCTGCTATTTTCTTATTGGC
>PADI01000004.1 GCA_002702985.1 Methanobacteriota archaeon
AGCTGGCCTAACCGATTTAAGAAATAGAGCCATCTCGCCGCAAAGGTCGTACTGATTCAATTCCACCAAAGCAGTTTTTTGGCCATTTTTTCCTGACATAACGGTTGATTTTCCTTCTTCAATAAATGATGTTGTTCCTTCCTTGAGAGAAAAATGTAAATCGTGGGTTGAAGAAGACCCTGAAAACAACGACTGGACAGATTTTGATGGACTTTTTGCATCTTTATTACCGAAAGAAGGGATTCAAGAAGCGATAGAACGTTTAGAAGTTAGATTCCAAGTATATCTCCTTTCAACAGCTCCATGGAAGAACCATTCCTCCCTTTCTGACAAAAGAAGATGGATAGCCCAACATCTTCCAAATTTGCCTGAAAAACGTTTGATTTTGAGCCATCGTAAAGATCTCAATAGGGGCAGATACCTAATTGATGATAGGCCCGCAAATGGAACAGTAACAGATTCTTCCAGAGGCATTTCAAAGGCATTTGGAGATTATGAGAATCAAGAATGGATTCATTTTGGTTGTGCTGTGTGCGAATATGGAGGCACTCCAAAACTAAATTGGGAAGAAGTATTAGAATACCTAGATTGTTAATTTGTCGAGAGGTTCATCACCCTTGCCTCAATCGCGCTAATATGAAGCGTTCATTCTACCCTGCGTTATGCATGGTTGTTTTGCTATTATTCCCGATGGTAGGGAGTCTTTCATGTCCTCCAAAATACTCGTCAGTAGAGGGTTCTAATGTTCAATTTACACAATCAGAATGGACTTCTGAAATTCCAATTCAAATGGAATCTGATTGGGTAGAATTACCTTGGTGGGAACGCACTTCTTTAGATTCTAATCAAAATAGTATTCACGATTCTCTTGAAGATCAAACAGGAGTAGTTTGGGTGGGTCTTTCATACAGCCGTGCAATTACTTCTGAAGATATCTTATCGATAACTTCGATGGGTATTGAGCCAAAAATTCAGATTCCTGCTGTCGATGCAGTTCTTCTAGGTGCAATTGATTCTAGTAATCTGCTTGAACTTTCTAATCTTGATGGAGTAGTGATGGTAGAAGAATATGGTACTCTCAGATTTTTTGGGGACATTCAGACTCATGCAGTTAAGGCAAGACCTTCTGATGTATATCCAGAAGGGGCTTGGAATCTGAGCGTTTCGGGCGCTGGAATAAATATTGCATTGACCGATACGGGCGTAGATAGCGAACATCCAGGATTAGTAGGGAAACATGTAGCTGGTTATGATGCTGTATGTTTCGTTCACTCAGATCCTACCTGTATTCTTGCTGGGGGAAGACAAACTGATGGTTCATTCGATCCTGATGATGGACACCAACATGGAACTGCTTGTATGGGTATGGCAGCAGCCACTGGAATAGATGCAGATGGTTCTCAATCAGAATTCTATGGTTCTGCTCCTAATTCAACCCTTGTTGATGTTAGGATTGGAACTGATGTTGGAGCAGGCCCATTTGAAAATTATCTTCTAGAGCAAGAATTCTATGAATCTGCAATGAATGGAATTCAGTGGATTATCGATAACAAAGATACTGCTTGGCCAGGGGTAAATGAATCATTAAGTGGAATAGACATAATTTCACTTTCTTGGGGAATTACCAGCCACGAAGAAGGAGGTAGTGATGGGGAAGATATGCACAGCAGGATTCTGAATGAAGCAACTTTAGCCGGCGTGACTGTTAGTGTCGCTGCTGGCAATGATGGACCCGATAATGAAGGCCTTTCTGGAATGGGTTCGAGTAGCCTATCAATTACTGTTGGAGCAACAGACGATCAAAACACAATTGGTAGAACTGATGATACTGTTGCTGGATACTCTAGTAGAGGTCCTAGAAGTGATAACGGAGACGGCAACCCAATTAATGAATTGAAACCAGATATATCTGCTCCTGGTTCGAACATTATTCAGGCAGAAGGGTGCGTTTCAAGTGGAGGATGTAACAACAACATTCCTGGTCAAGATGCATCTGAAAATACGTATACAGGGAGGGGAAGTGGTACCTCATATGCTACTCCTGCTGTTACAGGTGTAATTGCATTAGTAATGGAAGCAAATCCTGATTTAGACCCATTACAAATACGTGAGGTCTTGAAACAAACTGCTGAACGTCGAGGAGACCCTACTCAACCTGATGTAGATCCATATTGGAATCGTGATTTTGGTTGGGGAATGGTTGATGCAAGAGCTGCAGTAGAATTAGCCTTCCATTTATCAGATACTAATCAGAGCAATGATATTGATTGGACTGTGCAAAATCATCTTCTCAACATTTCTGAAGACGGTGTAATGACAATAATTATTGGTCATTCCTGGGGGATTGAAGGTTCGATTGATAGTGTACAATTTAGAGTTGATAATGGTGACTGGTTTGAGACAATGTATGAAGTGTCTCCATCAGAGTTAGGTGCTCTGACGCCATTTAATTGGACATTAGCTTTAGATCGTTCTAGTCTTTCTTCAGGAGAACATTTAGTCGAAATAAGAGCACTTTCATCGTCTGGAAATTCATTACCAGTAATCGTTTCTATAGATGGAACTGGTACAGGTGAATCTACTGCAGGACTATCTGCTTACCTTTCTTCAATTGCTGTTGTATTGTTTTTCGCAATTGCTGCAGGTTCTGTAATAATATTCAGTAAGAGGGGGGGAGATGATGATAATGAAATTCTGGACGCAGAAATAGTTCCTGTTCTCGATTTAGATTCTCTTAAAGTTGCGGAATTGAAGGAGATGTGTATCAGGGAAGGCCTTTCTCGTTCAGGAAATAAATCAGAATTAATCGAACGTCTTCGGTCTCAAGCTAAATCTCGCTAGTTGGGCTTCATAACCAATATCGGTATCCGCCACCATGGATGAGTTCTCCGAACGGGCTCTCGCCATTCAACCAACAGGCGTCCGAAAGATGTTTGATATGGCTGGCGATGACGTTATTTCATTTGGTTTAGGAGAGCCAGATTTCCAACCTCCTAAGGTTGCTATTGATGCTATGCATCAAGCAATGCTGTCTGGTCATAACAAGTATACTACTACTGCAGGTCTACCTGTTCTAAGACAGAAAATAGCAGAATCACTTGGTCATCTTGAACCGGATATGAGTGAAGAAAATGTGTGCATGACAATGAGTGGAACTAATGCATTACTCAATTGCTTCCTTACACTTGTTAACCCCGGATCAAATGTTTTGCTTCCTGAACCATACTTTCCTCTCTACGGTCCAGATGTCTTAATCGCTGGTGGTGAAGCCAAGTATTATCCTTGTTTATTTGAAAATGAGTTTGTACCTACTATTGAATCACTTGAATCTCTAATCGACGAAAAAACTGTAGCTATTCTATACAATTTCCCTAGCAACCCTACTGGGGCGACATTAACTCCTGAGCAGAGGGATGATCTTCTTGATTTTGCAAAAAGACATCAATTATGGATAATTACTGATGAGGTATACGATCGTATTGTGTATGATGTAGAACATGTTTCATTTTTGGGAACAGGATATAATCGTACATTAATGATAAATTCATTTTCTAAGACATTTGCAATGACTGGATGGAGAATTGGTTATATCTGTTCACCAAATATTGAAGCGATGACTCAAATTATCAAGATGCAATACTATATCACAGCATGTAGTAATGATGCGATGCAATATGCAGTATTAACTGCATTTGATGAGGCTTCTACTTATCCAGAAGAGATGGCAAAAGAATTCCAAGCACGTCGAGATTTAATTTGCTCTAGATTGAATTCTATGCCTGGAGTTTCTTGCCATATTCCAAATGGTGCTTTCTATGTGTTCCCAAAGGTAGAAGTTCCTGGTATGAATTCTCAAGAACTTGCTATTGAATTACTGAAGGGAGGAGTTCTAAGTTCTCCTGGTTCTGCTTTTGGAGAAAGTGGAGAAGGTCATCTAAGGTTTGCTTATACTGTTTCAAGAGAAGATATTTCACTTGGGATGGATAAGGTTGAATCTGTTCTGAAACGACTTCGTGGCGATTGAAATGTCCTTACTTTCTGAAATCATCCGTCTTGTAGTTTCTATGTTGGTTGCTTGGTTGATTACTCGTTTACCGTTAGTAGTTTTACCTAGGATTTCTATTCGTCCACTTGAATTGATTGATCATCCAAATGATCCAGAAATTAATGAAAATCTAATTCTACAGATCCTTAGGGTTAGAAGAGCTTACTGGGCTTCAATTCCCTTCGGCCTAATCCCTTTAATTTTGGGTATCTTAATGATTATTCAGTCACCTTCATCTGTTGGCTTCGGACTAATTATCGGTTCATCTTGGGTGATTCTCAGCCGTTTAGTGCCATTTGATTTAGATCATTTATCCTATTTCCCATATTCAATGAATTTAGTTCACGAATTAAATCGAATTAGAATTGAGAAATATCCTTGTTGTGCTATCCCAAAACAAGTATGGTCTCTTGATGCTGTAAAATGTTCGGAGTGCGGCCATATTCTGTTAGACCATGCTCGTCCTGACTTAGGAAGAAAAAGAAGCGATGGAGTTCTGTTCGGGGCGTTAAGGATAATGATTCTTGACGGACATGCATTTACTGAACCTAATTCAGACATATTTTCCGAAGAAGAGTAACTATTCCTTTTTCTTAGATCTTGCCTCAAATCTATCTGCAACTTGTGAAGCTACCCACCCAGAAATACCTCCTGTTGGTGTAGACTCAATGATCTCCATTCGAGGTTCATTTCCATCATCTTCAATGATTCTTTTAGCTGAGGTACTCTGTAAACTACTGAATTGTTGAATTTGTTCAACATTTTCCTCTTTCTTAGTTGGGTTCATTTCAACCAATTTGCTAGCCGGGTCTTGCATCCATTTTGGTACGACAATTGCTCCTCCCCCAAGGACGGTTATCGTAGTGAATGTTGCAATAGGTAAAACAGAAAGTGCAACTAACATGTCAATAAACGATGATTCCGGAACAGTAACCTCCACTGGTAGAAATGATTCAATCAATGTTTTCTCAACAGCTAATGATTGCCAGTTTGCCATATCAATTCCTAACCAATTAAACGCAACCCCAATGACAAATCTGACTAATAACCATAGAATAAGAACAGGAAGAGTCCAAGTTAGCTTGGTTACTTTCTCCATTACTACTCTAATCGTAGATGCAACTCCTACTAATCTAGCAGCATAGTGAGGATAAATTCTGAAACCGATTAATAATCCTGTAAAGTATATCAATAACCCATATTCTAAAAGGTGGCCTTCAGCTATCCAATTTTCAGGAGTATATTGCATTGCTAACATGGGAGCAATTACCAAAGTAATTTGTAATGGGGCTGCAAGCATTTGAAGTCCTCCATGAACTTCTAGTAGCCCTCTTCTTTCGTTTTGGACTTCATAATGTACAATTCGTATCATTCTACCAAACGGACTGGTTCTAAGTCTCTCTCTGGCTGAATCTATCGCATCAGGGTCACGAAATTTATCTATTAGTCCTAACCTTGCCATCCATCCTCCACTGTTTGCTACAGATATTGGCATGAAACCCCCTGCAATCAAAGCCAGAATAAAAGAAATAATTCCATATGCAAGAGCTGCAGAAAGTATCCATGGAACTAAGTCTAGTCTGATACTAAGGCTCGCAGTTGATGTGTCAATATCGATTAAATAGGTTATTGCGAAAGCAAATGCAGGTGCAATGAGGACTTGTCCGCCGATAATCATGGTTAACCAGATCCGGGCGAAAAGGGATCTTCGTACTGCCACGATAGTGTACGCGTAAGTTACCCTCCTAATGCTTACTCATGTTGGGTACTAAGATTCTACATTCGTTGACTTTTTCTCTTATTCCGAATCAGTGAAATTGCTCGCAAACGCCCCAACCTTATTACTGCGTCATGACTGCGTTGAATGTTGATTCCTATGGGACGAACTGGCGCTTTTCTCCTGACTATGACTTTGCTGTTTGTCTCGTTAATGCCATTTGCTTGTGATCCTTCCTCTACGCTTGATGAAAATATGGAATTTGATACTTCAGGAAGGGCATTGGTTGATTTTGCAGCCACTGATGTTGCCTATGGAAATTCTACTACGCCGGCTTCACAGTTCACTCAGCCTGATGGTAGTGTTGTGGATTACATGTTTGCTCGTCAAGTAATTGAATTATCATTTACTTTTCAGAATGCAGGTACTCGTTTAGATCCTGCAAATGCTGTAGCAACAATGGAAGTCTGGCATCCGATTGGTTTTGTAGTAGCTACTTGGACTGCGAATCTTTCTCTTTCAGGCGGTCAATCATCTATCGAAACTGTAGACTGGACTCCAGAGGCAGCCCATAGTCATCTGTCTGATGATGGAACTTTGTCAGGAGGATACATTTTACGAGGTAGTGTTGATGCAGGCGTACTAGATTCTAATGATGCTAATGACGTGTATGATGAAAATATAATTGTTGCAATTTATCATGATAGGGTAGAGAATGCTCTCTGCGGTGATACTGATGGTGATGGAAATTATGATTGTCCTAATGCCTTGTCTGCTAATGTACCAATGTGGATTGGAGCAGGGTATGAAGTCGGAAACGACAATGCTGTGAAAGATGAGGGGCAATTTCAGATGGTTTCACCCACATCCAATTCTGCAGAAGGTAGCAAGCATTTGCAGATCGCCAAAGATACAGGAGTATACATCAGTAATCGGCATGACAGAATGCGATGGGCATGGCTTACAAGTTCCCAAAGTTGTGATGATCCAGGACATGGATTAGGATATGGTGAATTAGATGGAGTTCTTTCTCCAGTATACAATGTAAACATCTGTAAAATACAGATTAAAGGATTTGATTTTGTAAGTATTCAAGCTCGAGTTCAGGCTTGGGGTACGATGGGTAATGGGGACGAAGTTCGTCTCGAAGCAGATACAAACATCGAACAACGTTATCTGAATCTTTCAGAAGCCAATATTGGAGCAACTACCGGTATGTGGACTCCCGTAATTTGGAATATGACTGATGTATTCCCTAACCAGAACTATGCTTTCTCATTCTTGTTTGATTCAGATAATTCTGGGGCAACTCAAGGGATTCATGTTGATGATTTGATGTTGTTTGGAATTGAACGTGTAGATAATTACACTATTGATTTAGATTGTAATGATCCTCTCGGTGGAGTATATACAGTAATTCCTGCCGATCCATCTCCACCTTCCTTGCAATGTACAATTACAAATAATGGATATCGGACAATCACTCCAAATCTATACAGCATTGTTTCTAATTCTTCTTGGATGTCCCAATTCCCAATTAGAATTGATTCTACTGAACCTCTAGACCACGATAACTTTGTTACAATAATGCCTATAGAACCAGGAAATACCTCTGAATTTTGGATTAATCTTTCAATTCCAGCAGGATCCAATGTAGAGACAGTATCTTGGTCTCTTTGGGTAAATGATTCTGTTAATGGTATGAATAAGGGATCAAGAGTTCTGGATGTTACTGTTGATTCGTCATTTTCTGCCAATTTCAGGCAGAAGACGTTTTCAAATCCTGCTCTGACATTACCTCCATCATCTACTGGAAATGTTACAATGACTCTCCAAAATACCGGAAATGAGCCAGCATCGTGGAGTTTTGGAGCTTATTTCGATGATTCTTTATGGTCTCTTTCAGATTTAGAATGGTTTGATTCTACAGGTGCCCCTATTACTCAAATATCAGCCAATAAAGGCGAAACTGTAGAAGTTATCGCTCAACTTACTGCTCCTGTTCAGGCTACTCCAGGTACTGTTGAAATTACTCTTCTAACAAATGCTGTTCCTCCTGCATCTGCCCAATCTACTTGGAAGATTTATGTCGATGTTCCAATAGTTACGGATTTAACAATGAGTGCTATTTCTAACGAGATTACGGTTCCTTCTAACGGACAAGCACAGCAAATAGAGATTGGATTTGTGAATAACGGAAATTCTGATGAAAATTATAATCTCAGTATTCTTGCCGATTTCAGATTACAAGCTTCCTTATCTTCGGTAGAGACTGGAGTAATGGACGCATTTGGAGGAGATACAGTCACTTATGTTCTTCTTCCAATGCCATATGGGCTGCCTCCTGATGTCTATTTGATTGATGTTAAAGCAACATCCCAGACTGATCCCTCATACAGTGTTGTTCAACAAATCCGTCTTAATGTCCCTCCAACGTATGATGTAGTAGTCGAGGATTTGGATATGAGTGGGCAGACTTTCTCTGCCGGTGAAACTTGTAGAAGTGGCCAATGGGAGGTGCAAAATATCGGGAATATGGATGACCAATTCTCTATAGAAACCGGAGGTTCAGATCTAATTTCCGTTGAATTGAGAAATCCCAATGGACAAATTTTGAGTCCCTCTCAAACACCAATTATATCTCCTGGTGCATCATACAATGTTACTTTCTGTTATGCCTTCTTGGAGGGTACTTCTGGCTCTCAGACTCTTACTCTTACTGCTACTTCCATGAATTTTGATGGTAGTGACAGTACTCCATCCGATTCAGGTTCTGCAGTATTCGATGTAGGTACTCAGGGATGGGTAAACATTCTAGGGCCAAATACTCAAACTATTGAGAAAGTGAACCCTCCTACAATTTTGACCTTTGAGATCCATAATCGTCATCCTACAATGACTCAACTGATTCGAGTGGATTTGGATGCAAATGAAATGACTGCATATGGATTTAATCCTCGTATAAACGAGATAGACAGAGAATTCCAACTCGGTCCAGATCAAAGACGTACTGTACAAATTGAGATAGATCCGTCTGAACTAGCAATGTCGAACTTAGACGAGGCTTCTAAACTTCTAAATTTCACATTAGAAATTGATGCTGACCTAGACACTGTAGAATATGTTCAATCAATTACATTCGTTCGGATTTCTTTGATTGATGAGGAAGCAAGTTCAGGCATAGCATGGGGTAGTATTGCGGCTATCTCTGCATCAATTGTTGTAATTCTTGGTCTAATTGCAGTATTATTCCAAGTAGTGATGGGGACTCGTGACATTGAAGATGAAGTATCCGATTTAGCAGATTATCAGAACTCATTAGAAGAGAAGTATCGTTCTATTTCTCCCGCGCCTGAGATTGCGAGCGCTCCTACGATTGCTCCAGCACCAGTAATGGCGCCTGCCGCGGCAACTCTGACTAGTCCTACTCCGTCGGAAGGTCCTCCCCTCCCTGCAAGTGGTTTACCAGAAGGTTGGACAATGGAGCAATGGGAGCATTATGGTCAACAATGGCTAGATCAACAAGGACTCTAACTGTCTAATCTACTCGTCCGTGGTCTTAAGACGGCAGGCTGAGTCGGCCGACTCGCACCAAGGGGCTTTAGACAATGCAACAAACCGGTCAACAACCTATCTTCATACTAAAAGAAGGAACAACTCGGAGCCGTGGCCGCACCGCTCAGAGTAATAATATCGCAGCTGCAAAGGCAGTAGCAGATGCTGTTCGTACTACCCTCGGACCGAAAGGAATGGACAAAATGCTTGTCGATTCAATGGGCGATGTAATTATCACAAATGATGGTGCGACGATTTTGAAAGAAATGGATATTGAACATCCTGCTGCTAAGATGATTATTGAGGTAGCAAAAACACAAGAAGCTCATTGTTTTGATGGAACTACTTCAGCAGTTGTATTGGCCGGAGAATTACTCAAGAGATCCGAAGATTTGATTGAGCAAAATGTCCATCCAACGATTATATGTGAAGGATTTAGGATTGCTGCAGAACGATGCCTTGAGTTGTTAGACTCTCATTCTATTGATGTCGATGAAGCAATGCTACATGAAGTTGCTAAGACGGCATTGACAGGAAAGAGTGCTGGAGCAGTCAAGGCTTTCCTCGCTGAGATTTGTGTTCAAGCAGTAATTAAGGTCGCAACAGAAAACGATGGAGAGATCATGGTTGATCTTGATGACGTAAAAGTAGAAAAGAAACAGGGTGGGTCGATTAAAGATAGTACATTAGTAGATGGAATTATTCTGGATAAGGAAAGAGTACATAGCGGCATGCCTCGCTCAGTAAACAACGCAAAAGTTGCATTAATCAATTCCGCAATAGAAGTTAAGAAGACTGAAGTTGACGCTAAGATACAGATTACAGATCCAAATATGTTGGCACAATTTTTGGATGAAGAAGAGGGATATCTGAAGGGATTAGTTGACAGTATTCTTTCTTCAGGTGCAAATGTTGTAATTTGTCAAAAAGGAATCGATGATTTTGCACAACATTACATGGCTAAATCTGGGATATTTGCAGTTCGTAGAGCCAAGAAGTCAGATATGGAGGCTCTTTCAAAGGCCACTGGTGGCCGAATTGTCACTAATATCGATGACCTTTCTGAAGAAGACCTAGGTCATTGCACTAAGGTGGAGGAGAGAAAAATCGGAGAATCAGATATGGTTTTCCTCACTGGTTGTGATGAAGCAAAAAGCGTCAGTGTTCTTCTTCGTGGAGGAACAGATCATGTCGTTGATGAGATAAGAAGGGCTTTCGATGATGCAATTGGAGTTGTTAGTGTCGCACATGAAGATGGAGCAATTTTAACTGGAGGCGGCAGTGTTTTGGCAGCCTTAAGCAGAGATCTTCGTACTTTTGCTGAAGGAATAGGCGGGAGAGAACAAATGGCAATCGAAGCATTTGCTGGAGCTCTTGAGGTAATCCCAAGGACACTTGCTGAGAATGCTGGATTAGATCCGGTTAATACCATAATTGATGTAAGAAAGGCTCATGCTGAAGGCCGTTCTATGTATGGAGTCAATGTCTTTGAGGGCGGTGTAATGGATATGCAAAAAGCAAATGTCGTTGAGCCTGTCCGGGTTGTAGAACAAGCAATACAGAGTGCGACCGAA
Source organism: Methanobacteriota archaeon (assembly GCA_002702985.1). GTDB lineage: Archaea > Thermoplasmatota > Poseidoniia > Poseidoniales > Thalassarchaeaceae > MGIIb-N2. The sequence continues at coordinate 10,892 of PADI01000004.1, forward strand.
ACTGCTACCATGATTCTTCGAATTGATGATGTTATTTCCTCAAAAGGTGTCAGCATGGGCGATGAAGGCATGATGGATGGCATGGATTTCTAAGTTTCAATCGATGCATTTACTCAGGGCTTAACCATATGTTCAATAATCCGATTTGGGTGGAACAATTTGCCAGTTGGCATCCGGATGTGATGAGATGAGTGACGAGTTAGTTTCTTTCCTATCAGATGGAGACCGTAGTCTGCATATTCTCTTCGGCTCTCAAAGCGGAAATTCTGAAGACCTAGCAGTCAAGTTTGGAAAGCAAGCAAAGTCATACGGCCTAGAATCTACAGTTCACGACATGGATGGTTTTGATTTTGCATCTCTGGCATCAATGTCTAGAGTTCTGATTATTTGTTCTACATGGGGGGAAGGGGAACAGCCAGACAATGCCGAAGATCTTTGGAATATTGCAAATTCAGACGGAGCGCCTTCTTTGGCTAAAACTAATTTTTCTGTATGTGCTCTTGGAGATACTAGTTACGAATTATTTTGTGAATCTGGCAAAGAATGGGATAACCGATTCGAAGAATTAGGTGGAACTCGTTTAGTTGCTCGGGTAGATTGTGATGTCGATTATGACAAGCCAGCTGCCGAATGGGGAGAGAAAGCATTGTCGCACATGGCAGCAGTTGATGGTTCAGGGACATTCCATGAATCAATGGTTGAGTCTATCTCGTCTTTTGTTAAATCCGGAGGTTCTGTATCGGCAACAGAACAGGCTCCCGCTGCTGCAGCACCCGTATCTTCTGATTCATCAGCAACTGGTTCTTTGGAAATGGATGGCGATAGATCTCTCCACATCTTGTTCGGTTCACAGAGTGGAAATGCAGAAGGTCTTGCAGCTAAGATTGGCAAGAGAGCTGAAGCGTTCGGACTTGTATCCTCTGTTCACGATATGGATGGTTTTGACCTTTCTTCCCTTGCATCAATGTCAAGAGTTCTCGTTGTTTGTTCCACTTGGGGCGAAGGAGAACAGCCTGATAATGCCGAAGAACTTTGGCAATCTGCTAACGGAGATGGTGCTCCTTCACTTGCAAATATGCACTTCTCTGTATGTGCTCTTGGAGATACTAGTTACGAATTATTTTGTGAATCTGGGAAAGAATGGGATAATCGATTCGAAGAATTAGGTGGAACTCGTTTAGTTGCTCGGGTAGATTGTGATGTTGATTATGATGCCCCATCTGCAATTTGGACCGAATCAGTCCTTGCTCACATGGCTGCAGTAGATGGTAATGGAACATTCCAACCAGAATTAGTTGAATCAATTATAGCTGAGATGGAAGGAAGTGTAGAATCTTCGGTTGATGGGGATGATGGATTTGTAGTCCCAGTTCTCGAATCCCCTGAAATTCAAGTGAAGGTTCGTGTTTTCAGATACGATCCTCAGTCCGATGAGAGAGGACATGATGAATGGGCATGTGTTCTTAATGGAAGTAACTCTGTTCTAGATGTTTTACGTTCAATTAAATCAACTGAAGATGGATCACTGACGTTTAGAGACGGTTCTCTTAACGATCCAACTACTGTAATATGTGCAAATGGGCGCCCAATTCTTCCTGGTCTGACTAAAATAGAATCAGTTATCACTTCTAAAGAAGGTGTAAATTTCTTGAATCTAGAACCTATTGTTGTAGGAGAAGTCATACGCGACCTTGTTACAGACCTTACAATCTCGGATATTAGAAGGGCATCAACAAAGCCTTGGTTTAGTGGAGCTACTAGGGACGGGGCCAAGGTTAGAGATGCAGTTATTGGAACTATGACTAGTGAAGATGCAAAGAAAGTACACATGGTTAGAGACATCATTAGTCCAGTGCTGATAGATTGCTTCTCAGACACTGTACCCTACAACGAAGCATACATCGCTCCTTCCAATGTTTTATCCTCTTGGTCTAGAGTAATAGATCCTAGATCATCTAAATCCTCTCTAAATGAAAATCTCGATTTACTTTCATCTGATGTTGGTGTCAAAGCTGAGACAGATCTTAGTTCAATTTCAAGACACGGAGATATGGGTCAAAATGTTGCTGATTTCATGTTGGATGCAAAGACTAGAGTGCTAAGGAAAGGTGCTTTCCAAGACGGCCGTCATGGCAAGTATGTTTGGTGGTATACTTGGAGCGTAAAGATGAGTGGAAAAGTGAATGAAACCACAATCTACAGACAAGTGCTAGGACCTTTGGGCTTGATTAGCAATCTGTTTACTGGAGTTTCAGCTAGAATGATTCTCGGTTTCACACGTACAGGAGGTAAGATGTTCAATGGACTTCTTGGAATGGTTGCTCCTCCTGCTGGTGTAGGAAAAATGCCAAAACAATTCAATTCTCCAGTGATGAATCATCATGAGGTAGTTGCAATTTTCAATGAAGTCGACGGTGGTTTCTGATGCCAATGAATTATGCATACCACCCTGGAAATGTTGCTCATAGTAGTGCACAAGAAGTTGCAGACACAGTACTTCCCGCCGTCAAAACATTAGGAATCAATCTCATTCCTCTAGATGGGGCTACAAGTTGTGGTGGAGGTATTATTCGTCAGGCTAATCGCCGTCTTCAGTTAACTCTTAATGCACGTACTTTTGAAATGGCGGAAGAACTTGGACTAGAGATAGTCACTCCTTGTGCGACTACTGCAGGTATTCTTTTCGAAGACCTTTCTACCCTGCGTTCTAATTCTAATCTTCTGAGAGAGATAAACAATGTATTGATGGAGACATGTGGCAAGTCATTTTCAGGAGAAACTGAAGTCCGACATCTTCTACATGTGATCGTTGAGGAAATAGGTTTAGAAAAATTAAGTGAATCTGTAAAAAATCCGATCGGACTTTCTATTGCTGGATATTATGGTCCTAATATCCAGAGGGAAGGTGCTTGCGGTAAAGATGATGTTTTCCAACCTAATTATCTTGAAAATGTAATTGAAGCATTAGGAGGAAATCCAGTCTCTCTTACTTACCGTACTCAAAGTGTAGGTGTCCCGAGTCTTCTATCTGAAGAATCAACAGCACTAAAACAGACTGCTGCTGTTTTATCAGAAGCGAAAAATGAGGGAGCAAATTTGGTTGTTAGTATCTGTACTCTCTCTCATTCTGTCTTAGATGTATACCAAGTGAAGGCAGGTAAAGTATCTGGTGAAGACACTTCGATTCCAGTAATCCATTTTACTGAACTCTTAGCATTTTCAATGGGTCATTTCAATACTCGTCTCGCTCAGTTAAAAACTAGAATTTCAGTAATTGGTAACTAATCATACCATTCTTCTATTCCACTTTGTCCTCTTCTTCTTCTTCTCTCTGGAGGTATTGGAGGATGTTGTTCTTCTTCCGTGTTTGATTCTAATACTGGTGTATCGTCTATTTCTTCTAATTCTTCACGGAGTCTATTTCTTTCTGATTTAACAAATTCTTTGGCATCAATATTCTTTCCATCTTCAACTATTGAGAATGAAGATAATAATTCTAAGTCTGGATTAAATGAATTTCTTTTATTTTTTACTCGCCTGATCGCGATAAGCATTCTTTCTTCACGTTTAGCAGCAGCAGCAGTAGCCCCTTCATCTCTTGTATCTTGTGCGATTAGAACATATACTGTTCCACTATCGTGTCTTCCTGTTCTTCCTCTACGTTGAATTGTTCGTATTTCGCTTCCTACTGGTTCGTAGAATAAGACTAGATCTGCTCGCGGTATATCTAGACCTTCTTCTCCGACAGAAGTTGCTACCAATACATTGTACTCTCCGTTTCTAAATGCATCCAATCGTTCTATTTGTTCTGAATGGGACATGCCGTCTTTGTCTCTATTTGCTTGTCCTACAAATGGTGTTGGTTTGACACCAGGGATATCTTCGATAAACGAAACTATAGCCGCAACGGTATCTCTGTAATTTGCAAAAATAATCATCCTTCCATCTGGATTTCTACTAATTTCTTGTCTTATAACGCGTCTAGTGAATGATACTTTACTGTGGATCTCATCCATGTCTTCCAGTTTTGCTTCTAAGTTTCTAATCCTCGAGTCATCTAAGAACTCCTTTAGTTTTCTTTCACCCTTCTCTTTTAATTTCAATCGAATTTGCATCCTTCTTATTGCTTCTCTACTAGCTGCTATTCCTTGACAAACCAACAAATTCGAAAGATTATGTAGCCTAATTGCAATTCCAAGATCACCTGCACTTCTATATGCGATTTTTTCATCCCGAGCAATTGCTGCTTGAACTCTTTTCATTGCTTCATTTAGACCCCCCATAGAAATTATTCCTGAACGGATATAATGGCCTAACCTTCTTTCTCTAGAAACTATGGCTTCTAACCAAGTTTCGAGAGGAGCAGCCATTTCTCTTAATTCACTAGGAACAGGTACTCGGATTTCTTCAATTTCTAAAGATGAAGAATATGGCTTAAGCATTGGTTCATCTGAACCTCTAACGTGTATACCTTCCAAGTGTAATCTTTCACACACTTCTTCAACTGCTGATTCATTCCACCCTGGGCTCGCGGTTGCTCCAAGAATAGTTGCATTACTATTTGCCTCGATTAGCATATCTCCTACTTGAGCAACTGCCGCATTACCTGTTGCACGATGTGCTTCATCTACGATTAACACCGATACTTTCGATAAGTTTAGAATGCCATTCTGTGCATCATTTCTTACAACTTGAGGGGTGGCAACTACTATCCTGTGCTCTTCCCAAGCACCCTTTCTCTTTGTTGGAGGGATAGCTCCTGTCATTCTGGCAATTGTTTCTCCATCTTGGAGATTCATTACTCTTTCAAGGCCTCGATGTTGTTGATCTACAAGAGCATTGGTTGGAGCTAGAAGAAGAGCCATCCCGTTATTTGTTCGCAGAGTTTCTGCTATTACCATCCATTGTACTGCCGTTTTACCCATCGCTGTGGGTAACACCAATAATGTTGATGATGATAATGATGCATTCGTTGCTTCTAGTTGGTAAGCCCTTGCTTCAATCTCATTCTCCACGAGGAGAGGATGGGATATCATCGGTGGCATGGAGTCTGTCGTGATTCGTCAGGGTAGAAAATGTTTACAATTGAAAAAGTTAGTAGAAATGAGGACACGTGTATCGAACAGGGTGTAAAATGAGTCGAACCGTTGATATAGTCAACTACGGTCGGAGGGTCGCTCGTACCGCGAGTAACCAGACACTGACGGGCTCTGTAACAACATCCCGGCACACGGCTGAGGCATTCGCTGAAGCCGTTGTGTGTCACGGTTACTCCTGCGCAATTCGAGTCTGGACATGCCGATTTTCGGCCTCTGTGCTGTATTAACAAATAATGGGAGGAAACGAACATGGCCGATAAGCACCGACCCCGTAGAGGTAGCATGGCGTTTAGTCCGCGAAAGCGTGCTAACAGACAACATGGTCGAGTAAAATCTTGGCCTGCTACTGATTCTGATGAAGTAAAAGTACAAGGTTTTGCAGGATGGAAAGCAGGAATGACTCATATTCTAATGAGAGATCTAAATCCATATTCTCCAAGTGCTGGAGCAGAACTTCGTACTGCTGTTACTGTAGTAGAGGTCCCTCCGATTCGTGTACTTGCAGTTCGTGGTTATCATATGACCCCATATGGTCTTCAAACAGCAGGAGAATCATGGGCAGATTCTGATTCATTAGACGAAAATGTTGTAGGTCTATTTCCTCGTTTAGCTAATCGTTCAAAGGCAGAGAGTCTTCCTGAAGGATATAAGCCAGCAAAGCGAGCTGGACGCCAACCTAAGCCTAAAAATCATGATGCTGATGCTAATTTCAACTCTTTGAAGGACATGGTTCTTGAACAAGTCAGAATTTTGGTTGCTACTCAACCTACAATGGTTAGTGGTTCTCCTTCAAAGACTCCTGAGATTATGGAACTTGGATTAACAGGGGGAGATACCTCTTCACAGCTTGATTGGGCAAAAGAACGCCTAGGTCAAGAAATTGAATTCACAGATGTTTATTCTGAAGGTCAAGATGTAGACATAATTGGTATTACTAAGGGTAAGGGTTTCCAAGGTTCTGTAAAGCGATGGGGTGTAAAACTCTTGAGTCATAAGAATAGTAAGAGGAGACGTCAAGCAGGAAACCTCGGTGATTTCGGTACAGGATATGTTCGTTCCACGGTCCCTCAGGCTGGACAAGTTGGATTCCATCACCGTACAGAATACAACAAACGTCTTCTTCGTATCTCTACTCCTGATGAAAATGAGATTACACCTGCTGGTGGATTCTTGAAGTATGGTGAAGTCAAAAATCAATATGTAATCGTGAAGGGTAGTTTACCTGGTCCTTCCAAGCGTCTTCTTCGATTTAGAGATGCTACTAGATCTCAGGGAGAAAAACCTCCTGTTGAGATAACATATGTCAGTACTTCGAGTAAGCAGGGGGTCTAATCATGAAGACAAAGAGCCTGTCTATTTCCTTTAGTGAAGGCGTATCTGTATCAGTAGATTCTGGTTCTTCTGTTTCTATGCCTGATGCCTTTGAATCTTCAGTTCGTGAGGATTTAGTTCGAAGAGCAGTTCATTCTTCTCGTGCTAACAGGCGTCAAGCATATGGGCAACGTGAACACCAAGGACGTCGAAAACCAGTTGCTGGAATGAAACATTCAGTCGAATGGTGGGGTAAGGGCCGAGGTGTTAGCCGAATTATGCGTCGTGCAGGTTCTAGAGAGGGTGCTGAAAATCCACACACTCGTGGAGGTCGCCGTGCTCATGGCCCTAAGGTGGCTAAGGACTGGAGTCAGAAGATGAACACAAAGGAACGCAGAGCTGCTAGAGATAGTGCTTTGGCGGCTACCGCTCAAGAAGATATGGTACGTTCCCGAGGTCATCGATTTGACTCAGAGCTATCTTTCCCAATTGTAATTGAGGGTTCTGAAGGTAGTATCGAAGAATTCGATCTTAACCAAGGTACTCAACGATTTATCGCTATGATGGATGCTATTGGTGTAGGAGATGACTTAGAACGTGCTAGAACTGGACGAGGTATTCGTGCAGGAAAAGGTAAGATGCGAGGACGTCGTAGAAAAACTCCAAAGAGTGTTCTTCTCGTTGTTTCTGATAAATCTTCTATCGGTAAAGCTGCTAGAAATGTTCCAGGTGTGGATGTTGTTGTTGCTAAAGATCTTTCAGCAGAACATCTTGCTCCAGGAGGAGACGTTGGTCGTTTGACAGTCTTTACCAAAGAAGCATTAGGGGAGATGAGGTGATTAAATGGTTGACCCATATGATGTGATTCTTTCTCCTTGGATTACTGAGAAATCTCTCAATGCTCGAAGGGTTGCAGATCCTGAAGGCTACTACAAAGAAAATAATAATCGAATCGAATTTATTGTTCGACGACGTGCTACTAAGGCTGATATTAAAGCAGCCATAGAAGAATTACTTGAAGTTAAAGTTAGCAAAGTAAATACTAGAATTATGAAGACTGGTAAGCATGCCAGTGTTAAGTTAGCCGAAGGTTATGATGCGGAGGAGGCTGCGCTGAAACTCGGCGCATTCTGATGGTGGTGTAAGATATGGGTAAGAGAATTCGCGCACAACGTAGAGGGTCGTCTCCTAAGAATCGAGTACGTAGCCATAGGTTCCCAGGTAAATCCAAGGTTCCTCGTGTCGAAGGCGAGGTTGCAACTGTTTCAGACTTGGTTCACAGTCCAGTCCACACTGCTCCTCTTGCTCGAGTCCGTTTGGACAATGGTGATGAATTTTTCATTGTTGCAACAGAAGGAATGGGTGTTGGACAGAAAGTAGCCATTGGAGATAATGTGGCACTTCGTCCAGGCAATATCACTAAACTGTCTCAAATTCCCGAAGGTACTCCAGTGAATAATGTGGAATCACGACCAGGGGATGGTGGTAAATTTGCACGCAGTGGAGGTAACTCGGCAGTTGTTGAGTCGAATATGGGGGATTCAGTACGAATTCGTCTTCCATCCGGCCGTCTCAAGGAATTACATTCAGATTGCAGGGCCACTATCGGTGTCTTAGGCGGACATGGTAGAACTGACAAGCCAATGATGAAGGCCGGTTCCGCTCATTATCGAGCCAAGGCAAGAGGTAAGTTGTACCCAACAGTTTCTGGAGTTGCAATGAATCCAGTAGATCACCCTCATGGTGGAGGAAATCATCAAGCTGTTCACGGACCAAACTCGGTGTCTCGTCACGCTCCACCTGGTCAGAAGGTAGGACATATCGCACCACGAAGAACTGGTCGTGGAAGATCCAAATCAAAGGAGGAATGATTCATGGCACGTCGTAGAAAGAAGATGTTTCGTACACCTAAGACCGCTCGTCGTCAGGCACGTAAGCGTCGATCAAAATTAGCTGGTCGTCGTGAGAGAGAATTCCTATATCGTGGTTATACGATTAGTGAACTAAAAGAACTACCCTTGGTGGCATCTGAGGATAATCCTGATGAAGTATCTGTTGCTTCATTAGTACCTTCAAGAGTTCGAAGAAGTCTTGATACAGGTCTTACCAGAGCCCAGAATCATCTATACAATCGTATTATCGATTCTGAACAGGTAGTTAAGACACATTGTCGGAGCATGTATGTTCTTCCAAAAATGGTTGGAAAGACTGTGGCGATTCACAACGGGCAGAAGTTCGTAGAGGTTGAATTACGAGAGCAAATGATTGGACATGCATTGGGCGAATTCTCTCCGACTCGTCGTTCTGTTACACATACAGGGCCGGGTGTGGGAGCAACCCGTTCTTCGAAGCACGTGGCTCTAAAGTGAGGTGAAAAAGATGGCATCAAGAGACAGCAACAAACCTAGAGCCGGATACACTCAGTTATTGAGTGGAACCGATGGCTACCATAGTTTAACCACTGCTCGTGCTGTTAACCTTGATATTCATCACAAGCATTGCTATCAGATATGTCGATTCCTTCGTGGTAAGACTGCAGGATATGCAATTGAATATCTTGAGCAAGTTATCAAGGCGGATGGTTGGATTGAAGATCCTGATAATCCTGACAAATACAAGAGAAGAAGCGAACATCATATTCGCAAACAAGCTCGTGCAATTCCGTATACCCGTAGATCAAGAAAAGGAAAAGGTGGTAACACTATGGCAGGACATCGAAAAGGAAAGATGGGTCCAGGTCGATTCCCTGTTAAGGCATCTTTAGCCTTCATTCGATTGATTCGGTCAGCTATGGAGAATGCCCGCCATAGATATGAGGGCGAGATAGATGATATCGATGAGATGGTCATTACTCATGTAGCCGCTCATCGTGGACAAGTTCGTCGTGCATTCAGACCACGAGCACGCGGTAGAGCTAGCCCTCACTTCCATTACCAAGTGAATTTGGAGTTATTCTTGGAAGCAAGAGAAGGCGATGACGGTTGGGATGATGATGGAGACGAGGATCTCTTCTAAGGTGATTTATCATGGCAAAGAATAGCAAAGAGAATATTGTTCGTACTTTCATCAATCGTAACGTTGAGCGTCAGCTAGTGAAGAAATATTTGCTTGAAGAGACCAAGGATGCTGGTTTTGGGGGTTTGAGTTTCACACGAACTCCTGAAGGAGAGAAAATTTTGCTTGAAGCAGAACATGTTGGTAGAGTTATTGGAACTCGAGGAAGAATCATCAACGAATTATCTAGAAGGCTTGAGGAAGATTTCGATCTTTATCAGCCTAAGTTAGAAGTTGCTCAAGTCGAGGAACCTCGTCTGAATGCACAAGTAATGGCAAGTAGACTAGCATCCTCTCTTGAGAGAGGTTGGTTCTTCCGTAGAGCTGGAAATAGTACTGCAATGAATGTAATGTCAGCAGGAGCTCGTGGTTGTCTTATTGTGCTTTCAGGAAAATTAAGTGGGGCTCGTCATCGAACTCAGAAATTCCAATCAGGTCACATCAAGTATTGTGGTGAAACTGCTCTTACTACTATGGATGTTGGATATGCAGTTGCTACAAAGAAGTTAGGAACAATTGGTTGTACTGTTGCAATTATGCGAGCAGGTACTAAGTTACCGTCTGAGATTACAATCAAAACAAGGGAAGAATCAGGTTTGGATCCTCTTCCTCATGATTACGAAATTACTGTTTCTGAATCAGAATCTGTAGAACCTGAAGCAAATACTCTCACAGAAGATGAAATTGTAGAATCTGTTGTTGATGCTGTAGTTGAATTTGAAGCAGAAATGAAATCTGAAGACGCAAAACAGGAGGAGGAATGAAAATGACCCACTTGAAAGCTAGAGAGATTCATGAAATGAGTGATGAAGCCCGAGCGAAGCGCTTGATAGAATTAAGGGAAGAACTTCTGCAATTACGTGCTCAGAAATCACTAGGTGGTTCTGTACAGAACTCTGGTGAATTCAAACAAACTAGGAGGAGTATTGCTCGTCTCCTCACAATAATGAACGAGAATAAGGAGTAGAAACGAATGGCGAGTATTTGCAATCTGTGTGGTCTCCCTAATGAATTATGTATTTGTCAAGAAATTGCAAAGGAGCAACAGAAAGCGATTATTAGAACTGATAGAAGGAGGTATGGGAAGATGGTAACTATTGTAGAAGGCATTGATGACACTGCCATAGATATCAACAAACTTGCTAAAATTCTCAAGAGTCAGTGTGCAAGCGGAGGCACTGTCAAAGGACGTACCATCGAATTACAGGGAGATCACAAGAAACGAGCTTCCAAGGTTCTTGAACAAAATGGATATACTGTGGAGGTGCGCTGATGGAGATTGTTAGAATGTCTTGGATTGGTAGAAACCTTCAGGTTATCGATTCATCAGATTCGTCTCTTCTTGACGTAGTAGGAACAGTGGTTAACGAGAGTAAGAATATGCTAGTAATCCGTTCCAATTCTGGAGATCGCAAGATTTCCAAGTCCGTTATCAGATTCACAATTGATGGTTCTGAGACAATTGATGGGCATGCTGTAATGCATCGCCCCGAGAATAGAATTCACATGAAATGGAGGATGAATTGAATGGCTACCCCGCGTGATATTGGCGTTGATGTAATTGCACCTGGAGCTGATTGGGATGGCAGTGAAAACTGCCCATTCTATGGCAGTTTGCGTGTTAGAGGACAGATTATCGAAGGAACTGTTTCCAGTCTTGGAATGAATGATTCCATTGTGGTTGAAAGACAGAGAATTCGTTCCATGAAGAAATATGAGCGATATGAGAAGAAAACCAATCGATTCAATGCCCATCTACCATCTTGTATAGGGGAGGTTTCCATTGGAGATCGAGTTCGAATTATGGAATGTCGCCCTCTATCGAAGACAGTTTCATTCTGTGTAATTGAAAGGGAGGCTTCAGAATGAAAGGAATTTCTAGCAGAGTAACACGTGCGATTCCTTCCATGGGAACTATGCTCTGTGTTGATAACTCTGGAGCTAAAGTAGTTCAATTGATTACCGTCCTAAGAAAAGGAAGCGTTCACCGACGATACCCTGCAGGAGGTGTTGGAGATTTGATTCAGGTCACAGTGAAGCGAGGTAATCCCGAGGTTCGTCGTAAGGTGCATTATGCAGTAATTGTTCGCCAACGTCGTCCATTCCGTCGTCCTGATGGAACATGGGTGCAATTCGAAGACAATGCTTGTGTTTTGACCAATGAAAAAGGAGAACTCAAGGGTTCTGATATCAAGGGACCAGTAAGTAGAGAATCAGCTGAACGATGGCCGCGTGTGGCAGCTACAGCAAAACAAATTGTATGAGGTGAAAATATGGTACGAAGCAGTCAACCTAGGAAGCAAAGGAAGGCAGCAGGATCTGCTCCTATCCACTCACAGAGAAAGCGAGTTCGTGCTCGTTTGGCTCTGGAAGATGGAAGTTATTCTGCTGTAAGAACAGTTACCGTTCGTGCAGGAGATACTGTGAAAGTAGTTCGAGGAGATTTTGGTTTTCCAAACAGCGTCAAGAGTGATGAACGCGGTAAGAGAGCACAAGGAAAAAGAGGAGCTTCTGGAGTTACTGGAGTCGTAATTGCTGTCAATACCGATGGTATGTTACATATTGAAGGAGTAACTGTGACTAAATCTGACGGTAAAGATGAACCTTTCCCAATCCGGGCTTCCAATGTCGTTGTAACAAAGTTGGATGATTCAGATAGTAAACGAATGGCAAAGATTCTTTCTAGAGATAATGGAGGTGCATAAAATGGGTAAAAGTAGCCATATGAAGCGATTAGCAATGCCAAGAAGTTGGCCATTGCCAAGAAAGACCAGCGTTTGGGTCCAACGTCCAGATCCCTGTGGACATTCTATCGAATGCTGTATGCCTGTTGGAATTATCCTAAGGGATATCTTAGGTATCGCAGGAACTAGGAAAGAAGCAAATCAGATTATTCAGAAAGGAATTGTAAAGGTCGATGGTAAAGAAATTTCATCAATCAATCGTGGAGTCGGATTATTTGATATTTTAACAATCGCTGATCAATCTTATATCTGCACATTCGATAAGCGTGGCCGTCTTTCATACAATCTTATTGATTCAAAGAAAGCAGGTACTAAATTATGCAGACTTAATGGAAAAACCACAATAAAAGGCGGCATGACTCAATTAAATTTCCACGATGGAAGAACTATGCTTGTTGAGAATGCAAGTAAGGATGAATGGGCTACCGGTTCAACATGTAAAATCAATCTAAGTGATGGTTCTGTTGTTGAGACTTACACGGCCTCTACTGGAGCTCAATGTTATCTTACTGGAGGTAACCACGTTGGAGAGATTGCTACAATTAAGGAAGTTGAGATTAAGAGATCTTCAATGCCAAATGAAGTGAATTTCGAAGAAGGATTTGGTACTATTCAAGAATATGTTATGGTAATCCCTAGTTCTGATGATATCCCAATGGGGGTGGATGAATGAGCGAGGTAAATGTTATGACTGCTCCTAGAATTACTAAGGTAACCGTCAACATTGGTGTTGGTGAAGGAGGAAATAGACTTCAGACTGCTGAAAGAGTTCTAGAGCTAGTTACCGGATCTTCTCCAATCAGAACTATTTCTAAGAAAACCAATAGGGAATTGGGTACACGTGAAGGAGCCCCAATTGGATGTAAGGTTACTATGCGAGATAAGGATTTGATTGCAACTTTCTTGAAAGATGCTTTTTGGGTTCGTGAAAATACTCTTCCAGCTTGGAACTTTGACAATCAAGGAAATCTTTCATTCGGTGTTTCCGATTATACTGATTTTCCTCAGCAGAAGTACGACCCAGATATCGGAATCTTTGGTATGGACATCAATGTAGTATTAGAGCGTCCTGGCCATCGTGTAAGTCGTCGTAGAAGGCGTGCTCATCGTGTAGCTATCAATCATCGAGTCACTAGAGACGAATGTATGGAATATTTCAGTCAGCAATTTGGCTTGACTATTGTGGAGGAGTGAATAACATGGGACGAATTCATGGAGAAAGAATCGGACGCTCAACTGGGTGCAGATATTGCGGCCGTAAGCGTGGCTTGATTCGTCGGTATGGGCTACGCCTATGCCGTCAATGCTTCAGAGATTTTGCTCCTGAATTGGGATTCAAGAAATATAGGTGAGGTGAAGAAGAGATGCAATTTGACCCTTTAAGTGATGCATTTGTACGCATGTATAATGCCGAGCAAGCAGGACATTACGAAGTGACTGTTCGTCCAGCAAGTAAACTTCTAGGAAGTATGTTGGATATTATCAAAGAACGTGGATACATTGGAGAATTTGAGAAAGTCAATGATGGTCGTGGAGGAAGTTTCCGAATCGAACTTATTGGAGCAATCAATCGATGCGGTGTAATCAAACCAAGATATTCAGTAAAGAGAAGCGATTTTGAGAAATGGGAATCACGTTTCTTACCTGCACAGAATTTTGGTGTTCTTCTTATGACTACTAATCAAGGTGTTATGAGTCATTACAAAGCTAAGGAGGCCCGAGTTGGAGGCCGCCTTCTAGCGTATATCTTCTGAGGTGAAAAAATGGTAAAATTAGATCAGATTATTCATGCTATACCTACTCCTGATGGAGTAAATGCTAGTATTGATGGTACAGTCGTGACTATCTCCAAGGATGGCTCTTCCCTTACTCGAGATTTTCGTCATAATCGTATCTCTGTACGTGAATCAAATGGAGGATTAGAGGTACACTGCGACCTACCTCGAAGAAAAGAAAAAGCTCTTTGTGGAACTTGGGCAGCTCATATTAGAAACATGATTACTGGAGTTGATACTGGATTTACTTATCGACTCAAGGCTGTATATTCTCACTTCCCAATGACGATTAACGTGTCCGGTAATCAGATGACAATTACTAACTTATTTGGTGAAAAAGTTCCACGAGTCGCCCCACTTCCTTGGTCTCCAGGTGAAGTAAAGGTAGAAGTTCAGAATAAGGTAGATGTTATTGTTTCAGGTGCAGATATTGAGAAAGTTGGACAGACTGCAGCTAACATAGAGCGTTCATGTAGAATACGTAAACGAGATCGTCGAGTTTTCCAAGATGGAATTTACATTACTAGTAAGGCAGGAACGGAGTGAGGTGAAATAAATGTCAGATTATGAAAATATGACTGTTGCTCAACTTAAGGAGTTACTCAAGGAATTAGGCCTTGCCTCCTCTGGAAAGAAAGCAGACTTGATTGCTAGACTTGAGGCTGCTAATGAAGATGTTTCTGAGGAACTTCAGGAAGAAACCGATGAAGAAACCGATGAAGAAGTTGACGAAGATTTTGATGATGATGATTTCGATGATTTCGATGATGATTGGGATGATGAAGAGCAAATTCATCGCGCTAAGCAAAAACCGGAACTGGATGATTCTACAAAAGAAGCTCTTTCCTTGCGCTCTTCTCAGTCTAGAAAGCAACCAAAATTCCGTCGCCAAGAATGGTATAGGTACAAGAGACTCTCTAGATCTGGTTGGAGAAAACCAAAGGGATATCAGTCTAAACAGCGTTTAAACATGAAGTATAGAACTCCTATGGCTAGAGTTGGATACGGAAAGGTTCGTGCTGCAAAGGATCTTCATCCTTCAGGTTTCATTGAGGTTCTTGTACATAATTCATCTTCATTGGAAGAAATAGATCCAAAAACTCAAGCGATTAGAATCGGTAAAAGAGTAGGAAATCGAAAGAGATTATCGATTCATAACAAAGCCGATGAGTTAGGCATTAGAATCTTGAATCGTCGTTCTATTGAGAAGAGAGGTGACCTCTGATGCAAATTACAAATCAACGTCGAATGGCTGCAAGCATACTGTCTAGGCGTGAAGGTAGAATAGTAGGTGTTCACCGAATATGGATTCATCCTGATTATATTGATCAGGTTTCTAGTGCGGTTCAAAAAGATGATATTCGCGAATTAATTGATGAGGGTGTAATCAAAGCACGTCCAATCCAAGGAACAAGTCGTGCACGTGCTCGAAAGGCAAAAATCCAACGTTCTAAGGGCCGTAGAGTTGGCCATGGTAGCAGAAAAGGTTCCAAGAAGTCAAGAACTCCAAAGAAGGAACGTTGGATGAAGACGATTCGCGCGCAACGTCGTGTTTTGAAGGAACTTCGTGAATCTGGAGAACTTCAACCAAGTCAATATCGATATTATTACAGAAAGGCGAAGGGAGGAACATATCGTTCAATCGCCCACATGAGGACCAATATTGGTTTGGATGGAATTACCTTAGGAGGTGATGAGTGATGGCAGTTCATGGAAAGAATCAGCGTCTAAAATACAAGAGAAGGCGCACAGGCGAGACAGACTACAGACGTAGATTGAAACTTCTAAGAGGTGAAATGCCTCGAGCAGTTATTCGCATTAGTAATTCTCGTATTGTAGCTCAAATTGTTAATTACGAAAAAGATGGAGATAAAATTGTGGCTCAAACAAATAGTTCAGAACTTCGTAGTCATGGATGGCCTAAGGATGCGTCCATCAAATCTGTTCCTTCGGCATATCTAACCGGTTTTTCTCTAGGAAAGAAAGCTTTAGCTGCAGGTATTGATGAAGCAGTTCTCGATATAGGATTAGCTGCTTCTACTCGAGGTAATCGTGTTTTCTCTGCTCTCAAAGGTATGATAGATGCAGGCCTTTGGCTTCCTCATAGCGAAGATGTACTTCCTCATGAAGATCGAATAAATGGAGCACATATTAGTGATTCATTGGCATCATCTGTAGAATCTACTCGTTCTAAGATAGAGGGGGCATCATCATGAGTGAACCAATAACTCTAGCACCAGGTTTGGCTTGGGCATTAGGACATATCGAAGATGATGGTACTCAAGGTGGGCAACGTCGTCGAGGACCAGATCCTCGTATTACTCTCCGTGAATGGATGACAAATGGGGCTCGTACCAGATTAGGACGCATGGTTGTCAATGGAGAAATCACTACTTTTGAACAAGCAGTTGCTTCAAGACTACCAATCAGGGAACCTGAAATTGTTGACGCCTTCTTCCAACCAAATCTATTTGTCGAAATGATTGGTCGTCCTCGTAGAATCCAGAGAATGACAGACTCTGGACAGAGAACTAGATTCAATGTCATGGTAGTTGTAGGAAACAAAGATGGAGTCGTTGGTTTAGCAACTTCAAAGGGTAAAGAAGTAGCCACTACTATTCAGAAGGCTACAAATCAGGCCAAATTGAATATGATTACAGTTCGAAGAGGAAATGGTTCTTGGGAATCTGGTGGAGGGCCTGGTCGTTCAGTTCCTATGAAAATTACAGGAAGAGCAGGGTCTACTCGAATTACATTGATGCCTGCACCAACTGGCAAGGGTCTGGTGATTGGTGAAACTGGAAGAATGATTCTGGAGATGGCAGGTATTACTGATGTTTGGTCTAGCAGTAAGGGCCAAACTAGAACACAATACAATTTCGCGAGATCTACTTTCAATGCTCTTAAGCAAGCAAATCTTGCAAGAATTAGTCGTGCTGATGTAGAACGCCTTCATATCTCTAGAGGAGGGATGTCCTAATGGCATGGTTGGTAATTCGTGTTCGAAGTGATAGAGGAGTAGAACGTTCTATTCGTGAAACAATGTCCTATCTCAACTTGACAAAAGTTAACCATGCAGTCATTGTTCCTGAATCTGACACATATGCTGGAATGCTGCAGAAGGCCAAAGATTTCGTTACATGGGGTCCAGTTAGTTCAGAAAGTATTGCTCAAATGATACGTGAACGTGGACGTCTTCCAGGTGATCGTCCTGTAGATGATGCAGCAATTTCAGATTGTACAGATTATGATGGTATAGATGCCTTTGCTGCCGCTGTAGCTTCTGGAGATGCTGCAATCAAGGATGCTTCAGAATTGAAGCGAGTATTCAGATTGCATCCTCCTAGAGGAAGTAAAGGATGGGGTGGAATCAAGAGAGCATTCTCCGTAGGAGGAGCTTTAGGTAATCGTGGTGAGGCAATAGAAGATCTTGCTGCTAGGATGATGTGAGGTGAAAATATGCCATCAAGAACAAATCGATTCAGAGGACGTAGCCGTTATCATGGACGAGGCAAGAAGGCAGGTCGTGGTGCTGGAAAGCGTGGCGGCAGAGGAAATGCTGGAATGAACAAGCATCGTCTTTTAACTCGCTTGAAGTATATGCCAGGTCACTGGGGTATGCACGGTTTCAACCGTGATCCAAGTCTACGTACTGTTCATAATAGCATCAATGTATCAGAAGTAGATATGCTGATGGGTGATGAAGATACAATTGATTTGACCTCTAAAGGAATTGACAAACTTCTCGGTTCAGGAAGAGTTCATCGTTCAATTCATGTTACTGTCGAGCACGCATCTTCCAGAGCAATTGCGAAGATCGAATCCGCGGGTGGTTCAGTTACTATTTCTGACGGCGAAGACTGGGGCGAATGGGAAGAGGAGTAATTCCTCTAAATAGAAGATTACGGAGTGGAAAAAATGGCAGTTAGGCGGGTAAATACGCTTGGTGCCATAACTATGGCTCTAATCTATTGGGGGGGCTTAACCTATTGGCGCTCTGATGCTTTATTCGGTACGGATACTGAAGCACAATTTGAGGCTGGAATGCTTTTATTGGCATCGGTACCATATGCCTTCTTCATTATCTGGGGTCTTCGTTTTGATCTTCCAGAACAGATTAAAGAAAATCAATTTCTAAAATTCACAAAGCTGTATATTTGGTTGGCATATGTAGTTGGACTAGTGTATTTCAGTTTCGAGAATTCCGAAAACGTCGGTTTCTTATTAGTTGGAATTATGATTCTAGGTGCAGGTACTGCTGCATCAATTACTTGTTTAATTTATACTGGTGAAGAATCAAGTCGACTTTATGGATTGAAACGATTGG
>PADI01000005.1 GCA_002702985.1 Methanobacteriota archaeon
GGATTCTCGGATGGAAGACTACAACGAGCCTTAGACAGGCTTGCTTCCGCTAATCATCTCAAATCGGATAACCAGCCGACTCTCTTTGACTTCTAATTTAGACCTCATACAATTGAGACAAAGTGTGAGGTATTTCTTGCATTTAGTTTTCCAGAAAATTTTGAATGAGGCCAAAAAGCGTGTAGTCTAACATTAATTGGTAAACTCTCAGATTCATCGAATTCACACCAATTCTTGTTTACCTCCGTTTGCATTTTCTTACCATTAATTTTGATGGTTAGTTTGAATTTATTTGGGCCTAGAGGGAATATTCTCTCTAATTCTCCTCTAAAAACACCCGGATTATTCGAATCGAATTTATTTTCCAACTTACGATGTGGTACACAGTCAATTCTGTGATTGCAGAAATTACAATAATCTCCGCTGGGAGTAGCTAAATTCTCTGGGTTCGCAGATTCTGTATTCAATAGTTCACTTAACTCGTTAATCTTCTTCTTAATTGTAGTATATTCTGATTTAAAATTCGATTTATGTTCACTCCATATTATTTTGCCTGCTTTACTCCGGAGTTTTATTGTAGAAACTTCTTCCTCCCACTTTTCGGACCACAGGAGTGCGTAGATAATAACCTGAAGACGATAATTTGGTTTTACTTCCCCATCCTCTTGAAGTATAATATTGGTCTTGTCATCAATAATTACAACTTGATTATTTTCAAGTTTCACTTCATCAATTTTCCCAGTTATTCTTCCTCCAAAACCATCAATATGAACCTCTCTACCCATTTTTCTAAAGCCACTAGATATCGATTTTCTATTACTTTTTGGGAGTGAAATTTCATCACGTACACGTTCTAGGTTTCTCGCTTTCGTGTGAGTGTCGTTTATGAATTCGAGGCTGGTGAATTTTTGGTCTGCCATCATCTTTCCAGAGTCTACATATTCCGTATATTTTCTTTCAGCCCTATCTTTTAACAAATCAACAAGATCACTATCGCGGTGTTCCCCCTTTCTTATTTCATCATACAATTTATGGTAGACATCACCGAGAATCGATTCAATGTAGCCTGGCATGAGTTTACCTGGATTGTCGATTTGGGGAGGGGAATTCAGATACAGCTGGTATGCGCAACCTCCTGCAAGATAATCTAACAAAGTAGTGACCCAGATTTTCTGATTAATCTTTGTGACCATATGGTTTTCATCTCACATTACCAGTAAGCTGATTCATCCAAGCCCAGGTTGGCCTTCTTAGAGCATTGAATGTATCAATGAATGTTATTTGTTCATATTCAGAAAGTGCTCTTTCGTAAGCCGTTCGTAAAATCCCTTCTGGATTACATTGATCCCACAAAGGATGGATGAAAATAACAGCCCTTTGTCCAGTTGCACCTTCTCCTGTATTACACAGTAAATTAATCGTAGAAATTCCAGGATCCTTACCTAATTCATATTCTACGTGCTCCCAACCTTCCTGAGGATTACGTGAATCCTTGACCTGTTTTGCAGCCAATTTAGAAATCTTCATCCATTCATTCATCTCAGGAGTAGAAAAGTCTCCATCTAGACCGCATGAATAATCTTGGTTCAACAAGACCCGGATGTAACTCATTGCTGAGACCCAATCCAACAGGCCATGGTACCGGGTGTTAGAATATGAGCGAAGACAGGTTTGACATGACGTAAGGCACGGAGTGTCGCTTTTACTTCCATGTTCAAGGATTGCATCGATATAGGTATTCTTAGGAGAGTTAACTGACCTCTCTAGAACCTTGATTAGATCAGTATCAAGTTGGCTGGAAAATCCTGAACCACTGTTATCATTGTCGTCATAGAAGATAATTTCTCCACCATTGGTTCCATCGGCTAGAACAACACGTCTGAGATGGCCAATAGCTAGCTCACCAGGATCGATATCCAGATAATCTGCGAAAACCCTCTGAATTAAGGCAGATGCCGAAATTATTGCACCCCTAACCCTTGATGTATCTTCTCCATTTCTTTCTTCGCCTGGAAGACGGGGGTCCAAAACAAGACCTCTAGGTGTTTCCATTGGCCTAATTCTGATTACCTCAGTTATTCTTGGAGCCATTAGTCCCCAGTTATGTTCTCGATTATCCGATTCGTCGAGACTTTCATCAATTAGCCATAAATTATCCATTGGTGTTTGAAACCAGTCTTGATTTGGTATTAGCTTATATCCTCTTTGCCCGGGACCTAAATTCATTCTGAAAACTTCACCGGATTCGTGAAATTCTGAAATCAAATTTTTCCCACTATGATTGTATATTTTTCCACTTTCT
This sequence comes from Methanobacteriota archaeon, assembly GCA_002702985.1. GTDB lineage: Archaea > Thermoplasmatota > Poseidoniia > Poseidoniales > Thalassarchaeaceae > MGIIb-N2. The sequence continues at coordinate 2,303 of PADI01000005.1, forward strand.
CCCTCATGAAACAAACCAGACCTTGCTGAAATTCGAGAGTTTTCCTCCCCAAATCGATCTCGGAATCCATCTCCACGCCCTATTCCACGTGGGTCTGTTACAAATGAAGCAGGTGCTATGAATTGTAAGTCAGGCATACTTTCTCCCGCAGCCTCTTTCAGGTCACCACAAACTGGACATTCGATATCATTGATATCATCACCAATATTTGACATTGAAACTAAGATATCACAATTATTGCAAAATACGGCGTGATTACTCCTTGTATATGGCTCTCCTGTTGGTTGGTAATATCTTGTCCTGGGATTTTTAGTTATAGATCCAGATATTCCTCTTGATTCATACAAAACATGCTCATTTCTAATCCTAGATAAAGGAGCGAATTCACTTATCGCTTGACCAAGACCCCTGTCTATCTTATCAAATGGATTTCGTGAATTTGTCTTGTAAACAAGATTCCTTACATTTGTTGGCATTCCAAACATAGGTAAAACACCTAATTCTGCAAGACTTTGAGCTAGGCCCTCGGGCCCTCCAGGTCTTTGTGCCGCTGTATCTAATTTATCCGGTAACTCTCTATGGATTTTCTGAGCTATTTCCTTAGAAGGAGTAGAAATTTCGGTAAATCTATTGAATAATTCGGTTATTTTCTCAATTTCAGATTTATTGTCATTAATCCAATCGATTACATTAGTTCTTCTTCCGTTTAAATCGTGTACCCAATCGTCCCGTTTTCCAAACTCTCCGTGAGTATCAGAGGGTCTTGGCCTGTGATCGTAACCAATATCACATGCCCTAAATGCCCGATATAGGACTTCTTTCGAAATCATCCTTTCCATGATTGTTAAACGGTTCATTGTCAATCTTGGTATTGGAGAGGGGGATGCAAGCATTTCCATGGGGTTGTGGAAGTGGTGTGTATCATGACTAGAATCTCTGCAGAAAGCAATCGCTATCGAGTGAATTTGACCCCTTCTTCCAGCTCTACCTACTCTTTGTTGGTAGTTATATCGCGCTGGAGGCATATTTGCCAGATGTACGGCAGTTAGATTACCAATATCAACGCCTACTTCCATTGTTGTGGTGACACTGAGTAAATCTATTGATTCAGGTAATTCATTCTCATCCGGTAAAAATAATCCCTTGAATTTCCTCTGTCTAGATTTTTGATTAGAGGTTTGTCCTGTCAATTCTAGAGATAAGAGCTTCTTTACAGGTGAGTTTTCTTCTATAGATTTGAATACTAAATTTCTCTTGTTCAAATGTTTCATTTTTGAGTTCGGTTTATCGGTCAAATTGTTATAACATCTTACACAAATACCTCCTGAACTATGTGTATGATTTTTTCCACATCTGTCACAAATCCATATTGGACTGTTTTCATCAGTTATTCTAATGCAAACATGTTCTCGGATTACAAAACCTGTATGGGCTTCAACAACACTGATTATTTCCTCAATAGCAGCGAGTAAATCTTCGTAAATTATACCATTTCTTTCTGAGACTTCTCGTAGATAATTTGTTATTTTACCCCTCCAATATTGTCTACCATCAATAGTATCGACATTGTCGTCTGTAGAATGAAGTTTTGGAGTATATCTATATCTCTCCAAAATTATCCGAATTGAAGATTCTGAAATATCTCTTAATTTTTCATTTGATATATTACTAAGATTATATTTTTCCCGTAATGAATTTATTTGTTGGAGATTATTGCTATTTATTGCAAAATTACCGAGCCCTAAATCCTCCAGTGTACTTGAACCAGAGGCAAAATTATCCAAGAATTCATTTTGCAACTGGGTAATCATGTCTGCCCTTAAATTATTTATTTTTGCCTTCTCATCTATAGATAGATTGTTTGATTTAAACTCATATCCAGGTGAGCCCCAATCTATTGCTTCTGTCCATCGTTTAGTGGTTAGATTTTGACCCGTACCAACCGTATATTTCTGAAGGAAACAAATGTAGTCATCTGTTGGGGATTTAGTTGTGTTTTTTTGCTCTATTCCTGCGGGATTAAAACCATGTGAAAGTAATTTGCTAAATAACATACCTTGATTCTTAGAAAGAATCGTTTCAGAATGTCCTTGAAGTCCAGAAATTAGTGATGACAAGCGAATCGTCCTTTCATTTTGTTCTCCTTTTCTCCTTTTGAGGATATTTTCCTTAGTTTGTTTATTTTCTTCAATTAATTCATCCATTGCAGTGTGTAATCCAATAGGTTGCTGAGCTAACGCAAGTAATGCATTCATTTCATCCTTCAAATTATATTTACTTGCGAATTGTTCCAATTCTTCGGGGAATTCTTTGCCTTCAATCAGACAATCGAGCAATAGAGGTTCAAATATCGCTAATTCACGCAATGATTGAATTGATATTTCCCTAAGTAATTCTGAATACTGCCTGCTAGTAATTCTATAGGCGAGATCGGAGGCCCCTCTTCTAGTGTCTGAAAATGATACCAAAGTACTCTTAATATCATCCAATCGGAGATTGTGGAGGATTCTTCTTGCAATTACTTGAGAAGACTCCGCAACACCAGGTCTGAATGCCCTTACGGGACTCATAAGACCGTATCTGCTACCCCTTGCGTCACAATGAGGACAACAAACAGGCAAACCACTGAGTAAAGAACTTACATCAGATCCTAAATTTCTACTAGTTGGATGCCAAACTAATCCTTTGACACAATCATTAGGCAATTGAGTAAAATCTTGTGAAGGAAGATATCTAGTTATAACGCATGTATCAGGATTAATTGTAGCGGGATACCATCTAAATGTAGAACTATTTGTGTCTCTTCTATCTAGCCGAAATTGGTTTATCGTTCCTTTACTGGCGTCAGACCATAATTGATCAGCTAGTGGCCAAAATACAACAAGTTCTGAAAAAGAACGTTCTTCTATCCTCTGTTTAATCTGATCATCAGGTAAACCGTGTAACTTAGGATCGCTATCTAAGACTTCAATTTGGTTTGGAGCTGGCTCTGAGCCCCTAAATCCTGAATAGAACATAGTTCCACAGTATTGACAATACAGTAATTCAACTAATCTTCTGCGATGATTTTCCCAAAGCACTTGATTCCTTGCTATGCTCTCCTCTAAACCATTTTTGATTTTTGATTTGAGAAGTTTCTCATCATCCTCTGACCATTCAACTGAAGTGTAATCCGGACTTACATGTGTTTTCCCGACCTGTGTTAAATCTCCAACAGGGCGAGCACCAATCTCCGGTGTGGACGCCAGTCCAGTAGGATTTCTCAAAAGAATATGTGTTCTACAACGAAGTTTTATTTCGGATTCTACCATAGCAATCATTAGGCCTCTGAATGCCTTGATATTTTCTTTGGAACTAGAACCAAATAGAGACTTAGCTAAATCAGATATTGGGGCTACGGGTTGTCCTCCTTCCCAACCCTCGATTTCATTGATTTTATCTCTACTATTTCTTGCAGCATCAATTATTCGGGGACCTATTTTTGCAAAATCGAAGGCCTCTTTCAAGTCAGTTGTTTTCCCATTGGATATTAATTGGGCACAATGTTCTTGCCAGGAGATTTGAGGTCCCCGCATTCCATTTTCTATATCGTCTACTCTTTGGATAAATGGTTCAGGAGGTAAATTTGGAATATCTTCTATAACGATATTTCCCTCGCTTGGATTCAAAGGATTCTGCCCCTCAATTTTCTCTGGAGCTCCGGGTATTATTTTGAAATCTGCGTTATCTCTTGCAAAAAATTCCTGTAGATAGTTACCACCTTCTTCACCTTCTAACGATGCACTTGAGGCAATAATTCGGAGTCTGGGGTCTGTCGGCGAAAGTCCTAATCTGTCTAATAATAGCCTAATCAAATGTGCTATTTCTGTACCTGATGAGCCTCTTGAAAGGTGAAGTTCGTCAATCACAAGATGGAATTTTGCATCAGGAGTTTTTTCTAAATATTCTCTGGTTTGTTCGAAAATTTCTTGTTCTTGTTCGCGCATTAGCATTATTGCTAGCATTGATATGTTCGTTATCATCAAATCAGGAGCTGTTTGCTGCATATCCCAACGAGAACGCATTTCGGATCCATCAATTCTCGCAAACATTTCCGTTGGCAAACCTGTTTGCTGAACTGCATTTTGAGAATTTTCTATCTCTATCATTTCTCCTGCAAGTTGCTTTTGTTGTCTATTAACAACATCTTCATCAAATGAATTACCGGCCAAGGGGGTTGCTCCAATATATCTTCCAAAGTATATTCTGTTGCCTTCATTATTGAACAGATTTTCAACTTCTGGGGAGTCTAGAGCGTTCCTTAATCTTCCTAGTTGGTCTTCAACAAGAGCATTCATGGGGTATAGAACTAAAGCACGAATTCCGGGTTGTCTTCCAGAGGAGATTTCTGCATTAGAATCCCTTTGTGGTTGATATTGTGGTCTTCTTTCTCTCCACCATGGATGATTATTTGGGCCAGGAGCTCGATTCCAATTTCGTGATTCCTTCAATAAAGAAATTAAAATTGGGAGTAAAAATGATTCCGTTTTTCCCGACCCCGTTCCGGAAGTTATGACCGAGGGTATATCTTGCAATACCGACTTTGTCATCTCCCATTGATGGGAATACAATTGCCAATCATCTTCCCATCCTGCAAAAAGTCCGTTTCCTAATATTTCAGAACAGAATTGTGCCTCATCTTCTGAAAAATTCAGATCTTCAATCAATTTTTGACTTAAATTACCTCCAATACCTGGTCTGACGTCGCACTTCTCATAATCGAGTAGCATCTCAACGTGAGGTTCTTGAAGCATATTTCCATATGCTCTTAACAAATCATTTCTTTCCTCATTGAGACCTTTCCCGCTCATGCTAAATGAGGTGTCATAGTAAAGCAAAAGTTGCTCAGCAATATTTTCCTGTATTCCAATTGGGTCGATTATTGCCATATTATCACTTTATCCACATATCAATTCTACATTCAAGATTTTCGCAACCTCTAGAGCAATTAAAGCACTAACATTTTCATATTTCACAAATCTATTACGGTTTAGCCAAACAACCTCTTGTGGTCTACCTGAACAAAGAGAAAGTAAACGCCTAATAATTGTAGGTAATTCTAATTCTATTGGATGCAAGACTGAATTTTCTTCAACTATAAATTCAAGTGTTCGAATGTTTTTGGATAATAAATAGTAGGAAATCCAAGTTTTTTCTTCGGATGTTAATCTGTACTTTGAGATAGAAGAGAAACCAGGAGTTGTATTCGAATTCACCAAACGAATTGCTTCATATACACTTGAATGACCTTGTTTCTCTAGAGTATGAGATGATAAACATAAGTCGTAGTTATAGAATTCATCTGGTGGTTTACCACCAAAGAAAGTATTCTTTTTCGGTCTAAGCCAGTTCATATCATTGAGAAGATTATTGCTAATATTCGTTTGCTGGGAATCTCTTTCTATTTTTTTTACTAAATCTGTTGCAGGAGCTAGTGATTTACAAATTTCCCAAGAATATGGGAACTCATTGGTGCCATTTTGTTTGGCACTGCTGGGGAAATCAGGTGGTATTTCTCCGATAGTTGTAATCCTATCTGGAAGTTTGATTTGTAAACTTCTTTTGTGCTCTTTGAGTTTATCATAAATCGTTTTATCTTTAATTCCCTTAACGAATATTTCCTCTCTATCTAAACTAATATTCGATTCTAAGTCATCGACAAAATTTTCACACCTTACCCCACAAAGTAACCACTCATTTTTTCCCAGTTCTTCCCAACAAGTTCTAACCCAAGATATAGGTGTAGTAGCAACACGTTCCCGCCAGATTACATCTATGTAGCCTAATGACTCTAAGAGTTTCAAACTGGGATTCAATACTCGCCATCTTAGGTTTACATCTATGGGATTATTTTGACATGGAGAGTCGTTCTCGTCTGTCCATAAACTATCTGATTTAGCCCATTTTCGAATTTCCTGCCAGGTTACCTGACCATATCCCGAACATGCCTCAATTAACCAATCTGCTCTAAACAGAATTTTCCGAGATGGAGAGTTGGTAGATTCATTTTCCATAATTATTCCTCTTCCAATTGTATGATAAATCGTAAACTTTGACTAATTTCAGTAAATCTCCTATTAATTGCTGTTATTGCGTTTTGATGAGTTTGCTGATTTTCGTATTTACTTCTACAAACTGAGATTAAACGCATTGCAGTTGTGAAATTATCCCATCTTGCGAATGTCTGATGATTAATATCTTTTGAAATCCTAACCCAAATAGTGCCTACCTGTATCCCTTGGTGGAAGTCACTTGGGTGTAGTTCACTTAGTCGGTCAGGGTCACAATTTTCTATACACTTTAGAATCTCAGAATAGAATCTTAACCATGCTAAATTATCTTTATTTTGTTCGTGAAATTCACTAGAGCCTTCTTGCATTATCAGGGAAAGGGTCCGATTATCTGGAAAATTATTCCAGGGCTTACCAGATATAAGGGGCTCCAATGTCTTGTCAATTAACTTAGAAGAGTATTGGCCAGATTCCTTGAGTAAGTTAAGCTTTATTTCTGCTTCTTCGGAAGTTTTTGGTGGTGGTGACTTCCTTAAAATGGAAGGTATGTATTTCGATCTATTTTGGGTATCCATTTGATTTAATTCCGTACTTATTTGAGTGAAATACCTCTCTGGATCTATAGAATCTAAGTGTTCTTCTACCAAATCATTGGATATTATAACGTCTGCATTTTCCAGGCTGGAAAGACCAGCTAATCCATTATTTGGGAGGTTGTCTGGAGATAGTTTACTTTCTATTTCCTTTAGAATTATTTTTCTCAAACTTGATGGTAGTTCCATGGCATTTATTGCTGCTGTAAGTTCGTCAATGTTTGAACTAGGGATTGAGTCCTGAACTTTATTTTCCCATAGTTGTCTATTAGGTGAGTTATTAGGAAAAATATTTTCTGAACCTACAATTTTCGGCAAAGAGGATTCTTCGTTAAGAAATACGCGTCCGCTGTGTTCTTCAGCCAGAGTTTGTATTCCCCTCTTTGCATCAACATGTTTGGAAAGGTAACTATTCAAATTTACAACGTTACTATTCTGTGATGGTGAAGTACTGATTTCTCCGTACTGGTTTCGTGATAGTGCGGGTTGATGCTTCATCTCTTGTTTTTTTATCTGTCTTAATTCATAACTTATTTCCAAATCTTCGGATTGATTGGTATTTGTATTTATTATTGGTTGAATTGTTTTAAACGTATCATTTCCTAAGTTAAGTTGCTGCTGCTGACCTGATTTTTTGTATCCTGAAGCTGCTGTGAATAATACAGTTGGGGGGCCAGCAAATTTGTGAAATATATTTGACCTTGGTTCATGCCTTATACCAGATAAATTGCAACTCGAATGTTCTGAAAGTTTCAGTTGGGGGGGGTCTCCAAATTCCAACGGTTTTTCGTTTCGGATAAGGTTTTCAAATAGAAATACAGATTCTGAGTGATATGACAGATATAGGGGGTCTCCAGAGTTGGGAGAAGGAGATTGTTGGTTCTTCTGAACTATAATCTCTGGAGTGATATCTGGGTTTGTAGCATACTTTTCTACTAATCTCTTGACACTTCGCAAACTTCCACTTCCAAAGCATAGAATATGAAAATTATCACCTGAAGATGTATGCGCATATTCTGGTTCTAGGAACATTTGTTTTGATTTGTACACCATATCTTCTTCCAGTAAAATGCAAAATGGAAAAATTCCTGCTTTGTTTTGAAGATATTGGACACCATCAATCTCTATCTCAGTATACGAATCCATAACAACTGAAGATGCGTCTATATCGTAAAGAGGTAATTCAACGGATTCCCAATTTATCTCAATACTCTCATTCGATTCAATTTCATCCAAATCATAACACAATCTTTTCCTATTTTGGCCATTGATGAATAAATTTTCAACAGAAATCAATGGTCTAATTTTGGATGATTTAGAGTGGTTTTCAACCTCATTAATTTCCTCACTGTTGTATCTGGAAATATTTTGACCGACTCCAGGGGGGCTTGATTTTCTAGTCTCTCTTAGATTAATTAGATGTATGAGATAGTTATCGACAATTGTCCAAAATTTTTCTTGTAACGCTTTAGGTCCAGTCAACCATTTTCTCAGCCTATCTTCAAAATCCTTTTCAAATCTGAATAATTGTCTTTTCAAATAGGATTTGTGTTCTATCAAATCTTCATATTCTAAGTAATCATCGAGTTTTCTTGTGTGCGATATCCATTTCAAAATAGTGTCCTTATCATTCTGAGTCGTTTCTAAATGATCATAGAATTTTCCAATGTACTGCCAACTTCCCCATCTACAATTACAAGTTCCTGGTTGACAATTATGAGGAGGTATGAAGGGGATATTTCCAAGATTGGCTAACGTAGACCATTCCGTTAAGGAGTGAAGCAGAATTCTCAGATTTTCAGCGATTTTTGCCATGAAAATAGTACC
>PADI01000006.1 GCA_002702985.1 Methanobacteriota archaeon
CAGAAACCAATTCTAATTTATTTAGGGTAATTTTAGTGTTATATTCAATCATTGATGAAGGAATATACCATTGTCTAAGATGAGTATTATGTTGCAGGTTTATTGGAATACAAAGAACTCTAAATTTCCGTTCGATCTCAACCGGAAACTCGTTTTCCACAATTGTTCAAAGTTTGTTACCCTATTTCTTATCTTTCTAGGGAATATATATACTAAGTTTCAAACTACATTGAATCATTTTGCCATTTATTATGCGATTTGATCGCCTCTTCAATATCTACAAATTCTAGTCCAGCTAATTTACATGCTTCGAAATACATCATCAATGCATCCATTAATGCATCATCGGCCTCAATATCCATTTGTATTTTTAGCCACTTCTTCAAACCAATTCCAATATCGCTTCTCACGATCATGTTACGAATGTCTTTCCGTTCATCATCATCAGGAATTCGAATTTTCATTTTGATACCTCATAAGGAATACATGGTTCATCCGTCCAAGTTGAAAGAGGTTCTACACCCTCATCTAATGAATGACCAAATGGTAGATTACATACTGTATGCTTGCTATGATCATGCCCCAAAACCAATGCTTCTTGAATCATGCCACAGAATGTTGCTAATGTTCCAAGATCGGTAATACTCCAATATGCATTCCATGGATGAGTATGAACCCATAATTGAAAGGGCAGTTGAGCGCCTATTGGTGGATTTAACGTGACCTCACCAGCAGTTCCAATATCGACCCAAACATCATTGTTCGCGTCCTGAATCCAACTAATTTCTACTCTAAGAGCATGACTTATTTTCCACATTTCAGCCCATCTTTTTTGATTTCCAAGCTCGACAAGAATTTGTTTTATTTCATCATCATTAGCATTTCCATTTTGAATTTTCTCACACATTTCTACCACTGAATTTGAAGATATCTCCATTTTACTCACCTACCTCTGAATCTAACGGTTTTCTTATTCCTGTAATTTTTAGAAGCCTATGCCAAATTGCTCCTGGAGATCTCTGATGATGACTTGCAACCCTTTCCAAAGTTAATCCCCTTTCTGCCTGTTCAAGTAATTGTTTGTCTTCATTTTTCGACCATTGTTCAGTTAGTCGTTTTGTAGGCTGTTGTTTGAATGGAATTGTATTTTTTGATTGCATGAAAACTGGAATCATCCCTAAGTTCATTGAGAAACAAATAGGACCAGGGATATTCGAATTACTACTTATTCTGTTCATGAGTGACCTTAGAACTATATTTGCTCCAAATGTGCCTGCTAATGCAGAACCGAATTGAATATTGCCACTTTCAATTACACCATCTGGTTGACAACTAGCAGGCTTATGCGTAGGAGTTAATCTTTCAATATCATCAGAATGGGTTTCATGTGTAATCACAAGACAGGAATCAAGTCCACATCTCAAATCATACCATTCTACATTTTCTAGAGAATGAACAATTCTGCGAGGTTCTGGCCTATCTACAGCTACAATCACGATATCCGCATTTCCAAGAGGTTCAGCAGTTCTAAGATTAATTGAATGACCAATTACACGTACACTAGGATGTATCAAATCAAATTGTTGAACTAAAGCATCTACTTTGGCTACTCCAATATTCGCATCTGAAAATCGCTGATGAACTAGGTTTTTTTCTTCTACAATATCTGCATCGTGTAGATGGAATGTTATGCCGCCTAATTGTTCAGATACAATTCCGTTTCTTAATGAAGGTAGCAACAATGCAATCAAATTAGATCCTATTCCACCTGCTCCGATAATATGTATTTGTACTCCATTTTCATTCATTACCGTGGCACCCGGGGTATAGGGGTGTCACCCTATAAAAACAAACATAATAGTAGAAATCATGAATCAATACACCTTCCAAAGCATATGGGAGAGCACCAATTAGAACCGTTAGATGTTCGTTTTGAAGTGCTAATTGGGTTAATTTTTGTTCTCAATACACTTTCTTTTGGTGTTGGATTCGCTGGGCCATGGAAAGATGTAGATTTTACTAGGGGGGTGTTGGGATTAATTGGCCTTACACTACTTTATAGAGCATGGTTTGCAAGAACTTTTGGATTCCATGGAATAATTCCAGCGCTCAATCTTTGGTCCAAACCACATCAATCAATCTCTAGACTATTACTTGCTAGTATTGCAACATTGATGTTATCTTGGTTAATTGGAAACTCGATGCTTCAATCATTATTTGCAGAGCCAACATCCTTGATTTTGACAGTATCTGGAATGTTGATGTTGTTAATGGCAATGTATGCTAGACTAGTTTTTGTTAGCGGTCTATCTGATGAGGAAGAATGACTATCTTTGTCCAGGCTTCCAAAATTGGAGAGGAATTGCTACTTGATTGGATTGAACTCTGAACGCCAAGTGATCCGCTCTTTCATTCCATCTATGCCCAGTATGGGCTTTGATATGAGCTAATTTAATATCGACCAATTTTTCTGTTTCTTTCCAAATTTCTTGTGCATTATTTGCTAATAATTTGTTTTCTTTTGCTTTCCAAGAACCATCCGTAATTTTGAGTGCATACATGGAATCACCTCTAATGGTGATTGATGTGTTCGGGCATTGAGTAATCACCCACCGTAGAGCATGAATCATAGCAGATAATTCTGCAGTATTATTAGAGCCTACTTCAGCACCAATCCATCCATCTTTGTCTCTGTTAGTTACTACTTTACCTGCCTCTTCATAGAGGACGTCTCCAGTTCCTTTTCCCAATCCTCTATCACCAGAAACAACAAGAAAACCCCAACCTGCCGCTGTATCTGGCCCTACATTTCTGTTTTCAATACACGATCCATCAACATAAATCGAAATCGGTGGAGAAGAATCATCCTCCACGTAATAAATCACTCTCCAACAACGTTAGAATATGCTTCAGCATCCAGTAGATTATTGAGATCATCTAAATTATGAGGTTTGATTTTTGCAATCCAACCATCTTGATATGGAGATTGATTGAGTAGTTCCGGAGCATCTTCCAATGACATGTTGAATTCTAAAATAGTTCCAGATACGGGCGAATAAATTTCGCTAACTGATTTTACAGATTCCACGGAACAGAACGATTCCATTTCTGCTACCTCGGTACCTTCTAGGCCCTGATCAATCTCTACCCAGACTACATCAGTCAATGCATTTTGAGCATAATCGGTAATTCCAACAATTACATTATCTCCATCTATGCGTATCCATTCATGTTCTTTCGTGTATCTAAGTTCACTTGGTATCTCTGACATGTATCTCCCCAACCCCTTCGAGTTCCCGACGAGCAGTCAAAGTTTCGCTTCGATGTTTTTCTTCCAGAATGACGGAGTAAAGACATAAAGGACCTGTGTGTGGCGCTTACATGCCATCAGTCCCATCACGGTTTAATGGGCTCGGTGTAGGCTTCGCTCCTTACCTGATCAGACCTCCTGAAGATGTTGTTAGATGGACAGTTGGCGAGCCAGGTTTTGATACGCCTCGACCAGTCGTTGATGCAGCTATCGCATCCCTTGAAAGAGGGGAAACTCACTACACTAGAGGACCTGGTTCAATCGAACTTTGTACGAAAATATCTGAACAACTTAATCGCTTATGGAATTTAACCTCAACTCCAGAATCAGTAATGGTTACCCCTGGTGCAAAACAGGCCTTGCTTTATGCCATGATGGTAACTATGGAATCAGGTGATGAGATGCTTGTTCCTTCACCAGCATGGCCAACATATGATGGCCAAGCAGCATTATTAGGAATCAAACCCGTATTTACTGCAACAGATGAAAACTTTCATCCTGATTTAGAAAATATGAGAAATTCAATCACCTCGAAAACTCGCTGTATACTCATTAATTCCCCCAATAATCCAACAGGAGCAGTTTATACTCCTGAAGAAATCCAATCGATTGTTGATTTAGCCGTTGAACACGACCTTTGGATCATTAGCGATGAGATTTATGCACGTCTAGTTTGGAGCGAATGGCCTCACGTTTCGCCTGCCTCATTAGAAGGCGGCAAAGATAGAACGCTAGTGGTAACTGGTTTTTCTAAATCCTTTGCAATGACTGGATGGAGACTCGGAGTATTAACAGGACCAGAAAATGCAATGAGTGCTGCATTTGCATGTCAGGCAAATGCAAACTCTCATGTTCCCACATTCTTGATGCCTGCAGCAGAAGTTGCCTTAGAACAAGATGAATCTGTGAATGAATTTTGTGAACAATATCTCAAAAGAAGAGCAATATTGTGTGAAGCGATAGAAACGATTCCTGGATTGAACCTTCGTTCTCCAGAGGGTGCATTTTACGCTTTTATTGATGTATCTGGAACCGGAATGAATGCTATTGAATTTGCAGATAAAGCATTATCTGAAGCGCGAGTTCAATTAATTCCAGGCTCCTTAATTCAAGGAGGAGAGGGGCATGTTCGAGTATCATATGCAACTGATGAAAGCCAAATTATTGAAGGAATCAAACGTCTCAAATCATGGCTAATGTGATTTTTGATTAGAATGGGGGAAGAAATTCTCCACACGTTTCTGAAATTCGAAGTAATTGATTGTATTTTGAGGTTCTATCTGATCGAGCAGGCGCTCCCGTTTTTATTTGCCCAGTTCTCGCACCAACCGCTAAATCTGCAATTGTATCGTCACTAGTTTCCCCAGAGCGATGGCTCATGATTGTACCAAATCCATTACTTTTTGCCATTTCTATGCATTCAAGAGTTTCAGTTATTGTTCCTATTTGATTTGGTTTGATTAGAATAGCATTAGCAGATCTCCGTTCAATACCATCACTTAATCGATTAACATTAGTTACAAATAGATCATCGCCCACAATTTGAACTCTATCTCCAATTTCTCTAGTTAATGATGACCATGAACTCCAGTCATCTTCACCAAATGGATCTTCAATAGAAATTATTGGATGTTCATCAGCCCACCTTGCATAGGTTTCAACTAAATTTTCTCCACTAAGGACTTCACCATCAATATGGTATCCATCATCATGAAGAAATTCTTGGGCAGCGACATCTAATGCAATTCCTAATTCGTCCCCAGGCGAATAGCCAGCACGTTCAATGGCTTCAGATAACAAACTAAGTCCGATTTCGTTTGATGGAAGATTTGGAGCAAAGCCACCCTCATCACCTATTCCACCTAGTAGTCCTTGTTCCTTGAGAACAGATTTTAATGAATGATAGGTTTCTACACCTGCTCTTAGAGCTTCAGGAAAACTATCAAACCCATGAGGTACAACCATGAATTCTTGCACATCGACATCACTTGCCGCATGAGCCCCACCATTCAGAATATTCATCAAAGGAACTGGTAGGCAACCTCCAGACAACCCACCAATATATCTCCAAAGTGGTTGAGAGTGTACATTTGCCCCAGCATGAAGGCAAGCCATAGATGCTCCTAATGTTGCATTAGCTCCAATTTTTGCTTTATTCTGAGAATCGTCAAGATCTAAAATACATTGATCAATGGTTGTTTGATCATCAACTCGTAATCCTACCAACGCATCTTGAATTGTTTCAATGACATTTTGTACCGCATTATCAACGCCCTTTCCCATCCAACGTTTACCTCCATCACGAAGTTCTACAGCTTCATGACTACCTGTACTCGCACCTGATGGAACTGCAGCCCTACCAGCCAATGCACCATTTACGAAACAATCAACTTCTACAGTTGGATTTCCACGAGAATCAAGAATTGATCTTGCATTCAACCCTGTAATGTAAGCGTCCATAGTACTCGCTTTAGCCGTAGGTTCATGAATAACACGAAGAATTCATGTATTGAGATATTTGATCCAACGAGCAGTTTTTGCTTGTAGTCTCGGAATATCTGTTTCCGAATTTGTATGTACTGCCCAGTTGAGATGTTCATTAGATGGAGAAATGGAAAAGATTTCAGCAGAATAGACACGATTATTTTCTGTTGATTGTTGAATTTTATCATTATGATCTACAAAACAATGAACCAAATGCTTTGGATAATGTTGCATCTTTCTACTATTGGGACAGAAGTGGATGATACTTTTTGAGAGAAAAATCAGAGAACATCCTGTTTCATCATTTATTTCATGATGAATAATATTAGTCTCACCCAACATTGCTGTTACATCGACTGTATACCAAGATTGAATTCGAGGGTCTAAATCGAGGTCAGCAATCTTATCTAGAAAATCTTGGATGTGGAACTGACCTACCAAGTTTTCCGCCCCCATGGATATGTCACTGACCGGGTCTCATATGAAGGCAATGGATATGTAAAAACAAATTATGAGGATTGCCTTCCTTCAATGGCCGCGTTTAGTAATGCGATTCCAGCCAAAACTCGTCGATCAATTTGATGACCCTGCGGAATGGTCACAACAGTGCGTCTAATAAATGGATTAAATAATTGATTCAATGTAATTTCTGCAGTTCCAGGAATTTCCATATGGTATCGTGCAGGTATCCATTTACCGAATGGAACGAACCGTCTAATCAGTGCATTACTGTCTTCAATCATCTCTCCATATTGATTCCCATTTACGTCCAATAATTTCCAAGTATCTTTCAAAATAGATTTCAATCCCTTTCTTTGTGCAGATCCTAGGATTTGTCCTGATGCAACATCTATGATATCGTATGTCGCTGAAAAATCTATAACATTCCTTGCTTTAATATTGAGAAGTGCTGTAGTGCACGATTCATCAGAAAATAAGGTAATATCTTCTTTCAATTTGAATGCCTTTTGTTTACAATAGGCAACAATATTCCCCTCCATATCTTTGAACCAAAATTTACCTCCGAAAAACTTCCAAAATTTCTCTTGAATTAGGTATTGATCCATTTCAAATAACGGGTGCATATACTCTTCTGAGTATACTTTATTGATAGACTTCTCGCCGTTTTTTCCTAATCTTGTCGAATTCTATTCCTCGTCGTTTTCATATAGAACTGAATGTACGCTTGTTTGACGCACAGGTAGCAAAGCCCGGTTACGCGATGGACTGCAAATCCATTTTACAGGGGTTCGAATCCCCTCCTGTGCTCCATTATTCTTCTTCTAATCGATTTGTAAGATGCTTCTCTTCTAGTTTTGCCCATCCATCTGATATATCGGTTATATCGTCCTCGATCGTTACCTCTTGAATTACTTCTTTTTCTGTTCGATTATCAAATAATATTGTAATCCAAATTATCTGATTTGTATTTCTTGCTATTATGGCTTGTATCCCCAATATAATTCCAATTAACGAAATAGATAACAACCCAATACCAAGTTTCCAATCAAACATTTCATGATAAGAACAAATCGTATTAGCATCACATTCTGGAAGATTAAGGAGTAAGTTTCCACCACCAAATGCAGTAACAGTTGCTACCAGCCAAACCAATCGCTCGACAGTCTTTGCAGGCGGTTCCATGGCTCCACATACCGATTACGTGCATGAAATGAACGGAGGTCAAAAGGTCTCACGCATTAATTTGTGAATTTTGTAAGGAAGAAGAGCACGATTAACTGGCGTGACCTCAAGAATTCGAGCATCATCACGTCGCCTAATGTCCTGAAGTAAAGGATGGCGTGATTTTTTTGCGAGAGTCATTACTGTAGGCTTGTCTAGTTCTAATGCAGCTCTTACAATTTTGACAAATTCTTCAGATTCAACACTAAATTTTCCGATTTCATCGATGACTATTACTTCTGCCTTGTCCATTGCATGTTGTATCGCTGGAATTGCAACCGTATTCATTGTGTCCGTGTCAATTCCAAATCCAAATACTCTATTTCTTGAATCAATATCTTTGTGCGCCATAATTGCCTCATCTTGAGTAACAAGATCTATGCAACGATACCCCTTTCTTTCTCCGTCTTCGATTACTGGCTCAGTTCTCATTCCAGCGATGATTAGAACATCAGCTGTACTTTCTCCACGAGCTCTAAGTTCACCAGTTCTTTCGTTAACTAACATTTCAACGACTTTTTGCATCACAGCGGACTTACCGCTGCGAGGAAGTCCCGTGATTCCGATCTTCGGATGAACACCCATTCTCAGTCTTCGCCTCCGAACGATACATCGCGCGTAGCCTATCGAAGACCGTTCACCTCTATGAACCATCCTCCTATTCATTCATGATTTGTCATCAAAATACATCTGTTGTTATTAGCCGAATTTTAAATTAATAATTCATTCACTATCATCATCTATATTGTTTTCATCAGTCTCAATTTCTAAATTTAACCATTCTCTTGATTCCTGTAGCCATGTCCATCCATGATCAACCCATTTGAAAATCCTGTTCAGATCTTTTTCTCCCAAATCACAGTGTTTTGCTAATTCTAGAAGAAATTCAATTTCCTCTTCTTGAAATTCACCATCACACGCTCCTACAATTGTTGCGTCGCGTAATGCTAATCTAATTGCAACATTACTCATTCCAATGACTACATTTTTAATCTCTAATTTCGCCTTCAATTCTTGTCTTAACAAATCTCTTTTCCCAGGAGGAATCAATGCCCTTCCCATTGCAGCCTCTATTGCAGCAGTTTCTTCTCTGACCAACGTACCATCTGCTCCAGCCATGGCAATTAAGATTCGAACATACCCTTCTCGATCTTCATCTTCTAGAAAATCAATGGCGTCAGGTAACACTTGGTCCCCTCACGAAGCATCGAGGATCTTTATTCCGCGATCCATCCAATCGTATCCATCCATAACCCAATCAAGTAAATCATCAACTACGGATTCTTCCATTCCTAACCCAGTCGCAATTTTTAGAAGGACTTCAAATTCATCTTCGTCTACGGTTCCATCAGCAGCAGACATCATTATTGCATCACGCAATGCCAATTTTCCTGCTTTACCATCAGAACTAATTTTTAGGTCTTCAAGACATTCAGAAAGTGTAGGTGGATTTTGAAGATAATCACGAATAGCAGCCCTTTGATTTGGAGATAATAATGCAGTTCCCATTCGCTGTTCAAACATGGCCATTTCATCGACTGTAACATCATTATCTATCTTTGCAATGAATGCAAGTAGTTTTGCATAAGCAAACCTTTCGTTCTGTGGGAGGGTGTGCAGCGTGTCTGGCAGCATACCCCTCACCTAGCCTGCCCTCACATCAATCTAGCGTCGAGAAAACGTCAGTCATCCTTAGTCTCTACATCTGAGGGTTTACCCGTCAAGATATTTCTTAATCGATAATTATCTGATTGAATGGCCTCCATCCAATCATATTTCACTCCTAATTCCTCAGCTAATACTCTGAGAGCATTACTGTCTTTTGGAAGACATTTTCCTCCAAATCCTCGATTTAATCCAAAAATAGGATCTAGATGAGAATCTCCAATTGGTTGAGCTTGAGTGGATGTAATTATGTCTTTTACCTTATACCAATCTGCATTTAATCCCATGCATATATCGTACATTTGATTCGCAAAAATCACCTTTACAGCATAAAATGTATTTTTTGCATATTTTACCATTTCAGCAACTGATGGTTCAACAAAAAATGTCTGATCTGTCTTCAACACTCCCGCATCAATGTGCTGTTCAAAGACTCGATTAGCAACATCTTCATGATGCGTTCCGCAGACTAGAATATCTTGATTACCAAAATCTTCTAAATGACGTCTTTCAACTAGAAACTCAGGAGAATATGCAATTTTAAGATGGGGGTATTCTTCATGAAACTTTTGAGTTGTACCCGGAACAACAGTACTTTTTATCACTGCCGTAAATCCATTTGGTAATTCATCTAAGATTGATTTTACAATCGAAAGATCACATGAACCATCGGTGTCTGACATTGGAGTAGGTACAGCAATGTATGCCATATCCACATTATCTGTAACATCTGAGAGGGTAGTTCCTCGAACAGGGTCGTGAATGAATAATTCATGGACATCTGAGAACCAATGTTCCATCGCTCCGCCAACGATTCCTGCACCGATTATTCCTACCTTCATTATAGCACATCCATTTTATTATGGACCCAAAGGATCAGGGTCGCCTGGTCTAATATTGCATGGTTCCGGAGAGAGTAAACCCTTCTTTGCTAACTCTGCAGCACGAAGTAATGCATCGGGAGTTCCACAATCTAACCATTCTTCATCTCCAAGGTCTTTGAGATGGATGTCTCCCATAGCAATGTATTTCTGATTTAGTTCCGAAATAGAGAATCCATCTGACTCAGTAGCACTTACTTCATCGAGAAGATCCCAGAATCTTTCATCATAAAGATAGATTCCACCAATTGCAATATTGCTAGGAGGATTTTTTGGTTTTTCTACGATGTCTGTTAAATTACCGTTTTCATCAAAAACACCCACCCCAAATGCTCTAGGATCACTTACAGATCGTCCTAGTAAAAGACAACCGGGAGCCTCTTCTGATTTTTTCCACATGTCTACTTCTTCGATTAAATCCGCTGTAGTTATATTATCGGAAAAATATACCATCAAACGACTCCCTTCAACATGAGGTCTAGCTAAGTTAAGCGCATACGCAACTCCTTGAGGCTCTTCTTCGATAACATAATGTATATTTTCACCAGGTAATCCTACACCTACGTGTTGAGCAATTTGTCCAATAAACCGGTTTCCGATGATGGTGATATCTTGAATTCCCGTACGTCTAATGAATGCTAGTGCAAAATCAATGACAGGCCTTCTATGAAGTGGAAGCATTGCTTTCTGCATGTATCTGGTGAATGGCAATAGACGAGAACCGTGTCCACCGGCTACGAGAATGGCTTTCATGGACTCCGTCATGTACTCCCCTTCTATTCATGGTTCATGGACTTTCAGAATATTCTTCTGAATTTTTTGGAACTGGGCCGCCAAAATGACCTTGTCCAACCAAATCACCTAAACGTTCAACTCCGGCTTCAATTAATTCAGGGTCATTTTTTTCAGCTCTATCCCATGATATTTGGGAAATTTCAGCAGCAATATCATCTGCTTCAACCTTAATCAATGTACTCCGCTCCAATTCTGCTTCTAGCCCCTTGTGTTCACTCTTCAATTCCATTCCATCGATTGTAGGCATATTCGAATCAAAAGTGTCAGCCCCCCCACCAAAAGCAACTCCTTTAGGATCTTTCCCTCTTGTTTTGTATATTGCTCCTCCAGACGAACTAACTTCTTTTGCTAGGGGGTCATTAGATGCATTATTGATAATGATATCAACATCTGACTCCATTACTTCATCATGAACTTCACTAATCGACTGATCCGAGTCTACTCTTCGTTGATGATCGGCTGCACCCCACGCAATAATCAATAAAATTGGGAACAATAGAACAAACAATATCGAACTCGGAATACCAATTTGATTTACCAATGGTCCAACATCAATAAGCATGTAGATACTAAAAATTCCAATCAACCAAGTAAGTATTAATGAGATTATTCGGAATATTGTTCGTTGAAATTCTGAATCTAATCTATGTTTTAGCATATCTAGTTCATCGCTTTCAACAGGGATAACCCCGTCCACTTCACTAGATTTCATGGCTCACAATTATTGCATGTCTTCTTCAAGTGCTCGGACCCATGAGTCAGCAATATTTTTCGGTAAATCTGGTAATGTGATTGTACCTTTTTTATTTGAATCTGATACCATTACTGAATCAGCCACAGAAATAGTTTGATGCCTTGGCAATCTTGCAATATCTGATAACAAATCACTCAGCATACCTTGTACAGATCGGTTATTTTCTATCACTTCTTGGTTGACTCTTCTTGCATCTTCCATAGCTTGTGCACGAGTGTTCTCATTTCTTCTAGCATGTCCATCCATTAAGACTTCAATCATCTCTTTCATCTGATTCCATTTCTCTGTTTCAAATCTCTGAGATTGTCTAATTCCATCCAATAATTCTTGATTTCTTATCATCATTTGATTTTGTTTATCTATGGATTTCATTGTTTCTTTCATCGCACTTTCTTGAATTGCTAAAGCTCTTCTTTGTTCATCCAACAATTTCCTTGCTTCAGGGGCTCCTATAGCATCTCTTCTTGTTAATTCATCTTCCAATCCTCTTGAAAATTGATTCAATTTGTTAAATTGAATTCGAATATCCTTTAATTCTCGAGATAACAGCTCCGCATTTTTCGCTCGTTCTGAATATAATTGCTTGAATTTTCGATGATTTGAAGCATTATACGGTGCATCAACAAGAGTCGTCACAATTATCCAGGTGGAAATTGTAGGTATTGGAGCTGGCCAAAGAGTCCAAAGGTAATATGCGGAAAAAGATCCAAGAATTATTGCGATTAAACGAGGCATCAATATTCTCTTAGTTTCCAAACTATATGATGAGTAGATGGGGGAACCCCGGGGCCCATCAATCTGCAAAGCCGTAGAGCCCATCACCGAGATGAATAATTTGATTCGAGGACATCAGATGTTCAATTGCTTCTTGAACTTCTTTTGAGTCAAAGCCTAGTAAAGAACAGACATCCATCATTTCATCTTCATGAAGAACAACATCTTGTGCTTCTTCCATTTCTTGAAGAATATGTTCGCAACAGATTCGTAAGATAGGATCGTCATCAATAGAATCAATATCTTCAGTTGGAATCATTTCTTCTGATTGGATAACAACAATTTTGGGTTCAATATCGGATTTTGGTTGTTTATATGCATCAAACAAATTTTTTTGGTGGGGGTCATTAATTCGTTTTGACTCATTCCTTTGTCTCTCAACACGTTCAATCAATCTCTCAATTCTGTGTTGTCTATGTTCTAATTTTAATTGCTCGTCATTGAGTTTTGATACAAGTAGTTCCATTTCTTGATTTGCACATTCCACTAACCAATCATACAAGTTCCAAGAAGGATCTATTCGAAGCATATTTTCCCATAATTCGCGAACTTCAATTGGTAGCGTATCAGGATCTATACGAATTTTGGACGAATCCTCAGATGACCCCAGTTCATCCATAGCCAACTAACTCATCACCCCCGTCTATGAACGATTCCCCTGTTTTGCCCATTTATCTTTTAGACAGGGGCATTGATGAATGATTACCGATTGGCAAAGTCATGGCCAACCATCGCATCACAGTTTTACCAGGAGATGGGACCGGCCGAGAGGTTACTTTAGAGGCTCTTAATCTATTGAAAGTTGTAGAGCAGCATTCGCCTTTATCATTTTCAATTACTGAAATTCCTTGCGGTGGCCAATATTATCTTGAAACCGGTGAAGAGTGGCCATCTGGATCTTTTGAACATTGCAGAGACGAGTCAGATGCAATTCTTCTCGGTGCAATTGGTTGGCCAGGAGCAGTTAAGCCAAATGGAGATCTTGCAGGGGGCCAAGTCATATTGGGATTACGTTCAGGCCTCGATTTATTTGCTAATGTTAGACCAATAAAATTGTACAATGGAATTCGACATAAAATTCATGGAGAATTCAAACAAGTTTGGACTCCTGGACTAGTTGATATGAGTATTATTCGGGAAAATACAGAGGGGTTGTATCAGCCATTGCTTTCTCGCTCTGCACATTTGGCCAGAGGAGAGGAGTATTCTGGAATTTCCGATATTTCAATACCAGGGATGGATGGAGAATTTGCATGGGACCCTCGTCCTATTTCTCGCATAGGTTCTGAAAGAGTAATCCGTTTTGCCTTTGAACTTGCATCGCAAAGATCAGGAAATCCATCTGATGGTACTACAAGAGTAACCTGTGTTGACAAAAGTAATGTTACTCGAGGCTGTCAACTTTTTAGGAAAATTTACCGAGAAATAGCTACAGATTTCCCTAATATTGAAACCGATGAATCATACATTGATGCATTTACTATGTGGTTGGTTCGTCAACCTGAATTTTATGACGTAGTAGTAGTTCCAAACATGTTTGGTGATATTGTTACAGATTTAGCTAGTGCACTTCAGGGTGGAATGGGTATGGCTGCAAGTGCGAATATAGGCGATCATCATATGTTGTTTGAACCAGTTCATGGTTCAACACCTAAACGAGCAGGTAAGGGAGAAGTGAATCCAATAGCAATGCTGAGTTCAGTTCAATTAATGTTTGAATGGCTAGGCCGTAGAAAAGACGATCCAGACGCAACTATCGTTTCTCAAATAGTAGAGTCAGCGATTGAAGAATTGATTACTAAAGGAAGTCCATTAACCTATGATTTAGGTGGTTCAGCCTCCACTTCTGAGGTCTCTTTAGCAATATGTGCATCAGTAACTGAGAAACTAAAATCTCACTATGAAAATGCTTAGTTTATTTATTGAAATTTCTAAGTATTTCTTGAATGACATTTTCCAAATTTTCTTTATTATTCCAATCAAGGGACTTGACTGAGTTTTGCATTAATGTTTCAAGAAGAATCGGAACGCAACGTGTTAACTCATCTACAATAGTTACAGTAGCCATCTGTGCGGTTCTGGATAATGGGTTGAGATCAATTACACACACAGTTTTCCCCATTGCAATAAGAGCTTCACATCTGTCCCCATCCTCTAAGGGAACAAGTATTGTATCAGCCGATAAAATCCCATCAGAATGACAGTTAGCTCGTGGCCCCTCAAGGTTAGGGATCCTACCATCTGGATTTCCTCCAAGAATTTTCACATCAGTGATTTTGTTCTTTATTTGAGGATATAAGTTCAATGCAAGCTGTTGTTGTTCCATTAATGCCGAAAGTAAAACTTCCATTCTTTTCGGAGTTCGATAGTAAATGTTGACTTCAATAGGACAGCCCAATACTGCCGCACAAGCAATTAGTTGGGGCCCTGCAAGTGCAACTGTATTTCCATTGACTGAAATAACACATTTTTCAGAATTTAGTAATCTATATGCTGTTTCCATAATCGCTAATCTAGCGGAATCACAGGTTTTCTCTCCCAAGAGATAATCGAAAGCTTCGCCTCTTCCATGTGCAATCAATGCCGATTCTGCCAACATTCCCTTTGAAGCTGCATCAACTAATTTTTGTCTAGACAATAATGACTCTCTTCGAGGATGTGATTCTGGGATATCGCCCATATTTTCTCCTCATTGTTTTTTGATTATTATGATACTATTTCTCTAATACCTTCGTCATCTAATAACATACTCATATCAATTGAAGACACTCCCATGTTGAGTTTGCTAGTTGAAATTACATCCACATCAGTTATTTTCCATTCATCAATATCTTCGAATTTTACATTTCCACTTGCTTCTGTGTATATCCATTCATTGTATCCATGACTTTTCAGATCCATTACAGCTTCTTTTGTTTTTACAGGTCCCATATTGTCTAGCATGATTACAAGAGGTCGGTTTTCATCAGTTTCCATCATACGATTGCACCACGATTTTGCCACAGTTAATGCCAATGAGATAGAGTCTACTTCGATTACCGTAAAGGAACCATGCCAATTGAAATCGGTTGTCTCTATCCATCTTTTCATTGTCTCTTTAGACCTATTTTCTTCTCCTTCTCTAAGTGCTATTTGATCGTTCTCTTTGATCATTACAGCATCCCCTTTTCGAAGACGATGAGTCAATCCTCCTCCAACATGGACAGCCCATTTATCCAGAAGTCCCCATGATGTCTTTCGAGTAGATGCCACCTTCATTCCACTTAGCCCCTTTGTCCATTTTTCTGTTAACGTCGAAATTCCAGACAGTCTTCCTAAGAAATTTAAGATAATCCGTTCAACTGATAGTATATCTCTAGGTGTTCCATCAAGTATTAGAATTACATCACCGGTTTGAAAATGCCCTCCTTCTCTGGCTTGCCACGCCCTATTGATATGAGGGAGATGAACATCAAGAAGACGATTAATGACATGAACTCCACATAATGTCCCAGCCTCTTTTGCAACAACACGAGCTCTCACAGTAAGTTTTGAGGCTCCCACAGGAACAAACCCATCATCTTCAAGTAAGGTACGTGTCCAACGATCTATACTTTCAAGAAAAAGTGTTGTAGGTTGATCTTCAAACCATAGCATTCCGCTCTGGTCGTGAGGTAGTCGAACCTTTTCGGCTGTGGTCGAAAGGTCCCCGGACTCCAAAGAGTCCGTCATGGTGGAATCAGTGTCTGTCACCATGCCTACGAACCCTATTTCATGTTTGAATGATTCCAATTAATTTATTTCATCTATTTCACTTGATTTAATGCAGATTCAGCAGCCGCAAGACATGCTAAAATGTCATCTACTGTACTTCTTAAACTTCTGAGAGAGGCTGAATACACACGAATTTCCATCTTATCTTCTAGAATAATAATATCAAAGGAATCTGGGTCATCAATTTCTATTGAGGCTTTGAGAACCTCTAATTCGTCAGGGTTTCCAGCCCAACTCAGTACCGCTTCATGAGACTTCATTATTCTTCAATTATGGATAACCCATAAGGATGCTCCGACATCATTGGTAAACATGGAGGGCCGAGTTTACCCCTCTAGACTTCTCCTGCTTGATTGGTATGATCACTATGCAAGAGAACTCCCTTGGAGGGAAAATCCAGAGCCGTGGCCGGTTTTACTTTCTGAATTCATTCTTCAACAAACAAAAATGGAGGTCGGACTCGGTTATTGGAAGAAAATGTACAAACGATTTCCAACATTACATGAAATGTCTATTTCCACATTGGAAGAAGTAATGTTATTGTGGCAGGGTTGTGGATATTATGCTAGAGCTAGGAATTTGCATAAATTGTCAGTGATTATTAGTTCTCGTGATCCTCCAATTATTCCTTCTGATCCAAAAGAATTAGAGAAACTCCCTGGAATTGGTCCATATACGTCTGCAGCAATCGCCTCAATTTCTTTTGAGGTTCCAATTGCTGCAGTAGATGGGAATGTAAAACGAATATTTTCTAGATTAAATGCAATAGAACATCCAAATTCAACAGATGTGCAAGAATGGGCAAATATCAGTCTAGATGAAAACCGCCCTGGTGATTGGAATCAAGCATTAATGGAGTTAGGTGCTATCGTTTGTACTCCTCGGGCACCTAAGTGCAATTCTTGTCCTGTTTCAGAGAATTGTAAAGCAAGATTTACAGATGATCCGGCGAAATATCCTGCATCAAAACGTAGGTCATCAACTAAAGTGAATGGCCATGCATTGGTTATTTCTTCGCCAGAAGGAATAGTATTGTCTCAACGTAAAGGTTCTCAACTAGGAGGATTATGGGGGGTACCAATTACAGAAGATCCAAATGGTCTTGAAGCATTATGTATTGATCATAAGATACATTCTCCCGAAAAAGTTGGTGAAATTCATCATGCCTTTAGTCACAGAGATTTTCATCTTCAAGTATGGAAAGTAGATGTACTGAAGGGAGGCATTCGTTCAGACAGCGTACCTATATCACGTTTAGATCAAAGAATTTTGGACGCAGCAGGTTGTGGTGAATCGTGACAGAACCAGATTGGGACAATGTTCCGTTGGTAGCGGGCTCTGGCGGTGTTTTAACTGAAGAATTACGAACGTCACATTCTGGTAGAAAGGCATTGATGCTAACCAGACAAGGAAACCCTTCTGAATTTCTCAGTTTGGCTAAAACAATGGATATTGATGTTGTTGAGATTATTTCTCAAAAAGGGCGTTCTAATCCTCGATTTCATTTTGGTAGAGGGCGCCTCGAGGCTATTCGTGATGAACTTAGAATGGCTCCTGAATCTCATCCTTGGTTTGGCATTGATTTGATACTTGTAAATGCAAATTTATCGCCGAGACAATTGGTAAATTTGACTGATTTACTTCAATGTGAAACATGGGATAGAGTCAGATTATTATTGGAATTATTTACTCAACATGCATCAAGTGTAGAGGCAAGGAATCAAGTTAGAATTGCCCGTTTGAATGCTGATCGAAATATTTTACGCGAATTAGTAAATCGTGAAACAACTGGCGAAAGACTTGGTTTTGGAGCCGGAGGAAGAACAGGATGGAACATTGCTCTTTCTGCATTAAGTCGAGAGTTACAGACATTGAAAAATCGTCAGAAAAGATATGGAAAAGCAATCAAGGAGAGGCAAAGGCAGAGAAAAGCTAGTGGAGCAAAAACTGTAGGTTTAGCAGGTTATACTAATGCTGGCAAGTCAAGTTTGTTTGCGGCTCTCTGTGGTAAACCTGTTTTGGTAGAAGATAGATACTTTTCAACATTAGAAACAACTGTAGGAAGAATGCAGTTTAGTCCACGAATTTTATTGGTGGATACAATAGGTTTCATTGATGAAATTCCTTCAGATCTTCTTGATGCATTTTCTGCTACACTGCAAGAGAGTATTGATTGTGATCTTCTATTACTCCTACTTGATGCATCAGATTCAATTCCTGAATTAATTCGAAAATTTGAGACGTCTAGGCGAGAGCTATTTGATCGAACAAATCATGATTTAGAGCCATATGACCTCCAGGTAGTTCTAACCAAATCAGATTCATGTTCTGAAGAACATCTCAAAGAAGTACGGAGTGCTTTACAATTATTTTCCGTTGAAGATGCTGTAGTGACCTCTTCTTCTTCTTCAAAAGGAATAGAAGAATTGAGGTCGGGAATATTAACTCGATTACATGGACCCCCTATTGAGATGCAAATCACTCATTCATCGTTGGCCAATGCAAGGCCACTTGCAGCCATAGAATCTCAGATAAGGAGAATGGCAATGGTTCGAGAAAGAGAAGTGAATGATCAAGGTCTTCGAATGATAGCATGGATTGATCCAATTGATTGGTTTAGATTACAAGAATCATTAGGATCAAGAGTTTCTGTAATCATCAAAAATTCGCAATCTGAATAAGGGGGGGCACGAATAACCGTCTGTGGACGGAGACGAAGTAGAGCCAGAATCTGTGGAGATCACAGTTTCATCTATTCCTGAAGAAGAGCCTGTATTTGCATCCACTGGAGCAACATTGATTCTACCTTCTCAGATGCCTCGAGATCCAAGAATGCATGTTGCGTTATTGTTTATTTTATTGGCAAGTATCTTAGGTACAGTGAATGGTTACGATTTCATTGAAGGAGATGGTGGATTAGTAACAGATCGAGGATTCATTTACAGTCAAACTCAAACAGCAAATTTGTTGAGTACATCTGCTCCCGGTTCTGCAATACTTACTGGCGTAGTTACATTACATGACGATTCTCCTGGAGTCAATTTCACCATTGAAGTTGTCACTCCAGTTATTGACGAAGATGGGATTCAAAGAATCACTCGCCCATCAGCAACAACTGACTCCCAAGGAAGATTTCGATTAGAGGGTCTTAATCCAGGATTAATGTCTATGTATGTAGTAAATATGTCCAATCCATCTGAGGGAATGACTCATCGAATATTACTGTCTCCCGGAGCACTTTTTGAACCATATGGATTCACTCATCTTAACTTAGATTTTGCATCTCCAGAAGAGTTTGACTTGATTGAACAGAAATCAAATGGTTTGACTCGATGGATGGATCTTAGTGAAGAACAAAGGGGCAAAGAACTGTACGATCCTACTGCAGCAGCGGTGTATGATATAGCAGGAACAATTTTTATTGGGATATCTGTAATTGCGATTTTCTTTGGAATTACAGGATGGCGTACCAAGAGTACTCTGTTACTACGAACTGGAGCTGGTTTGGTATTCTTTAGCCAAGGACACTACTACTCTTCTTGTTGTCTAGGTCTACTTGCAATGTTGACTACGTTCGGTTTACATGTAGAAGAAATGTAGTTATTGAACAACTACAGAATTTCTCATTCGGTTAAACCACAGCATACCCTTAGAGTGATTTTCAATCAAACGAAATGCTTTGGAATGCATCTCAATTGATTGCATATATCCGAAAACGGCAAGGTCTACAATATGAGGTGTATTTCCTCCAAAAAATGAGTTTTCTCCAATCTCTTCAGTCCATTCATCGAGTAAATGATGCCATAACTCACCTGGCATCATTCCTGTTTTCTTGGTTCTTTTTTTAGCAATAATTCCCCACATGATTGGAAAACCTAGCCAAGCATAGATTCTTCCTGTAAAGAAACCAAATCGTTCGTGTTTGGCTACAGATCTGGTTGTAGATAATGCTGAACCTATTGATCCGTAGAGAATTGGAATAGTTGCATCTTTCATTTTCGTATCTGCCCACTCCATCCATTTATCTCTTCGAATTTGGTCTTCCATCTTCCATAGGTTTCCATTGTTGTAAACCTCGTCTATTCTTTTCATGATAGGAGTAGAATCTACAACAACTTCTCCATCAGACATCTTCCAAACTGGTGTTTTACCCCAGTCACCTGCAAATGAAACACTTTTTTTGATTTTTAGAGGATTGATTTTTACTCTTTCATGAGGAAGATCTAGATGGTCGAGAAGTGCTCGAACCTTCCATGTAAATGGACACGTGTTCAACATGTAAAGTGAACCAACAGTTTCGCTCATGAAACATACGAAAACATCTTCCTTTGTGAATATTAGTAAACGACCATACTCAAATCTCAAGAGATAGTTCTCTACTCCGAATTTATGGCAGACATTCCAACCTCGGTCATTTCGAACCTAATTTCAATGGACGGATACGAACAAATGTTAGAAATAGATAGAATTACTGTTGAATATGGTGTATCTGAAGAGGAATTAATGCAATTGATGGCTAGTGCTAAAGGAGAATCCTCCGAACCTAAACTAGATCCCATTTCAGACCCATCTTTTGCTCGAAGCAAATCTGTGGATTATGATATGGAACCTACTCAAAGTCAGAAAGATAAGCCTGAAGCGTTACAAAATGCCCACCGTTTTCGTATGGAATACGACCCTAGCGAATCAGGACGTGCACGACAATCACAAGTAGAACAAGCAATTGTTTGTTCTGAATGTCGGGCTCCACTTGGAATACCTGCAATACGTCCAATTCGTGTTACCTGTCCTCATTGTATGTATGAGTTATATTTTGAGTCGTAATCAAACTCCCCAAAATCGTCCTTGGGTTTCTTGTCTTGTTGACCAGGATTTCACACCGGTTCTTACCATCCAATAAACAACTATTGCAACTACTGCTAATCCCCAATCGTTGTAAATAACTCCCGGATCTAATTCGTATGTTACTCCACCTGTAATTTGTCTAGCGACATCGAGTCCTGCTTCAGCAAAGGCGTAAATGACTGCTCCTCCTGCCATAATTTGGAAAACACGTCCTGTTAGGGTACCTCTTCTCCATCTCAGAACTACCATCGACATTGCTACAGCGAGAGAGGCGAGAATTATCCATTGTAACCCACTATCCATTGCTTCGATTGCTATTTGAACGGTAGATAGACTCGAATCTGCTTGTACTATTGTTCGATAGGATTCCAAAATAGCTAGTAGACTTGAGAATGAAGCAAAAGCCCATAGAAGCGACGAAACAATACCTCCCATTGCACTATCTCTCATATCAAGCATCAAACGTTCAAATTGATTTTCAGCACCAAGTCCCTTTGCTAATAACCAAATTCCGACGATAAGAGGCATTGCACCAATGAGAACTCCGCCTCCCGGCAAAATCATTCCTAAACCAATTATCATCATGAACACAGATAATGGAACAAGAAGGCGTGCTCTCCATTTTGGATCCTCGATGGCCTTCATGATGTAGTAAAATGTACCTTCAATACCCTTACTTTGCCTTACGATAATCTTCTCAACATAATCAATTCGAACTCTACTTTGAATGATTGGCATTACAGCTTCATCTTCAGCTCCGTCGGTAACTAAAATAGCGCAATCTGGCTGAAATTCAGAAATTACTTCTTCAAGTTGTTTTGCAATTGCTCTATCTGAGCGAGCACCTACTCTTTCATCTCCTGTAAGTATTGCAACTTCAACAGCATCATTTGGTTCTCCAGAGTCTAAGATTCTGTCATGGTGGTGAAGTGCTCCGAGAATTGCATTTGTATCACTCTCTTCGGGATCTGCAAGTCCAAGTCTTAATGCTGCACTAAGAGTAGATTTCCTTCCAATTACTGGCCCTCTGAGTCCTGCTTTAATTCCGAGATCATTGTCTCGATCAATGGTCAGCACAAGGGTCCGGGTCATCTTCTTCGGGTGTTAGTAAAAAGTACATCCCTATCAAGGGTTGGCCGACTCCGGAGATTCTTCGTTTGATTCTGATGCTTCTTCAGCCTGAGACCTATCTCTTTGCTTCCACCAAACGTATGACAAAGGATGCTTCATTTTCGGCTTGTCACAAATTGGATCATCTCCAGGTGAAACCGGACATCTTCCATCCATCTTTAATCGACTACAACCAGCTGGAGTATATTCTCTGTCATACACATGCCCTATCTGGTACCTTGTAGTTTCAGGATTGTAGTCAGGTGCACCTTGAAAGAATGAAGCGCACTGTTCTTGTTCGATGCCAAGTGCTGCACTAATCGCAGCAAGAAATACACGACCAGAGTGGTTTACATTTTCTCCCATTGATAATTCTTTAATTGCAATTTCCATACAAGGTGGCCAATCCGATCTTGTTGCTTCTCCTGCTTCAAAATCTAATGTAGATCTTGATTGCAGAATTGTTAACACAGCTCCAACAGGTTCACTCAATCTTTCAGCAAACTCTTCATCGATTTTTTCCATTCTTTCATCGCAACGTTTTCTCAGGTCTTCACGAATCCTTTCTTTGATTAGTCTGGCCAATCTTTGTTGACTATTTTCACTATTTGAAGGCCCCATTTCTACCCACCCATCACTCATTGGCCTGTTTGGAAGCCTCCAATAGTCTCCACTGATTCTGGGACTAAGTTCAATAAAATCAGTTAATGGAATTGAATAGATAGTCTCTCCATTTTTGATTTCACTTTGAATATTGGACAAATAAGTAGTAGCAACTTTTTCAAAAATCTGAACGTCGCTTCCCAGTAATTTATCTGCTCGGGTAGATTCTCCTTCTGCCCATCTTGCAGTAACTCTTTCGTCAAATGTGGCACACGCAACCATCATAGCGTAAAGGAACGAAAGACTCTCTGACATTCTTCCAAGTTCTGTACTAAGATCTCCAGATCGTTGTTCAATTCCATCATCATGAAGGACAGATTCCTTCACTCGCATATCCCCTTTACGTCGGATATCAGATAACCACGCGGCTGAAAGTAGATCTTCCATACTAATTCCGTTATCAGATAATATGGTTCGAGTATTTTCAGCTGATTGAGGTAAAAACGGATAGCGTGCAAGCACTTTTGCATCTTCAATGAGAGGAGGACGCAACGGCATGGGCATGATTCTCAGGCATGAAGTAACACGGGGGTTCTTCAACGCGACCGGTCTGTAGGCACCATGAGCCCTCATGAGGTTCGTTCCATTGGTATGAGGGTCCAAGATAGAGTTCGAGCCCAGTTTTCATGGCCTTTAGAATCCGATAGAGAAAGTGCAATGATGCTTTTACAGAGTGTTAACTCACTATCATCAAAGGTTCCAGATTGGACAGAAGAAGAGAGAGAAAACAGCATTACTTCTCTTCAAGAGAGATTACTAAACGGTCCAATTGCTGCTGTTGGTGCAGCGGTCAATTCCGATGAGATATTATCTGCCTTGAACTCCGATCATCGATTTATTTTTGCAGATGGTTCAATAGGAATTATTCAGGAATTTGAGAATGAGATTAGAGAAAAAATATGGTCAAAGACGTTGGCATTAGTTACCGATGCTGACGGCCATCCATATATTTCCCAAGCAGCGGAACGGAAAATTATGCATATTTTACATGCTCATGGAGATAATGAGGAAGATTGGGCGAAATTAGTCAAAGAGATATCAGAGATGAAAGCACCTCCTAGATTGATTTTGACTCACCAGACTCCAGATAGAATAGAAGGAATGCTCAATCCTGGAGGATTTACTGATGGCGACCGTACAATATGTTTGATTGGTTTCTTAGGGGTACCAATTCCACAAATTTCACTGTTAGGATATCGTAGTGATATTGTTGGCCAATGGTCTGGAGCAACAGATCCGGAAAGAAAATTACGAAAACTAATATTCATGCAAGAGGTCATTGATAG
>PADI01000007.1 GCA_002702985.1 Methanobacteriota archaeon
TAACAAGGGACACACCAGCATTAAGTTGCGCGAACGCGGAACTGACAAAGTGCATGTGTTCACTGGCGAGAGAAAACAGGTGCCAAAGCCTGCTAGTGCCCCAGCATGGCTGAAGGGCGACACGGTCTGGAAGGCCAATGTCAGCAAGGTCGGCATTGAACGCCTTTGAATAGGTTGCTAACCATCTCCCAAAGCCCAAAAGGGCACAAATAGTCCTCGTCCCAATCGTCGGATACCCTCGATAAGGGGCGAAAACCCATTCTAACTTTTTTATAGATTACAAATTTGTAGAAAAGATTACCTGGTCATTACTTTTTGAGACCGATTTTCTTAGCAATCATTGTTATTGGATCGTAATATTCAGTTACTATTCTTTCCTTTAATGGAATTATGGCATTATCTGTAATGTTAATTCCTGCAGGACATACTTCTGTACAACATTTTGTAATGTTACAATATCCTAAACCGAAATCTTCCTTAATTTGTGGTATACGACTCTCAGTATCTAATGGATGCATCTCTAGATTTGCTAGTCTAACAAAGAATCGCGGACCAGCAAATTCTTCGAACTTTTGATGTTCTCTTAGAACATGACATGTATTCACACATAACATACATTCAATGCATGCTCTAAATTCTTGAATTCGATCTGCTTCTTGTTGGTGGAAGACCCAGTCAGGATCTTCAGGCCCATTAATTGGTTTAATCCGCTTATCAGTTTTGTAAGCCCACGAAGTATCTGTAACTAAATCTCTAACTAATGGGAAAGCTTGCATAGGTTTCACTAATATTGGCTCAGTTTCATCATCCATTTCTTCAAAGACTTCTTCCATTCTAGTCATGCACATTAATTGGGGTTTACCATTTATCTCTGCACTACAAGAACCACATTTCCCTGCTTTACAGTTCCATCTACATGCTAAATCAGGGGCTTCTTCAGATTGAATTCTATGAATTACATCAAGGACAACCATTCCTTCATCTAAGGGTACAGTATAATCAATTAACTCCCCGAAAGGGTCTCCATCATTATCAGGTTCTCCTCGAAAAACTCTGAAAGTTACATTTTCACTCATGCTATTCTTCCTCCTCATGTAAGTCGTCAGCATCTAGTAAACCTTTCAGTTCACTTGGGATAGGAGGGTATGTTGTATAATCGATAGACATCGAACCGTCTTGTTGTTTAGTAATTACACTGTTGATTTTACCCCAATGTTGGTGATCTGGTGTGGGAAAATCATCTCTTGTATGTCCTCCTCGACTTTCTTCTCTGTTAAGTGCAGCTAAGGTACACATTCTACTAACATCAATCATAGCCCCTATCTCTAGAGCTTGATGCCAGCCAGGATTGTATATTCTGCCACCACCTGCACTTGTTTTTTCTGCACGTTTTTCCAATTCATCTAGATCTTTTAATGCTTCTTCTAACAAATTCTTTGTTCGAATAATTCCAACTTTATGTTGCATCATTTCACGTAAATCTTGAACGACCTTTGCAGGGTTTTCTCCCTCAGCACGTTCTAAAGGAGCAAGAGTTTCAGCAATTACACTCTCTATTTCCGAATTGTCAATATCCAAGAAACCATCAATTTTTGAAGCAGCAATTGAAGCTTGCTCACCTGCAATCTTTCCAAACACTATCAGATCGGATAGAGAATTACCACCCAATCTATTTGCACCATGTAGTCCAGTCGCAGCTTCTCCTGCTGCAAATAGTCCAGGAATAGTTGATTCTTGAGAAAATGGATCGACTTTCACTCCTCCCATTACATAATGAGCTGTAGGTCCAACTTCCATTGGTTGTTTAGTAATATCAACTGCTGCAAGTTCCATAAATTGGTGATACATACCTGGTAATTTCTTCTTTACTTCTTCGGGATCTCTCCAAGAGATATCTAGGTAAGCTCCACCATGTTCAGATGCTCTACCTTCATCTCTTTCACTATTAATTGCTTTAGCTACAACATCACGAGTAAGAAGTTCAGGAGGCCTTCTTTTTGTTGCTAATTTTCCTGATACTACTTCGTCAACCCATGCTAAAGCTTCCTCTTCAGTATCTGCAAATTCATCACGATACATTTCAGGAACATAGTCGAACATAAATCTATCACCCTTTGAATTCGTTAACATTCCTCCTTCGCCTCGAACACCTTCTGTAACTAATATCCCTTTTACGGAAGGTGGCCAGATCATTCCAGTAGGATGAAATTGTACAAATTCCATATCTCCTATTTCTGCTCCAATCCAATATGCTAATGCGTGACCTTCTCCTGTGTATTCCCAAGACCCAGAGCATACTTCCCAACAACGAGTAATTCCCCCTGTAGCGAGAACAATTGTTTTGGCTTTGAACAAATGAAGAGAACCATCAGTTCGATTGTATGCAAAACATCCGCTTATTCTACCATTTGTCGTGAACAGTCTCCTAACTGTGTACTCCATGAAGACTTCCATTCCAGTATGGATTCCTTTCTGTTGTAAAGTACGAATAAGTTCAAGCCCAGTCGCATCACCAATATGTGCCAATCTAGGGTATGTATGTCCTCCAAAGTTTCGTTGACTAGTCAATCCTTTTGGAGTTCGATCGAAAACCGCTCCCCATTGTTCAAGTTCTCTAATTCGGTCAGGTGCCTGTTGAGCATGAATCTGAGCCATTCTCCAATCACCAAGATATTTTCCTCCCTTCATGGTGTCACGAAAGTGAGTTTGCCAAGAATCGCGATGGTCTTTATTTGCAAGTGCAGCAGCAGCCCCTCCTTCTGCCATTACTGTGTGTGCTTTTCCTAACATTGATTTGCAAATCATGGCAACCTTAGCACCTGCTGCGCTTGCTTCTATTGCTGCACGGAGGCCAGCTCCTCCTGCTCCAATTACCACAACATCGTGTTCATGGGTTTCATATTCTGTCATTCAGAATCCTCCCAATAAAACAACATCATTCCAACCGAACAAAGGATCAGTGCAAGCCCAAATATAGAAATCTGCAAACATAACCACGAATAAGCTGTAAAGCGCCCAATCTTTGTGGTGTTCATTTAACGAAGTGCTCCATTTCCATAGACGATGTTTAAATCGAGCCCATTTACTAGATGTCCAGTCGTTAGATCCTCCTCCTATTACATGTCTGAATGCATGACATCCGAATGTATATCCTGACAACATCATTACATTCGCGAACAACAACAGAGAACCGATCGATACTCCAAAAGAATGTTCATGAGTTTCTGGATGGTGGAAGTTAATTGAAAGCCAAAAATCCCATGCTAGAATTGGAAGATAAATCACTGCTGCATACATGAAGTATCTATGGAGGTTTTGAATGACTAGAAGTCTTGTCTCACCTGAATATTCATTCCAAGGCTTTGACACTGCACAACCAGTGGGTTGTTGGAAAAAAGCACGATAGTATGCTTTACGGTAGTAGTAGCAAGTACCTCTGAATCC
This sequence comes from Methanobacteriota archaeon, assembly GCA_002702985.1. GTDB lineage: Archaea > Thermoplasmatota > Poseidoniia > Poseidoniales > Thalassarchaeaceae > MGIIb-N2. Next base: position 3,445 of record PADI01000007.1, read on the forward strand.
AGCAGGGAAAATAAGGATAAACATTGCAGGAGACATCCATGCAAGAGCTACAGGAACCATAGTTCCTATTTCTCCTGATCCTGGAATAATGAGTGGAGAATATAGAGGACTTAGAACGTGACTTCCAGTGTTTTCTATTGCCATTGTTCCAGCACCATGTCCTACTCCGGCAGAATATCCGAAATCAGAAAAAATCCAAAAATCGGCTTCCATAAAGCCTCTCCATGTTGCATACACTATCATAAATCCAAGATATGCAGCCATTGCGGTAGGTCCTTTCCACCACCCATCTGTTCGATCAGTCTGACCTAACCCTTTTTTCATCGGGAGCTTGACTGGTTCCCCCATATGCAACCCTGATTGAACCGTGTAGAGAGAGGTCATAAGCAATTGCATTGGACCATAAGCACAATTAAGCCAATGAATTGTAATCTGCCTCTGCTTCTTCAATTTCAACTTCATGAACATCCATCTGAGCAAGTTGAAGTTTTCCGCTAAGTTCGTCATTTACTGCATGCCAGTAAGAGTATGCTTCTATTACCCATATCCCTGATTCTCTAGTGCCATTGCCGCTGCCCTTCACTCCTCCAAACGGAAGATGCGCTTCAGCCCCTGTGGTTGAATTATTGATTCCAGTCATTCCTGCTTTAATTCCAGTCTTGTAACGATATGCTTCCAGTCTATCGTTGGTGTATATGGCAGAAGAAAGACCATATGGAGATGCATTTGCAAGATGTAAGCCATGTTCAAAATCTCTTGCCTTTACAATGGTAACAGCAGGTCCGAAAATCTCTTCATGGAAACATTCCATATCTTCTGTTACATTGACATAAACATGAGGCCACATGAAAACTCCTTCGCTAGGATCTCCCTGGAAATTTTCTGGTTTGTTGTCTTTACTTATTCTTCCTTCGCCCCAGATCTTAGTTGCTCCACTTGACTCGCACATTTCAATTGCTTCAAGGAAGTCTTTGGCATATTTTTCTGAAAGCATAGAACCGTAAAGAACTCCATCATAATGCATGGAATTACCAATTTTTGTTGACCTTACTTTTTCCATAAATAGTTCCAGAAATTCATCATAAATATCTTCATGAATTATCAGGTTACCTAAACTAGTGCATCTTTGACCTGCAGTTCCAAAACCAGCCCAGTAAGCTCCTTCTACTGCATTTTCAAGATTTGCAGATGGCATTATTAGCAACGGATTTTTTCCTCCCAATTCTAAACTTGCTGAAACAAGATTACGTCCACATGCCTCTCCAATCATTTTTCCAACCGATGTACTTCCTGTGAAGGATATTTTGTCTACCATTCCTAAATCAACAGCATCTACAATATGTTGGCCAGCACCACTTCCTTTTCCGTGAATGAGATTGATTACTCCATTTGGAAGACCTGCTTCATGCATTAGACGAGCAAGAGCAAATGACAACAACGGTGAATCTTGTGGAGATTTCCATACACAAGTGTTTCCGCACATTATAGCAGGAATCATTTTCCAAAAAGGAACCGCTGAAGGGAAATTACACGCATTAATTATTCCACAAACACCCAAAGGTCTTCTGTAAGTAAATAATTCCTTATCAGGTAATTCAGAATTTACTGTTTGTCCGTATAATCGTCGTCCTTCTGATTGGAAGAATAGACATGTGTCTATCGCTTCTTGTACTTCGCCACCACATTCTTTCAGGGTTTTCCCTATCTCTCTAGCCTGTAATCTAACAATCTCTTCTTTGTGATCCATTAGTAATCTACCCATATTTCCGATTACTTGTCCGCGAGTTGGTGCAGGAGTAGATGACCATTTTGGAAATGCCTCCCTTGCTGCGCTTAGAGCAGAGTGAACATCTTCTTTAGTTGATAACGGAAATTCTCCGAGTTCATCTGAAAGAATTGCAGGATTTATTGAAACAAATGTCTTTCCATCTGACGCTAAACTTAGGTTACCATTGATGATATTATATCCTCTAATCTTTGGAGATCCGTTAGGATTGTTCGCTTCCATTACTTCAAACCCGGTCGATAGCACATGTGTCATGACCCATGGCAGCCGGGATTAATCCTTCAATGTGGCGAAACATCAACTGAGTATTCTAAGTCCTTTAATAACCCCGAAAACAACAGAGAATCAATTGGGGTGGCAAGATGGCGGACGATGGAGAATCAGTTACTTTACGTGTTGCGAAAGCAATACCTAGCGATGTGGGGCATGGTCGCGCTCGTGTCCCATTCAACAACGACTTAGATCTAAAACCAGGAGATATTATCGAAATCTCGGGAGAAAGCAAGACTGCTGCTGTTGTTTGGAGATGTAGGCCTGAAGATGCAAGTCTAGGAGTAATTCGCGTAGATGGTATCATTAGAAAGAATGCTGGAGTAAGTTTAGGAGATCGTGTTGATATTAGGAAGGTGGAAGTCAAAAAATGCGAACGGTTAGTGTTGTCTCCAGTTATGGCTAAACAACAAAAAGTAAGATTTGGTCCTGGAATAGAAGGATTTGCTCGAAGAGGCCTGAATAAGAGGCCTGTAGTAGCAGGAGATAGGATTTTTATCCCCGGCATGACATTGTTTGCTGAAGCTCTCCCTTTTGCTATAGTTTCGACTAAACCTAAGGGAATAGTTCAGGTTGCTCCGGAAACGGAAATAGTCATCAAAGAAGAGGTATTTGATGAGGAAGAAGATTCTGCCACTCAGTCTATTGCTTACGAAGATATTGGGGGTTTAGGTAATCAATTGCAGAAAGTTCGAGAAATGATTGAACTTCCCCTCAAACATCCAATTCTTTTTCGCCGTTTAGGAATAGACCCTCCTAAAGGTGTCTTACTACATGGCCCTCCTGGAACAGGAAAGACCATGATTGCAAAAGCTGTTGCTTCAGAAACTAATGCTCATTTTTCGTCGATTAATGGTCCAGAAATTATTTCAAAATATTACGGTGAATCCGAAAAGGCGTTGCGTGAAATATTTGATGAAGCTACTCAAAATGCTCCAGCAATCATCTTCATTGATGAATTAGATAGTATTGCTCCTAAGCGTGAAGATGTAACTGGTGAAGTTGAACGAAGAGTAGTCGCTCAACTTTTGACACTAATGGATGGAATGCATGGTCGAGATAATGTTATTGTTATTGGTGCTACAAATCGCCGTGATGCTATCGATCAAGCATTAAGGAGGCCCGGTAGATTTGATAGAGAACTTGAGATTGGAGTACCGGATAAAGAAGGTCGTCGCGAAATAGTAGATATCCACACAAGGGGGATGCCTATTAGCGATGATTTTGAAATCGAATGGGTTTTAGAAAACTCGTATGGATTTGTAGGTGCAGATATTAATGCTCTAGTTCGCGAAGCAGCAATGAAAGCTCTACGAAGATATTTACCTGAAATAGATCTTGACGAGGAAGAAATTCCTACAGAGGTTCTTGAAAAGATGGAGGTTAAGATGATTGATTTCCGTGAAGCAATTAAAGATATAGAACCTAGTGCATTAAGAGAAATTTATGTTGAAATTCCTGAAGTTAGTTGGGATCAAGTAGGGGGACTTCAAGAAATTAAAGATCGTTTGAAAGAGAGTATTGAATGGCCTTTAACTCAACCTGATTTATTCGCTCATTTTGGAGTAAAACCTCCGAGAGGAGTAGTTCTTTTCGGTGCTCCAGGTACTGGAAAAACACTAATCGCTAAAGCAATCGCCAATGAAGCAAAAGCAAATTTCATTTCAGTAAAAGGCCCTGAAATGATTTCTAAATGGGTAGGTGAATCAGAAAGGGGTATTCGAGAGGTATTCAAAAAGGCTAAGCAAGCTGCACCCAGTATAATTTTCCTTGATGAATTTGAGTCTATTGCTGGAGCAAGAGTTGAGAATAGAGGAGAAGGAAGTGATGTTATGAATCGAGTAGTAAATCAATTACTTTCTTCAATGGATGGAGTAGAAGCTCTTGAAGGAGTAATAGTAATCGCTGCGACAAATAGGCCTGAGATGATAGATCCAGCTCTTCTTCGTTCAGGTAGATTTGAACGAGTATTGCATGTTCCTCCTCCTGATGAAGCCTCAATTAAGGAAATATTGAAGATTCATACTTCAGAAATGCCTCTAGGCAAGTTTGACCTTTCATCATTCGCTAAATCATTGAATGGCTATACAGGAGCTGATATTGAAGCAGTATGTAGAGAAGCTGCATTAATTGCAATGAGGGCCGGAAGAAAGAGCATTTCTTCAAAACATTTTGATGAGGCAGTAAACAGAGTAAGGCCTACTGTAACTCCAGATATGATGCAATACTATGAGAAATTGCAAGATTTGTTAACCAGTGGATTAGACTCTATTCGTAGAAATAACGATGGTCTCCGAGGTATTGAATCAGTTTGAGGTGTTCAATGCCAGCCACATTCACTCGCGAACTTCTTTCTAGAGAAGTAAGGGATAAAAATGGGGATGTACTTGGGCACGTCGCAGACTTAATTTTCGATACACGTACAGGAAACGTAACTTTTGTTTTGATAAGAATTCATTCTGATTTAGATCCTTCCCAGTTACCATGGCCGTCTGAATTAGGAATGATTTCATTACCCATTGATGAAGTTAGAGAGATTTCATCTGTAATTCACTTACATCGTTGAATCATCATTGTACTTGTGCGCATAACCGTCTTAAGGCTTGTATGCGCGTCTGAACATTGCTCCAGTATATGGAGGGTGAACTTATGGCGGTACCGAGCATTTCTGGAGCAGGGAATTGGCTTCGTTCACCTTCAGGGAAAAGAATGGTTGCTCTCAGTTTATTTTATCTTACATTAGGCCTTCTTTTTTCAACCGTAGCAGGGACGTATATTACCCGTTCAGAAGTTCACCAAAGTGCATATGGAGAAGATTGGAACGATATGAGTGCATTTAGAGCAGATATCAAGAACCAAGGAATAACAACAACTAGTATTGTAAGTAGTCCACTATTGTTAGAAGAAATTCAGTCTCCTCGTGATACGGTTTTTGTTGTTTCAGGGATTGAAAGAGATACTATTTCACTCCCAAGATTCAGTGCAGATAGTAGTGTAATTCAGTTAGTCGAAGGATTAGGTTACTCCACATCAGAAATCGAGGCCATAAGTAATTTTGTTGAACGAGGAGGTACAATTGTTGTTTTAGATGACTTTGGATATGCACAAGGATTAGCTGATGAATTTGGATTAGGATACAGTGGCCATCAGTTGTATGATACCCAAACTTGGGATCCTGATTTAGATTTCAATTATGTTTGGTTGAATATTACTAATGGGTTCAATTATTCCTCTTCTTCAGGATCTAGAACCAATACCAATCCTTGTATTGCTGATGAAGATTCAGATGGAACTCCAGATTTCTTGGAGGGAATAGTAGTTCCAACCACAGAAGAATTAGGACTTTGTTCTCATCGTTGGGACTCTATTAATGCTAATTACAACATGAATCCCGGTTATGACTTGTTACTGAATCAACCTAGTGCTTTTGATAAAGGTGAAGCGGGTGAGAATGCAGATGACAATTTGTACCCGATTGGATTCTCAACTCAAGATGCTTATTTGGATACCAACAATGATGGAAAGTTGACTGTAGGGTTTAGCGGAACTGATGCTGGTTCTGATGAACAAGGCCCATTTGCAATGTATGTGAAATATTGTCGTTCAAGAAATTGTGATAATCCTGATTCAGGAAGAGCTTATTTCGTGACAGATGGAAGTTTGCTGGTGAACTCAATTTACGATACTGAAGGGGTTGAGAGTGGAGCATATGGTGAATTCAATAAGACTCCTGACATAAATGATAATCGTCGATGGGCACTAGATTTGATTGCAGAAGCTTTGATGTCAAATGACGGAAATGCTAGCATCTCATCAGATGCTCAGGTTATTTTCGATGAGAGTAGACACCAACAACCCAGTTTTATGGGAGATACATACAATTTACTCTATTACATTTTGATTTATTTCACAAATGATTGGATGGCAATGTTATTGATGTTCTTAGGTTTATTTGTTCTATTCGAATTTATCATTATCAAGAAGTTAGATCCCGAACCTTGGCGACATGTATTCAGCATTATTTACTATGGATATGGGGATTCTAGAAGATACGAATATTATGGAAGAGCTAACAAAATAAAACAGATTCTTTTGACTAGGGTAAGAAATGTAAATTCCTTAACTAGAGAAGAATTTGATGCTCTTCCTGCAAGAGATTTACAGAAGATGGTAAATGATCCTGTACTGATTAAATTTATTTTTGAAGATAGACGGTATTCAATGGAAGAAATAATCGCTGTAATCAAAAGAATCAAGACATGGGGGCGACGCTAAATGTGGACTAGAAAAGCCTCAATTCTTGGAGCAGGAGGCGTATCACTCGTTCTCGTGGGAATGATGATGTCTAATTTCCAAATGATGGTTTTTGGTGTAGCATTCGTTGCATTCCTTGCAGTTAATTCTTGGATTACTGGTCATGGAGATATTCAAGTTGTTCGTACTCTAAGTGCTGATAATCTGTATAAGGGTGATGATTTGTACGTTGAATTAGAAATCACTAATCCTTCTTGGCGTAGAACACAACAATTGGAGATTTATGACAATGTTCCTCATGAGATGAAGTTACGTAGTGGACTTAACTACATGCGTGTAAACCTTGGTCCAGGCGAGACAACCCGAGTTAGGTATGTTTTGAGATGTCCCTTAAGAGGGCACTATTCTATCGGACCAATATCAATTCGTTATCGTGATTCATTCAACTTGTTTTCTCAAGAAATGTATGTCGATCATCGTTCTGATTTGATAGTTTTCCCTCAGGTTCGAGAAATAGAGGAGGCTATGGTGAGAAGTCGTACTCCAAAAATGTATACTGGAGCAACAACATTGCGCACTCCAGGCCCAGGTACAGAATTTTTCAGTTTGCGAGAATATGTTCCAGGCGATCCATTTAAGATAATTAATTGGAAAGCATTTGCTAGAACTGGCCAACTAATTGTTAATGAGAAATGTAGAGATGCTGTTACTGATGTCTTTATTTTAGTTGATAGCAGAGATATTAGTCGAATAGGCACAGTTCTCAAGAATCCATTAGAAGTAGGCACTGTTGCTGCAGCATCTTTAGCATCATATTTCATTAAACGAAGAGATAGCGTAGCATTAGCAGTATATGATGAACGACTTTCCTTCTTACCTCCTGATACAGGTGATAAGCAGTATTTCAAAATTTTAAGCAGTCTTGCCGGTGTTGCACCTAAGGGAGCAATGCCTCTACAGGCAGTTACAAATGCTCTCTCTTCACGATTCAGCCGTGGTTCACCGGTATTCATAATTAGTGCCTTAGAAGGTGATGGTACTACAATTCCAGCCATTAGAGACTTAGCGGGCAGGGGCCATGAGGTGATTATTTTGAGTCCTAGTAGCGTAGACTTTGAGCGTTTAGTTAGCCGTATTCCAAGGACTTCATATGAAGTTCTAAAGTTAGAGAGACAGAATAGACTTACTGCATTAGCTGGATTTGGTGCTAGAGTAATTGATTGGATGCCTGATGTTGAATTATCTCAAGCATTATTGCAGGTGAAAATGGGGTGATTAAATGGCAGATGATGTTGCAATTCAGGGTGAAGGATTAGAGACATTACATCTCAAAGTCCTTCGTAGAAAGTGGCAAATTCTAGCTTTACAAATTACAGCTACAATTTCATTATTATCTATGTATATTATGATGACTCGCACATATGGATCATGTGATGTTGTTGACTCTACCTCTTGGTGCCCGGCTTTAGACCACACTCTTACTTTGAGCGCATTACAACAATTTCTTGTTTTACAACCAGATCCTCTTTCTTTACCTATTCCAAATTGGATGACAGGGGTAGGAAATTCTGGAGATGGAAGATATTGGATGCCTTTGTTTGTGATTTCGATTCTTGTTGCAGGATGGACAATTCTAGGTTTACAAACCGCTAAATTGAGAAGAAGAGTAAATATGGGAATTCTGGGTTTTGCATTAGCATATTTAGCAGCACTATTTTTGATAACTTGGTTCATTGGAATGATATTTAACTTTGAATTGTATCTTCCATTTGGACAAATCGATCCGGATAAAAATCACGTCGAATACCTGATTAATCCTCTACTATTGTATATTCAGATTTTTATTCTAGTGTTTTATTTTCTCCCTGTAATTTCAGGTTTACTTGGGATTTGGGGAATGTCAAAATCCAAGATATCTTGGGCAATTGGCTCTACAATAATTTATCTTGGACTTCATGCACTTTTATCATACGAAGGTGTTCGTTCTACTATCGAAGTTAATCTAAGCGCATTACCTGTTCAGATTGGAGAAGCAACTAGATGGGGTGGACTAGTCGCCCCTGAAATAGTTCCTTTATTGATTATCAGTTTACTTCTAATGGTATTCTTAGAGTCTGGATTTGCTACTATCCGATATGTTGAATATGCATTCAAATTACCTGAATCTTGTAAGAAAGATCCGGAATATGTTGGTCAATTTAACAATATTCTAAATGTTCATCTTCAACAGACTGTTGGAGTAAGCTTCTTTGTAGGTTTAGTCACTGCTCTCGCATTGAAATTTGATGATTTAATTGTTGATCTTGTATCTGTTTTTGAAGGCTCTCAGTGGAGCGAACAAGTCAAAGAGTCGCTTGAACTTCAGTTAACATATGGAACAGTAATCTCTGCAATGATTTTTGTAATTTTCATTGCTGGTTTACGATATATTATTCCTTGGCCAAGAATCTCAGGATTAATTGAAAAGGGAATACGACAAATTAGGGATCAATCAGTTTGATCATCTATCTAGTAACTTTGACATTAATTCGGCTATTAGTAAAGCAAAAAGTGTCCCTGGGAAACATGTAAGCAAAACTATAGTTTGATTATTAATTCCAATATTTTGTTGCATAGAAAACCAGGAACCGCCCAAAATGATTGAGAATCCAATAAATAGACAAATTATATTCCATAATCGTTGATTTTTGGATTTACCCTGAGTTTCTTCTCTTCCGAGAAGAGTAACGTTTTCATCGCTATTCATTTGACATCACCTTAGATATCAAGATCAGCAAGATCATCTTCAAGTGAACTTAATGCGTCTCTTTCTGATGGATTAGATGGCATAGAAATTCCATTAATTTTAGAATCTCTTTCACGTTTCATGTTATCAATTGCTCTCACTTGTTCTTCAGTTTCTATCATTTGCTGTATTTCCTCAGAACCTATAATAGCAGATGTGGGGACTAATCCAAGATCAGAACGTTCAGAGATACTGACGCCGTGAGTATCAGATGGCTCTTCAAGACGTTCCCAAGTATTCTTGCTATTTCCTTGTTTACCTTCTATCGTCTCTTTTCCACCATCTTCTCTTTCAGGATCCATTTCTTCTAATGCTCTAGTATCAACTTCAGGACGCTGCACTCCACTTAACCGGCCTGTTTCAAAAGGAAGCATCCCTACGTTCTGGAATTTCCATATTGGCCCATTGAATGACCCTTCATCTCCTGACATTGCATCTAATCTCTTTGACATCCTTTCTAAGGCTTCAATAGTTGAAGCAAGATCTACAGAAGATCCAGCATCCCGCATATCAGCATCAATGTATATGTCATCGAGAGCTGAACGTATTAGAGATTGAGTTTCTGATGCAATTCGAGGTAATGCTTCTGGCCGATTCATCATTCTTTCAATTGATTCAATTCGACTTGCAGGCATGCCCAGATCATTGAGACTCCGTAATACATCTTGCATTTGACCAATTACGGTTGCAGCTTCCTCGTAACCTCTTATTATTTCTTCAAGATCTATCACAACATCAGTTACTATTTGTCCTAACATGTGATGTAACCTTTGTTGTACTGACCATCTAGTTAATCCTCTAACTGCTGATGCAGTTTCTGGAGCTTGTTGTTCTAATAATTCTACTACTTCTGATGAAAGTAGGTATCTAGGTGTTGCTGCAACCTCGTCAACAGTATGTTGGATAACTGCCAATCCTCTTTCTACAGCCCTATCAAGTAGAACCATAGATAATCCTCTGCTCCTAGCATTCTCCATTCTTTCTAACACTGGTTCTAGAGCCTTGAGACCATCTTCATCAAGGAGCGCTCTTGCAAGAGGTTCTTCTTGAAGACGTGCTCGAATGCGTTCGGCTTCTGCAATATCTACCAGTGCTTGTTCATGGGCATCAGTCAAATCTTCAGCATCACTTAATATCTCACGCAATTCTCCTTCTGAATGAGCTTTTCTTGCATCAAGATCTCCTAATTCTCTCATTAATGTCCTTCTTTCAGCCATCAATTCTTTTAGCTCAGATTGTAATAGATTTTGACGTCTTTCCAAATCATTAACTCTACCTCTATCTTCATCAATTTGTCTTCTAATTGTGTGCAAATCGCCCTCAAGAGCGGCTACTTCTACTCTATGATTTCTCATACGTGTCTCTGCTTCTTTCGTTTCTGCTTCAGCCTGACGATGTCTCTCTCGTAACGATCCTACTTGCTCTCCTAGAACTCTTTGAACTCGTTCATCTTCAGATAAAGCAGTTCTGACTTGGTCTAACCTTGCTTCAGAATTTTCCAATGTCGATTTTACTTCTGCTTCCTTTTTCATTAATTTCTCTAATTCTTCTTGTAGTTCAGCACGCTTCTTACTTTCTCCGATAGCTGAAGCTATTTCTGAAGCCTTTCTCTCAACTTGATGTTCAAGTTCAGCTACTCGTTTTGATAATGCATCGGCTCGATTTCGATCTGACTCAGCGTCTTTCACAGATTTTTCCTTGGATAACATTGCTTGATCTAGTTGATTAGACATTTCTCTTACTCTTTCGTTTGCATTATCTAGTAAAGCACTCTTTGCAGTAGCAGTGTTTTCAGCTTCATTTTTCTGAAGTTGCTCTTCTTCAAGTAAGCGTTCTAATCGTCCTCTTTCTCTTTCTAATCCTATTTTATCCTCTTCGAGTCTATTTATCCTGTCTAGAATTTGCCTATCTTCAGGTTGTAATATTCGTCCACTTCGTGAAGTAGGTAGAATCTTCGACATCGGCAAACCTCCTGTATCCAAGAGTTTCCATTGAGATTTTGCAGTTGCTATTGATTCCATTCCCATCTCAAATCGATATAACCTATCAAGACGTTCAGTAAGTAGGGTCTTCCTACTTTCAGAACGGGTTCTAACAGTGGCTATCGAATGTGAAAGAGTAGCTAGTGTAAACCCTGAAACATTTCCACTTCCTAGTGTTAATCGTGCGGCTCTTTCAAGACGATGGAGTTGAAGGTCAGCACTAGGCGACGAAAGATCTTTGATAATTTGATCAAAGTCACTATCTTCTTGTGTTCCAATCAATCCAGTTGGAATTCCATCAATGAGGAGTAGGTATACAGGTTCTTTTTTCCCTTCTGTTCTGATATGGCCTGTGATATCTTGCATTTTTGATGTAGATAGCATAGAAATAAGTGCATCAACCCCTCCTTTACTTTCTCGTACTACAAAACCATCAGATGGTGGTCTAATCTCAGCATCTGGGTCAATTTCTGGCTCCCTCATCATGGATGCAGCATTCATTAGTAGAGTCATAGGATCTGCACCTCCTGTTGTCCAAATTGCTAATCCTGCTCCCCCATCCCTAGCCACGGTCATCTCATGATTATCGAAGGCTTGTCTGTACCATGGAGCTGGTGATGCACCCATCAATTGAGTTAATGCATCCATTCCTCTGAGTTGAGCATCTAAATCTGCTGAAAGTGCATCCGGTTCTCCCGGTGTAGAACCTGATGAATGAATCAATATGCCATCTTCAAACGCTAATGCGGATATAACTCCAGTCTCTTCTGCTAATGCGTCAACGATCAGTGGCCATTCATTGGTAGATGCGGGAAGTCTTCTTCCTGCTAGCCCTAATGTGCCTAGTAATGCTGAATCAGCTAATGATTCTGGAATTCCATCAATTAGTCTTCTAACTTCTTCCAATACTAGTGAATATGCTCGATGCTTCAATTCATGTGCATCTTCTAATTCAACTAATCTCGCCTTTCCTGCTTGCCCTCCAACATAATGTTTTTTTTCTTCAGCTTCTGCTATCCAACCAACTACTCGTCCACCCGCAATTATTCTATGTGCACAGGGGGCACGAGATTTAGGTTTGTATGTTGAAATAACTCCACATTCAAAGTCCATGATTTCATTCATTGCACTTCCATCAAATCCTTGATCGATTGCTTCTCCGTGAGGTAGTTCAAACATTTCATCACCCTAGTAATTCCGCCAAGTCTTTGTTGGTACGTCTTGCTTCGTGAGCGCAACGACCCA
>PADI01000008.1 GCA_002702985.1 Methanobacteriota archaeon
GAGCCAAGTTATGCTGCACCTGAGCCAAGTTATGCTGCACCTGAGCCAAGTTATGCTGCACCTGAGCCAAGTTATGCTGCACCTGAGCCAAGTTATTCTACTCCGGAACAATCCGGGAAATCACGTGAATTATCTGAGCCACTTCCTTCAACAGATATTTTAGATTTTGATTTGTGATTGATATGGTTGATATTTTCAGACTTCTAGGTCTTCCATCACCTTCTTCTAGTTCTCCTTCCAAGGATAAAGAAAGTTCTAGAGTATCAACTCCTTCAGGTCCAACAAAAGTGCCTTCATCTAATTCATCTGATTTTATGGACTTATCATCAATTGAGTGGGCAAGAAAAGCAGGACCAATTTCTCCTGATCGTCATTTGAGATATATCCAGCCTGACGATCGTCATACTATACCTCATTCAGAAATTTCTGATTGTCTTCAAGGTGGAGATGTAGTTATTGTTGATTTACGTCGATTAGCTCATATGGAAGCACAAAAGAGTGCATGTCGTCGTAGAATTCAAGAGGTAGCTCGTGATTTATCGATTCATGCTTTTGTTCTTGATGCTTCAGAAGATTTGATTTTAGTGCCTGGAGTTGGAATTTCTGTTGATGTCGATCGGCATGTTTTAGGTATTGAAACAGATTTAATCTGAATCCATTTTTTGTTTCCAACTAGTAGAATTAATACCTCCTAGCATATTATCTGATATTTGGGTTAAAATTGGAATTTCTTCCATTTCATCTATGTTCATTGATGAGGGTCTGATAATTGAATCGACCTTTAGAACCACCCATTCAGCTACGGCATCCATGGGTAATTTGTAGCATTCTACTAGGGTAGTTTCAATCGCTGCAATAGCAGCTTTAGGAGCAGTAACCATTTCTGAGATATCATTCAAACCTTCGATTTCACCCCATTCTGATTCACTTCTTGGAATTGGTTTTCTCGTAATATTGACCATTTCAAATGATTTTGAATTCACGGGAAGAATTGCTAGAGTTGCCTTCCCTGTTTCTTTTAGATTAACCAGAGTATCTCTAGGTCTTCCCTCTCTATTTGTTGAAAGACTCATCCCAAGTAAGGGAGGAGAATTGGACACCACAGATACAGAACTCATAGGAGCTAAATTTGGGATTCCATCTTTAGATATTGTAGATACAAGAATCAAAGGCCTTGGTGAAATAATTGCTGAAAGCCATCTTGCCCTTTCTTGATGATTCATTTTATCCACTTCTAAAGAATTGATATCAGAATTAAGATCGAATTTTTTCTCATTTTCATCAAACCAATCATCTAAATCTCCTCTGGATACTTCATCAGATGCATAAGCAGTGAAATCTCGATATGCTTCCCATCTCTTTATTTCGGTTTCATTTTCTCCTCTTTCTCTCTTCCTTTCAATAGAATCATTTGCATACTTTACGCACCTGTCTAGGAACTTGATGATACTATCTTTCTCATCAATTGACATTTGTATTCCTCATTGATTTTCGATGTCAAGAATTTTTAGCAATCGTTCAACATGACCTTTTGATTTCACACCTTTTCCACACCATTGGATAATCCCATCTTGACCAATAATGAAAGTACTTCGAATCGCACCCATGTACACCTTTCCATAGTTCTTTTTTTCACCCCATGCACCGTATAGTTGATGGATTTCAGTATCTGAATCAACAATGAGGTCAAAATTCAAATTTTGCTTATCAATAAAACGAAGATGGCTTGAAGCCGAATCTCTTGAGACGCCTATAACTGTCCAATTTTCTGAATTTAGGACGGGCATAGCATCGCGAAAATCACAAGCTTGAGTAGTACATCCTGGCGTACTATCCTTAGGATAGAAATAGAGAATAATTCCTGTTTCTTTGAGATTTTCTGAAAGTATCCAATCGTCGTCGTTCTGTAGTTTTGCTGTGAAGTCAGGAGCTTTGTCTCCAACATCCGGTCCGCTCATGCTATCTCCACTCGTTCGTAATAGTCAATACTATGTTTTTATTCTGGGCCACTTTCGGTGAATTCGATTATGTTAATTGCATCTTCAGATAGTTCTGACAAAGTCTTCCTACCGTCGCGTCGACGTATAACTAGTCCTAACTCACTCATTCTTGTTACTGCAGCTACTCTTCTGAGTTGTAGAATTGAATTTGTCCAATTAAATGTAGTTCCTTCTCCAAATTTTCTTTTCATTCTGGCGTCTAGTCGTTCGTTACCAACTGCTCCACCTCTCATGCCATCGATTAATGTCCTCATAATATTCCATTCCATAGGGAGACGATGGTGAATTGAGTCTAGAATCAAAGTTCTTTCTAAGGGGCTAAACGGTCCTTCATGCGGAAGATCTCTATCAAGAATAGGATTCGGTAATTTTGCTAAGTCTAAGCCATGTGGTGTTAAACGATATCCTTCTGAATCCTTAGTTGACCATCCGATAATTTCCATGGCAGATAATTTGGTAGAACCGCCTGGAGAGCCTATCATCCAGTTAACTGCCCTACTTCTTGCTGAATCGTCAAGGTGGCTAAATCCTGCTGCTAACCTTTCTCCTCTTCCTCTACCAAATTGATTATCTTCTTCAGCTAATTTCTGACCATTTAGTCTCAACATTTGATTCATTGCATTCCTTAATGCCCCATCTGGTAAAGATCTTTTAGTTTCACTAGTTAATGACCATAATAGTCGCAGTGCATGTTTCATGGGCAGTAATCTTAGAAGACCAGATGGCAATAATTCATTTTCTAATCGTCCAATATTTGATCCAATTACTGGTTCCCCTCGGATTGAATCTAAACGGAGAAAATCTCGATTTCCCATTTCTCTTTGTGCTAATGAATCACCTGCTTTTGCTCTCCTGTCCCATGCCCTCTCTGCTAAGCCAGAAAGTATTCCTATCTCTGTTGACGGTGACTCTATTTGCTTATCTTTATTGTCAGAATTTGAATTTGCGCTATGGATTAACCATTCTTCTAGTGTGATTCCTTTGTCTTGAGCAGCCTGAATCCATTGGATCAATTGTATATCTTCCACTGAAAGGGTCACGTCAACCATGTACTTCTCATGATATAATTCATTATGAATCATTCTATAATAATCATTAATTATTGATATAATGATTATATTGATTCAATAACGAATGACGTAAATCAATAATTATGTTCATAAATTCCATAATTAAATATATGTTAAAATAATAAATCAAAATCGATTTACTCATTCTACATCGAAGAAACAAACTTCTTGAGGCGGGTCACCACTACTGATCTGACCTTTGAATTCTCTCGGATTGCCTTCAACAGAAACCAGGATGTTGAACTCCGTTACATCCGTAGAATCGTGTTTTTCGAAATGTTCAACAAATACACGATATCTTCCCTTAGGTGCATCTTTTTCCCAGAATACATTTTCAACAGGTTCTTCTGAGTTACCAGTTTCATTCATGTCGATATCTAAACGACCTCCACAATTGGAAATTTTGTTATCGAATGAAATCCGTTCTCCACTCGGGCACACTACTGATAAATCTAAATCATTCTTATTGAACCAAATTAGGCTCACTTGTACTTCTCCGCTAGCTGCTCCTTCACGTCCTAATCTTTCTGCGAACACGTCTTCTTGTTCTGCTTCAACTTCAGTTCCAATTACTTCAGCATCATCGAGATCAGGGGCAGATGGAAGATCTACAGGTTGTGGTTCATCATCTACAACTTCCTCTTCCAGAATTTCCTCTTGTACAATCTCTTCTTCCACTTCTGGAGTAGGTATCGGTGTTATTGCACTGGATCTTGAACTTATTTCTACACTACGATCTAATTGTTTTCTTGGTCGTCTAAGACCTTTGTCAATGACAGGGGCAGGAAGAGATGCCATAGATGGAAGCATCGCTCTTCTTGCATCTCCACGTAGAATTCGATAGATGCCTTGAAGGGAGCCCACTGATAATGTGGCAATCACTGCTCCGCTCACAGGGTCCATTAGTAGTGGCAGAGAAGTTTAGGTATGTCTTCATTTCGTTTGTTTTGCTATATGAATTTCTAATGTTATTTGCGGTTCCTTCATATCCTTCCTGAGGTTGACATGGCATAGCGGAGGCCATGCAATGTCTAATCGACTGGGAAGGAAATCAAGGAAATTCCTTCGCCGAGTCCAAAAGTCTCGAACTCTGCAAGAACTCCAATTGATTGCAAATGATATTCAAAGCGAGGTCGATTCGCGCGGTATAAATTATGAAGAGGCAAATCAATTAGGTAATAGAATTCAAGATAGAGCAGATATCATAGATTCAGATGGTTTGATTTATGCTATTAGCGATAGAGATACATATCGTCGAACTTTAGAGATTTATCTCAAAGATGGTCTTCTTACTAGGACTGAACAGATGCTTCTTTGGGATGAACGAAGAAAACTTGGAATTACTGAAGATGAGCATACTCATTTACTTGAGAAATTAGTTTCACTATACAGGAGTCAAGGCCGAACAATTAGGATTCAAAGATCAGGGGGTAGTTCATAGTGAAATTTTTCCATGCAATTACTCTGGTAACTCTTCTACTGATATCTTCCTTAGGTCATTTAGCGATTTCAGAAATTGAAAACTCTCCTTCACTAACGTCTGGACGTTCTGTAGATGTCTCGGTAGATAGTGTGGAAATAATTTCGGCTTCTGCGGTTATTGGAGGAGTACACACTTTGGCAAATGTGGCCCATGAAGTCCGAGTTACTATTGTCAATCTTGGAACTACTACTGCCACGGGTACGTTGGAACTGAATGTTGCAGTAAATTCAGGCGTCCCCTCTGTAGTCGATTCTGTATCATTTACCTTGTTAGGAAGTTCATCAGAAGTACATTTATTCGAATGGACACAAACTTCTGGAACGGCAGATATTTCCGTCACTGCTACTGCTGGTTCCGATTCAGATCCCTCAAATGATGATCTAGCCTATCCACATACTCTAACAATTCAAGATACCTCTAGTCACGTTGAGGTATCTAATACACTTCCCAATGATGGAGACGTGATTGGCAGAGATATCTGGCATGGAAATTGGGTTTTCTCAAATACTGGAAATGTTCCCTTTTCCGTTGAGGGCGAATTGGTTCTAACTCCTTCTGGAGGAGGTTCAGCAATCCCATTGACATCTAGTGTAACAACTGCTCCGCCAGGTTCTCTTTCACAAAACGCTGGAAATTCCGCAGTAAATCTTTCTTTTGATGGTTCACCATTATCTGGTACATATACCATGAGTGGATTGTTTAAGATGTCATTTTCTGATGGTTCTACATCGGATATCCCTATCTCCTCTCGAAATATTGTTTTATCCGATTCACACCACACAGTTACTCCACCTGCAAATATTTCTGTAAATCCGGGTAGTGGAACTGGACTATTGTTTATTGTTCAAAATCTAGGTTCTTCATCAGATACCTACACTGTTGAATATAGTAATGTTTCAAACTGGGTTGATGATTCTAGTTTGCCTTCCACTATTACCAATTTAGCCTCCAACACAGGTGCACCGATAAATGTCCCAGTAAATGTTCCGATTACAGCGGATCGTTCTGATATTGAAACAGTTACAGTATACGTGAATAGTACAACTTCCCCTGCTAGTGTTACTGCCAGGGCCTCAGTTCTTGCAGGGGACCTTTACCAGTCTGATTTACGAAGTAACGGTTCACTGTTGTATATCGACCCGGGTTCATTCGTAATTGTCGATTATACGTTGGTAAATACAGGTACTTCTCCGGCTCATTTCTATCTTACTGCAGGTCTTCAAGAAGATCCAGATGGATGGAATGTAGATATTGATACTACAACCACAGATCTGATGTCTCCTGGAAATTCTAGAGCCATTACCATTACAATTACTGCCCCCACATTAACCTCTCCCTTAGACCCTGAAGCAAAAATTTCTGCGGGCAACAGGTTACATCTCAGAGTCACCTCTACTCCAGTTGAAGGAGACTCGGCACTCACTGCATCGAACATTAGTGATATTGAGGTCCGCCCCTCAGTTAGCGTTTCCATGATTCCTGATGTTGAAGAGCTGTTATTCACAACTGATGAATTAGAAGCCGGAAATATGTTCAAAATGTTTGATTTAGAAGTCTCATTGTTGAGTAATTTCCCATCTGGAACTATGGGTTCGGCTGTTATCAACATTACCTCACAAGCAACACAGTTTACTTCTGTAGATGGAGCAACATATGGTGCGCAGGAATCATCTCGATGGAATTCATCAGTCGGGCCAAATTCTACTACTCTAGATCTGGGTCAATCACGTACTTTGGTTACCTCAGTACTAGGCCCTACAGAGACTTTGCCAGCGGCAGGCGCCCTGAATTTCACCTTAACTGCCTCCACTTCGTTATCTGGAATGGTTGGAATTACTTCTCCTGACACATCTTCTTCATTCCGTGTAATCATTGAAACAGTAATTGATGGAGAATTAGAAGATAGTCCAATTACTGCTGGTGTTCCAGGCGTAGAGAACGATGCGACAATGGTTTTGACAAATAATGGAAATGCTCTATCTGATTATACTCTATCGACTTCAGGTCTTCCTGGATGGGTTGTTAATCTAACGCCTAATGCTGTTACTGCATTGG
This sequence comes from Methanobacteriota archaeon, assembly GCA_002702985.1. Classification (GTDB taxonomy): domain Archaea; phylum Thermoplasmatota; class Poseidoniia; order Poseidoniales; family Thalassarchaeaceae; genus MGIIb-N2. The sequence goes on from PADI01000008.1 coordinate 6,609, forward strand.
CGCCAGAAGTTGGAACATGGCCAACAGGTATTGATTCTGTTTTTCAGAATGTTGTGGTAACTGCAACTCCTCCTACAGATGCTAGAGCAGACATAGTACACGAAATTGATATTTTATTGTTCGATGGAGAGGGTTCGTTTGTAGATAATGGAACAGCTAGATTTGTTCTTGACGAGGTAATAGGTGCTCTAATAGAACCAGATTCATTGGAGATTGAAGTTCCTTCTGAAGGAACTCAAACTGCAAGTTTCATAGTTCGAAATATGGGTAATTCACTCCAATCATATGATATTTCAACAGGTAATTTTGTTGGAGGAACTGACTTTACAATCGGAGCGCCAACCACTGTAACTGTAGAACCCGGTGCTAATGCTACACTTTCTGTTGATGTTACCGCATTATCGACTGCAAGGGCAGATTCAACTTATTCATTTGAATTAATTTTAGAACACAATGGAACAGAACAGGATCGTTCAACTGTATTGGTTGGTATTGAGAAAATACATGATATCAGATTATCTCATGACGCATTATTTGAAGCAATACCTGGAGAAACATTAGAAATTTCAGTAACTATAGAAAATCGAGGAAATTTAAGAGAAGTCGGTACATTTAATCTTACAACTCCCGAAGGTTGGGTACAATCATCTGATTTAATTGATATTTCTCCTGGTGAAACTATTTCCGGACTAACCGTAAGAGTTACTGTTCCTGCCCTTGAATCCGAAGAAGTTCCAATGGCTGGGCAAGCTTACACTATTCCGATTTTGGTATTCAATACAACAGACAATTTTACAATAGGGCAATCTAATGTTACGGTTTCTATCAAACCAGTGTTCCAATTGGTTATGTCATCGTCTCCATCTAGGATAGCAACCATTCCTGGACAATCAAGAGACGTTTCCTACCTAATGAAAAATGCAGGTAATGATGCAGTAATTCTTGATGTTTCTTGTTCTGTAGATGCCTCTAGTTCAGGCCGCTGGTCAGAACCAGTTTGCCCTGCTACACTGGAGTTAAGTGTCGGTCAGGAACGTTGGATTAATCTTTCAATGACACCTACCGATGATCGACATTGGGATAAAGAATCAGGAACATTATCCTTCGAGTTTGTTCCAAGAGGGGAAGTTGGAGGTAATGCTAGTTGGTCAACACCTCTAGTGATTGAAAGGGTACAAACAGATGATCCAATTATTCTTCGAGGCTCTGATGGCCCTCAATATACTTTGAACATAGACTGGATGCATGTTCCAGAATTAAGTCAAACTGGAACGCTTTCTCCATCATCCTATTCTCTAAGATATGTTTCTGCTGAGAGAACAGTCAATGAATCCCTATATCCAGATACGTTATGGAGTTTTGCGATTGCTGGAGGCCCCGATCCATTGGTGCCTAATGATCTCCATTCTCTAGGGTCTGCATCTCCTTATGCTCTAGATTCTTTTGATATTCTTGTAACAATGCCAGATTCCTCATCAATTGCCCCCGGAGACGGTTGGGATTTGACCTTTAATCTTGAAAATCTCGATGAAGCCGGAACTAGACCAGGTACTACGTTTGTTGTTAAAATTCGATTAGATTCCTACAGTGATCCCAGAATTTCAGATATTAGTTTTAGTGATGGTTCTCTTGTAGAGGGCAGTTCTACTGAATTAGTAGTCAACATATCCAATACCGGTACAGCAATATTGCCAATGCTAAGTGTAGTTACTGTTTCTTGCACTGGTTCTGTAAATATACTGGATAATTCTCCTAAGGTTATTCCTCCATTGGGAATTCAAGAGTCAACAGAAGTAAGTTGGACAGTATCTGCTGATGCACTTCCGTGGTATGTTACTCAAGGTGAATTTAATTGCACTTTCAATTTGGTTTTATCTGATTCTGTATACGGTAATGTTCTGGAAAATGATGAAGAAATTCGTACCTTGTCTGTTGATACTTGGAGTCCTGGATTCCTCATATCTTTGATATCTGGAATTTTAGTTCTAGTTCTTTCTTTATTCCTTTTCCGAAGAGGATTAGATGATGATGAACGCGCTCTTCATGGTTCAACGTACTTAGCAATGTTAGGATTAGCAGTCCTAGCCCGTTCTTCGATTATCCCTGAAATTGGTTTGATTTGTATTGCTTTGGCCACTCTTTGGATGTTTGTAGTTTCGTGGTTGGGTGCTGGAGAGATTCAAGCTATCCATGATGATCGGCGAAAGGCTTTGATTGGAGAAAGGGCGGCTTTAGCAAATCATGCTGAAGAGATTGAGACTACAAGACGTGAAGTCGGATGGATTCTTCTTGGAGCACCGATTTTCTTTGTACTAATGATGACAATCGATCCGAGCCTCAAGGTCAATACTGGAGTTTCTAGCATTGGCTCAAGTGTAGGATATATTGTAGTGCTTGGAACTATTTGTCTAGTTCTTCTTCGATATCTAGACCGATTGTATGGATTATTGCATAACGATTTGGCTGCCTTAGATATTCGAACTGCTAGAATTAGAGGAATTCTTCAGAGTAGAACTCAGAATCGAGTTAATCCGTTTGCAACTCCTCCTCCTGTGCCCGAAGCATTCAATCCAGATGTAGAATCTCAAGAAAATACGGGGGGTGAAGAAGAATGATGAACAATGATCCTCTTGATGATATAATGGGTTCAGGTGCGGATGCATCTTCAAGATTTGTCGATCAACTAACTATACGCTCTGCAAGAGTTAGACATTTTTTGTGGAATCATCGGCCGTTCAAAGCCAGAGCCGATTTGAAAGAAGCAAATAGGGATGCAGAATTCCTAGAGAAACAAGTCATTCGATTACATCGTTCTTTACTAGCATTAGAACAACATCTCGCTAGTCTTGATGACTTAAGTGAAGAAGAAATGAGAGCTAGAGGCATGGTAACAGACGGGCTGATCGATCTTGGAAAGGGAGAGTGGGAAACAGCTTTGGATGCATTTAGAACTGCTATTCAATCATTGAGTGATTCAGGTGGTCGAGTAAATCCATTTGTGGCAGGTCGTTTCTTCTTCACTGTCGAAGCGCGTTGGCCTCCTGAATTAGAACATGGACTCCTAATGATGACTATTGAGAATCTAGGTGAACATGATTTACCTGCAATGCGGATTGCTGCTCCTGCTCCTACAGGTTGGATTGCTGAGCCTAAAGCTGCACAAATCCCTGCAATTCCTCCTAGAGGCATAATTGAGATGGGGATCCATATTCATCCTTCTGGTACAATTTCAGAAAATTTAGTTTTGTCTAAACAAGTTTCAGTAGTTACTGGATATATGGTAGATATGGGTGACGTTTCTGTAATGTCCAGGGTTGAGAATCGAACTTTACGAACAATCGAAGGTTTTGTTGTTGAAGCTTGGCTTCCTCGAGGTTTCTCTGCAAAACGTGTCCCATTCGTACAAAATCTTGCTCCTGGCGAAGTAGTGCATGTTTCCACTGAAATCGATGCAAGATAGTGATTAAAAATTGCAGTCCGTTCATTGAATTTCCTCATTCTTAGGACTACTATGATATACTTCGATGGAGTCCACAGGAACGGTGAACACCATGAATAAGAGAAACACCCCCTACATGAACGACGATAGAGCATCGATTGGTATCGGTGCAATGATTGTATTTATTGCTCTAATTTTAGTAGCAGCAGTAGCATCTACAATCATTATCAAGACCGCTGAAGAACTGCAGCAACGAGCTGAAGCAACTGGTGACGATACCCGTGACGAAATTTCCGGTAAGGTTGGCATTGTTTCTGCTCACGTAGGTAGTAACAATGCAGGTAACACTGCTGTTGATGTTGTATTCGTTGTTGCTCAAATGAGTGCTGGTTCTGATGACGTTACTGCTGGAGATGTCACCTATCTTGTGATCTGTGAAGATGGTGCAACTGCAGGTGATATTGCACAAGATAGTGACATAATCTCAAACCAGAACTCTGAATTGATTGACGGAACAGCTTTAGCTGCAGGTGATACAATCACTTCTGGAGCTACTTTCACTTTCGATATGACACTAGCTGCCTGTGCTCCTGGTGCCGGAGATTCAATTGAAGTCCGTATCATAGTCGATGGTGGCGGAGAGACTTACGCTCAGATGGAAGTAACTTCCCTAGATGGCGGCGCTGTTCTAGTTTGATTATTCGATTCAATAAATCGGGCGTTGCCTGATTATTGTACGCCTAATCAGAGGAGTGATGAAATTGGACAGTCAAGACGGTCGCGTAGCGGATAGGCTTGATGCTGCCTCTAGAGTCACAGTTGACCAGATCGATATTCCTCCTGAATATCGCCCTACCGATCTTGAAGCCTGGTTGTTCACCCCAGGTGCAAGTCGTGTAGGGTTTATGGGAGATATGGGTTCAAGACCTCCTTCCGGAGCCCCCCCTAGTTCTGGCTCATCTTCTTCTGGACCTCCTCCTGATGAATTACTCAAGATGTTAGCAGATAGATTTGAGAGATTAGAGGCCTCTATTGGCCATATGGAAACAAACCTTGCTCTTGGTCAAGTTCCAGTATCTGGAGGAGTTTCTACTTCTTCTGATGTAATGCATACTATGGGGCCTGATGGCGAAGTAACCACTGTTTCGTTAGACAAATCTGATTCTGAAGGAGTTGACGCAGTTCATGCTGGTCCAGGGTTACTTGATCTGTATGAAGCACAATCTTTGGCATTGAACCCTTTTCTTCGCTCCAAGGATGGAGGTATTTCTGGACCAGGTGTAGATCCAGCGAAAATTGCTGCTCTTATTCTCGATAATTTATCTGGAAGCGATGCCCAATCCTTCATTCAAGCGGCTGCTAAAAGTGGATTTCTCACAGCGGGTGAAGCCAAAACTCTCAGTGGAATTACATCATTAGCAGAACCAGGTCAGAGTAGTGGAAAAGCGACACTACCTAATCGCCCATTGTTGATTTTCGTTGCCATGGTAGATGCATGGCGCTCACAGTCTTCTTCTTCTTCCAGAAGTTCATCAATTCCTTCTGCACCCATGGTTGATTTGGAACCGGGGGAGTGAGATGTGGGTGGTTCTGCCAGTGTTGGCGCCTTGATTGTGGGCACAGTACTTCTTTCTATTTTTGCAAATGCAATGGTTATTACTCTTGAAAATAGACAACGATTCGAAGAAATTGATGACAATGAACCGATTAACGCTGAAGTCAAAGTTTTGAATGCCACCTTGGTATCTACAACACTTTTCATGAATATTACAAATGATGGTTCCGATCCTGTATTGTTTTCAGAAATATGGGTGACTTTAGACGGTGGGGACCCTGCTCCATTCTCAGATTATTATACCTCAAACAAATATTTGTTCCCAGGTGAAACTGTAATGGGTTCTGATTCGGTGACCGGAACCCCAGACAGAGTTTATGTTTCATCATATGGATTTGGTTCCGGAGCTGAGATTCAATAGGTGATATTATGGCAGACGGAGGTGCATCAGATATGATAATGTTAGTTGCCAGTCTCATTGTCGCAGGAATAGTTTCTGCAGTACTTATTCAAGCATGGGGCGGAGTTTCTTCTGCTCTTGATTCTGGAGCAGATCAAATTGAAGTTAATGAAAAGACTGAGGCTACATTAGTTAGCGATCCGATGCATATAACTTGGAATTCTGCGACCAATCAGACAATGATAACAGTTCAAAATATAGGAGATTTAACTTTGAATATTACAGGAACAAATATTCTTCTTAATGGTTCAATGATGAATGTTACTCAACGTGGAGTAAACCCATCAATTTGGTTACCCGGTTCCATTGTTAATTTCACAGTTCAGGGTAATATACAGCTATCAACTAATGATGAAGTATCTCTTACAGTGATTGTATTAACAGATAGTTTGAACCCTACTCAAGGAGTGTACTCATTTACAGAGGTGGTACGAATTGTCTGAAGACTCATTTCCATTTGGTCTTGAACAAGACAGTTTAGCCAATAGTTTAGGTGCAGCAATTCCCAACCGTTCTCTGATGATCGTTGAAGGAGAAATTGGAGGAGGAAAGAGCCTAATCGCACAACGTCTTGCCTTTGGTTTAGTGGAAAATGGTACAAAGGTTGCTCTAGTTACTACTGAATTAACGACTAGGGGTTGGCTTGAGCAAGTAGCCAGTATTGGTTATGGTATGTCAGAATATATCGATAAAGGCCAATTTTTACTCATGTCTAGATTTGGTGTTTTAACTGAAGAAGTAGAAGTTGAAATTACGATTGATGATTTAATCTCCAATGAGGGTCTTAAGGCAGCAGACTTTGTTATCATCGATCGTGCATCTCAGTTGATTCCTCCTGATACTAATCCTACAGCATTACTCTCTGCTATACGTCAATTTACTGCCGAAGGTCGTACACTCATGTTATGTTTTGATTCAGAAGAAGTTGAACCAGCCCTTCTTCGTGAGATTAAGGGTTCGGCTGAAGTAGTAATTGGCCTACTTTCAAGTACTCAGGGTGGCCAACTTAATCGTACACTTGCAGTGACTAGATTCCTTCGAGCTGCTGGTCCAGTACAAGCCAGAATTGGATGGAGAGTAGAACCGAGTATGGGATTCATTGTCGATATTACGGCGGTCAGTTGAGGTGTGACCAATGGAAGAAGCGGAGGATTTTGAAATCGCTAAGGGAGACCTTGAAGGTCTCATGGCGAGATATGATCACGTTCGAAGATGGGTTGAAGATTTTGAGGCACAACATGGTACTCGTCCGTATTTCTATGGCCCATTAGATAGAGGTGCGAAAAGTATCGAACCTCGGAATTTGATATACAGCCTAAAACCGCCTTTGTTTGCCCATATATACAAGCCAGAAGATGATGATGAACAGGGTGCAGGTACAACATTATGGTTTGGAATCGAACCAGTCTTGAATGAAGAAGAAGAAGTAATTCGTCAAGAAATCGTAGACCGGTTATTAAGAGACGCTCCAAGTGCACCTTCATTTACATCTGATTCAGAATTTGAAGGAATTCTTGAAGGAATGATTGAGAGAATGACTACTACAAGTCCAAGTGTGATTCAAGCAGATACTGTTCTTGGCCCTGCTATGGGTTTTCTTGGGTTAGGTGAATCTTCTATTTCGGTAAGTCCAGAGCAATTAGAACGGCTAAAATATATCATTATTCGAGATTTAGTTAAGTCAGGTCCGTTGGAAGCGTTACTATCTGATGAAATGCTTGAGGATATTCATTCTGTAGGTCTAAGATACATCAATATGGATCATAAAGTATTCGGGATGGTAACTTCCAATATTCGATTCAGAGATAGAGAAGTACTTGCAAGATATCTTCGTTCCATGTCTGAAAGAATAGGAAGACCTGTTTCAGATAGTAAACCAATTATTGACGGTGCGTTATTAGACGGCTCCAGAATAAATATCATTTTCAGTGACGATGTTTCGATGCTTGGTCCATCTTTCACCATTCGAAAGTTCGCCGAAGAAACAATTTCTGTCATTCAATTAATCAAATGGGGGACTATGTCTGCTCAACAAGCAGCATACATCTGGTTGGGTCTTGAGAATGGTATGTCTCTCCTCGTTTCAGGGGAAACTGCTTCAGGAAAAACCACTACATTAAATGCAATTTTACCATTTATCGATCATAATGTTAAGATATATTCTGCTGAAGATACTCCTGAAGTAAAGGTTCGACATAGACTTTGGCAGAGACTAGTTACTCGTGATTCTAAGAATGAAGACTCTAGAGTAGAAATGTTCGATCTTTTGAAAGCAGCATTAAGATCTAGACCGAGATACATCATTATCGGGGAAATTCGTGGTGTTGAAGGAGCCACTGCTTTCCAAGCAATGCAGACTGGACATCCGGTTATTGCAACTTTCCACGCATCTTCAATAGTCAAAATGATTCAGAGATTCACAGGAGATCCGATCAATGTTCCTGCTCGATTTTTTGATAATCTTAATTTCGCTATTTTCCAAGAGGTCGTTGAAGCTCCAGGTGGAGGAATTGCCAGACGGATTACCGGAATAGATGAGGTGATAGGTTACAATAAATTTGCAGATGGAATTCTCACTCGAGGAATGTTTGAGTGGGATCCTGTAATTGACAAGCATTACTTCAGAGGAATGTTTCAATCACATTTAATGGAAAATAAGATGGCTCCTATGATGGGATTTGCAAATAAACGTGAAATTTACAATGAAATGGAACGAAGAACAGAAGCGATTCAACGAATGGCCGATCGTGATTTGACTCATTATGACGACGTCTTCGACATTTTAGATATTTATTATCAACAAGGATGGGAACAGTTTTCCTCCGCAATAGACACCTGGGTAGGGGTGAACCATTAGTAGGTTTTAGAGGGCGTACATATGGAACGTCTCCCCTTATGGCAAATTGCAATTCGTCGTCTTGGAATGCCTATCCAAGAATATGCACTAAAAGTAGTTCTTCCACTTACTGTATTTGGATTAGTTTTAGGTGCAATTGTTTCCTACGTAGCCTCCGGATTATTTACTGGAGCCTCTGGATTAATTCTAGGTTTTATTTTCCCGATACTATCGGGAGGAGTAGCCGCAATATGGCCTATCATCCAGACCCAACGTCTTGCTATTGCAATTGAACGTGAAATGCACATGTTCATCACACGAATGGGAATTCTTTCTCTCGGTGATGCAGGAGCTCAATCTATGTTTGATATTCTTAAACAAATGGGGGATTATGGGGCTTTAGCAGAGGAAGTACAATCGATAGAAACCCTTGTTGATAGGTGGCATACAAATTTACCAGAAGCAGCAAGAATTGTCGGTAGACAAAGTCCTTCTCCGATTTGGGGTGATTTCTTAGATCGGATGGCTTTTTCAGTAGAAGCAGGTCAACCTTTAGAGGATTTTATGCGTTCTGAACAGGATACTTTCCAAGAGGAATTCAATACATTATATGATACAAGATTGGAGGCTGTGGATACACTGCGTGAAATTTACATCTCATTAACGACTACTGGTATGTTTTTGTTGGTTGTTTCTGGAATTCATCTTGTTCTATTTATGACTGGAACCTTGGACGACGACCCATGGACAGTATTGGTTAGAATTCGTTGGATCCTGTTATCTGCATTAATTTATACTCTCCTCCAATTATTTGGGCTTATTTCGTTCATGGTACTAATCCCAGATGATGATTTATTCTCTCGAAATGATATGGCTACTAAATATAAAATCAAAATGCGTAGGGCTTGGGTGGTTGCTAGTGTAGTAGGAATGAGTATCATTTTGTTTACGTTATTTTCTAGTATTCTCGTAGACTTTACTTTCATCCTTGAGAATTGGGATCAATATGGTCTTTTAGCAATCGCTGTAATTGTAACGCCATTCGCTGTTCCTGCATATTTAGTTGGACAAGAAGAACGTTCTGTAAGACGTCGAGATGAATCATATCCTGGTTTTATACGAGCACTTGGAGGCACTGCTCAGGCTCGTTCTTCTGAGCCAAGTGCTACAGTACGTGCGTTGAAAGGTATTGATTTTGGAGCATTGAACGCCTCTATTGATCAATTAGAGCGCAGACTTTCAATGAGAATTGATAGCGATCATTCCTGGGATTGGTTTGCAGCAGATGCGAATTCAATGATGGTATCTCGATTCATTCGAATTTATCTTGAGGGGGCCCAATCTAGTGGCGAACCAGCAGGGGTAGCTGAATTGGTCTCAAAAAATACTACTAATCTTCTTTCCCTTAGGAGGCGTAGAGCACTTTCATCTGGTACAATGCAAGGTGTAGCTTTTGGTGTTCTGATTGCTATGATTACTAGTTTAAACATTACAATATCAATTGTCCAAGGGCTCGGTTCATCGATTAGTGGAGTTGCTCAGGGATTGGTTGAAACAGATGTCGGAGGTATTCCAGAATTAGCAGGGGGTTTTGGTCTCCCGGTTTTAGATGACAGTACCGTTGTAGAAGAAAACATCTTCCTTTTCAAAATAATTGTTTCAGTATTGGTTCTAATGATGATCATGATTCTAGGTCTAATTTCTGCCAGAATTAGAGGAGGCGGAATTGCTCTATCCATCGGCCAAATGATCACAATGTTATGGGTAGCTGGATTTACTAGCTTCTTGACAGCAGTAATTTTGGATGCTTCAATAGGGTTGTTCATCACTGGATAGAATTTAGAGTAGTGTTATACTTTCGTGTAGATTAATTTCCGCAATTTGAATATCAATTCAGAATCAATAATTTTCCCTGTTTTGCTTACAATGATTGAAATTGTATCATTTTTCGGTAGGATATATGGTGCAAATCAATCATGTTGCCATTACAATTTCAGTTGTTTTGAATATCATCCTTTCAAGTTTTCTTTATCACTTTGCAGTCAATGAAGAATCAACTGGTCCTGAAATTATATTTTTTGAGCGTACTGATGAAAATAAAATTGAATTAGATAGAGATGACACTGTACGTCTTGCAACCTTCAATATCAAAACATTCGGTGTTACAAAGATGGGTAAGCCGGAGGTTATCTCAGAGTTAGTCGAAATTTTTGATAGATATGATTTGGTCTCAGTTCAAGAAATAAAAGATATCAATCAAGAGGTACCATACAGATTTCTTGATGAATTAAAGAATGGTTCATCACAAAACTGGGAGATGTTGCTATCCGAACGAAGCGGTCAACAGGAAGATGATATCGGAGGACAAGAGCAATACGCTGTTTATTATCGAAATACAGCCGTTCATCCGGTCAATGATTCAAAACTCCATAATGATACATTGTTGGATGAATTTTATCGGGAGCCTTTCTTAACCGAATTTACAGTATTAACAAAAAATGGTGAAATTTCTAATTTGACGTTCCTTATGTTATCCATCCATACCTCTCCTGGAGTTACGGTAGATGAACTCCAATCATTATCAAATCTAACAATGACCTTTCCTGAATCTAAGAAATTAGTGATTTTAGGCGATATGAACGCAGATTGTAACTACGCATCTCTTAACGAATTAGATGCTCTTTCAATACGGAAATCAAATTTTACATGGGTAGTCCCTGACGATGCAGATACCACATTTTCATCAACTAGATGTGCTTATGATCGTATTATTCTCGATGAGCAAATTTCTAGTTCTTACACTGGATGGTGGGGTATAGATAGAGAAATGAGTAATTCGAGCGTATCAGATCATTTTCCTGTATGGTTTGAACTTCTTCGTCCTTCTTCGTCTTTCAATTAGCAATCTGATTCGGAAAAATTGGATATATTTTTGATTTAGCAAGAATCATTAACGGGTTTAATTAAAATTACACTATGGACAAAATAAGTAAGACACTATTGCTCACATTTCTGTTTGTACTAGGAACACTAAGTAGTTCTATCTTGAGTCAGAATGAGTCATTCAACACGACCTCTGAATCATATGAATCTGGACCGCGGAATATGAGTCCTCCAACTCTAGAATATTTGTCTCCTGCAAGTAATTCTACTTACAATGCAGGGGATGTGATTAACATTACTATCGAATTAAACGACACTGATGGCGATGATATTGCATATGCATATGTAGCCGTTCAATCAGGAACTTGGTCGAACAATGTTTGGGGTTCAAATGGGAATATCACCACTGCAACAAACTCTACTATCATTACATTCTCGTGGAATACTTGGGGGTATAATGCAGGAACTTACTATTTTAATTCAAATTTGACTTGGACTAATGGAACAGATTGGTCAACTTGGTATTCTGGTGTTGATTATTGGAACAATTATTCGATTAATCTGGTAAATTCAAACAACTCAGGGGGTGGAGGGAATTCAGGAAACACAGGATGTGGCTATGACGTAAGTTTTGCAACAGTTCAATCAACCGGCATTGGCCATACAATGAATGGTGGAACCGGAGACCTAAGCCCGAATCAGAATGTTACAATTTTCATGACGGTCAATTGTGCTGTTTACAATAGTACTATGTCGTTAGTATACTGGATTTATGATTCAAACAACAGTACATGGGAGATAGGAAATCATAGTTGGTATCATCAGTCATCAAGCACCACGTTTTCTCATCATTGGAACACAACAGCTCCTTCTACGAACGGCAATTACAATTTCATTGTTGAATTATTCATCAATGGTTCGATTGAGGCATGGGATAATGATCCATTCACGGTCGGTTCGAATAATTCTGGAGATAACGGCAATACTGGATGCACTCCAGAAGTCGTAATCAACAGTTACAATCCGACAAACCCTAACGGCTTTGAAAATCAGACAACGTTCAATTCGAATGAGCCCATAACGCTCTATGCATATCATCACTGCTTTCCCACAGGTAGTTATCATTGGAACTCAACTGTTTACGGACCTAGTGGAATGTATGAGGATAACTATGGAAACCTGAATTTTACCAACAGCAGCAGCAACAGCTGGTTGACAAATGTCTGGGAATATAACGTCGGTTATCTCGGTCCTGGGGAATATACTTGGTATTATGGATTCACAAATTGGGGGGGCATCTCCAGATATGTCTCACATAACTTCACAATAGTCAACAGTACCTCTTCAAACAACAATAGTGGAGGATCTCAAGGCTGCTCACCAGAAGTGCTACTCGAAACTTATAGTTCGGTGAATACTTTCAATAGCGCTCAGACGATCTTCGAGTATGGAGTTCATGACATTATCTTTGAAGCAACCCACATTTGTATGCCTGCTGATGAATTTCATTGGAACTCTACCATATACGGTCCCTCAGGAATGGTTGATTCTACGGTTTATGGTTCTGAAAACCTAACCAATGGCGGCAATCTGCATTCGACCGTCCACACCTTTGATTCCACTACTTTGCCTTCTGGAGAATATACCTGGTATTATGGATTTTCAAATTGGTGGGATATCTCTAGATACGTCTCACATAACTTCACAGTTATCGATAACGGGACTGCTTCGAATGTTACAGGATCATGTTCTTTCCCTTCTTTTGAGGCAACACCATATGCTTTGTATGCTGGAGAGGATTTAACTTACAATTGGACCATGACTGGAGATATCAGTTCCCATGTTTACTTATCTCTTCATAGTGGATGGGGGACACAGTACTATTACTCTGGAATCGTAGTGAATGATGGGAGTCATACCATCACTCTGCCATCTCAAATGAACCCAAATCTAGACTACACAGTATATGTTGAAAGTGCTTTCCAGGATGCTAGAACAACACTATGTTGGAAATATGGTGCAATCGACATTCTAGGTTCCAACGAAGGGCCCTTGGGTAACGAAACAAACATATCCCCAACTGTTGATTTAACACCTCGAATCTCGATGTGGTATGGAAAGGTGAATCAGCACAATGAAAATGGTACTTGGATGACGGATCCTGATGGTGTTGCTGGCGCTGGTTCATATGATGATTGGGGAGACGAAGGTTGGGGAGATCGCAAGCTTGAGTACTGCCAACGTTTCTGGCCAGATACTGTCGATGTTGTACTCCGCGACTCTCCTGAAGAGATTATATTCTACACTCGATACAATTCAGAAGCCTACCTCTCCACTAAACCGGTTTGGGAATGTATCCTTGAAGGCGCTCAAATCACTGAATTAACAGGTGTATGTTCATTTGATCTGACAATAACTCCAACTGAACTAGAAGTAGGAGATACTTTGACAGTGACTTGGACAATGACTGGAGACATTCCTGTTGAGGTTGGGATTGCGTTCTTCAGTACTGTGCAAGGACAGTGGAATGTAGGTGTCCAATATCACTTGAGTGAGATTACTGCGAATGATGGTGGATTTGCTTATTCTATCCCTCAAGGTATGAATCCAGACCGAGATTACTACATGTATATCGATGCCGAGTTAACGGATGATTTCACAACTTATTGTTGGAAGTATGGCTCTTTTGACATTCTTGCTAGTAATGAGGGTGCTTTGGAAGAAGTATTGGAAAATCTCTTCAATTCGACTGACCGCACTCCACGGATTTCAATGTGGTATGGTAAGGTAAACCAACATAACGAAAATGGAACTTGGATGACCGATCCTGATGGAACTGCCGGGGCAGGTAATTTCAACCAATTCGGAAGTGATGGTTGGGGGGATCGCAAGCTCGAATATTGTCAGCGTTTCTGGCCTGACACCGTATCTGTCGCCCCTATGGGTGCAGAACAGATTGTATTCTATACAGGAGGGAATCAGGTTGCGTATCTTACTACAAAACCAGTTTGGCAGTGCGTACAAGATACGGATGGTGATGGAATCCTAGATCCAGATGATGCAGATGATGACAACGACGGTTGGAGCGATATTCTAGAACAGGCGTGTGGCACCAACGAATTGGATGTCAATGATGTTCCCGCAGATTCGGATGGAGACCAAATTTGTGATCTTCTGGATGATGCATTGGACGAGGTAGTCACAGATGCTACAGAGGAAGATGCAGGATTCTTACCTGGATTCAGTGCGATTAGTGGCCTTGCAGCACTTGGTGCTGCGATGTTGATCGGGCGTCGTCGTTCAAATTGAATCTGGAATTTTGGAAACTGATCCACAATTAGTCCAAACGAGTTTATTGCTTTTTTCAAATCGAAAAGGCTCCACTTACGATACCTGTCAATCTAAGGGTACCCTTTGATTCATTTTTTTCGTTTCCTAGAGACAGAACAAGAAAAATAGTCCTCATTTTCTTTCTTCTTGCTTGCGTTTTTTTGTTGCAGCCCATGAACAAATTATACAACTTTCAAGGTCATGAAATCTTGCCGGACAATGTTCTCTTCCGAAAAAGATGATTTGTAAATGTCTTGCATTCCATGTTTCCTTTGGGAAAACTGCTTTGAGATCCTTCTCAGTTTTTTCAACACTTTTCCCATTACTTAATCCCCATCTTGCTGCCAATCTGTGAATATGGGTATCAATTGGAAATGCAGGGATACCGAATGCTTGAGCCATCACAACACTTGCAGTCTTGTGGCCTACACCAGCTAGAGATTCCAAAAAATCCCAATCTGGAGTCACTTCTCCACCATTAGAGATAATCTGCTCTGCCATTTTTTTGAGATTTTTTGCCTTTGTCGGGGCTAAACCGATTTCACGAATAATTTCCTTTATTTCGTCTACTTCCAACGAAGCCATCGCATATGGATTAGGGGCCACAGAAAATAGAGTGGGAGTCACTTCGTTGACCTTCTTGTCAGTTGTTTGCGCTGATAGCATTACTGCTACAAGTAATGTGTAAGCGTCATTATGATCTAAAGGAATAGGAGTTTCTGGATATAATTCGTCTAGAATTTCTCCTATTTTCTTGCCTTTTTCGCTTCGTTTCATCACTTTCCTTCCATCATTCTTTCTTCAATTACGTTTCCAGGTAGACAATTCAAGACATCTGCTTCTTCTAGCCAACCTTTTCTTGCCATTTGAACTCCAAACCATACATCCTTCAGTCCCTTGGTAGAGTGCGCATCAGGATTAATTACAATTGGAACACCTTGTGATTTTGCAAATTTGCATAATCTCCAATCTAAATCTAGTCTGTATGGACTCGCATTGATTTCGCAAGCTTTCAAAATTCCTTCCGAATTTAATTCACCCATTCTTCGTAGAACAGCGTGCATGTCTAATGGAAATCCTTCTCTTCCTCCGATGATTCGTCCAGTGGGATGCCCTAAGATAGTAAATGTAGGATCTTCAATAGCTTTGATTAAGATTTCAGTATTTTCAATTTCATCTCGATTTCTCCATGATCCTATTGCATGTACGCTACCTACCACATGTGAAAATTCTCGCCTGATACTATCAGGATAGTCCAACTTCCCATCTGCTAAGATATCACATTCTGAACCATGAAGAAGTCGAAAATTTGTATCTTCTTCTTCCCATTCATAATTCATTTCTCTAATTTCATTTCCTTGTTCGATAACCTTGTCTTGAGGTACTCCAATACTTCTTCCTCCAATGTTTAGTACCTCAGAATGGTCAGCAATACCTAAGAATTCCCAACCAAGATCTATTGCTGCTTCAGCCATTTCGCTTAATGAACCTGTACCATCTGAAGCAGTAGTATGATTATGTAACGCTCCTTTTACGTGAACTGGTTCAATTAAAGAAGGGAGATTTCCAGATAGCGATGCTTCAATTTCTCCCATGTCTTCTCTCATTTCTGGAGGTACCCATTTCATTTTGAGATGTTCATAAATTTCTTCTTCATCGAATGCGGGTAAGCCATTTTCTGCAGCTTGGAGTCCCTTTGCATCTCCTAGCCCTTCTAGAGGAAATAATCCAAATTCATTAAGTCTTAACCCCATGTCTAATGCTCTCTGTCTCATTCGAACATTATGTTCTTTACTTCCAGTAAAATAAGCCATTGTGTACGCGAAAACATGTGGTGGAACTAGCCTAACTTGGGCATCAATTGTAGAATTTGCTTCCAATTCTTCCCATGCTTCCCCACCTAGAGCAGCCAAAACCCCTCCATCTATGGTTGAGTTTGATGCTGCATCTTCAAAGATTGTAGATTCTAAGATCAAACTAATTTTTGAATCACCTGCGCCCTTTACTTCGGCTATTCCAGGTATAGATAATATTGAATCAGTGACTTTTTCGATATTTTCTTTTTCAACAGCTGCTACTACATCTAGGTCGCCTATTGATTCCTTCCTTCTTCTTGCAGAACCAGCAAGTTGTGCTCTTTGAACTCCTTCAATCCCGTCAATTCTTCTTTCAAATGCCTCTCCATAAAGAAGCCCTATATCTAGGCGCCGTCTACCAGAAAATCTAGCTAGTAAATCAATTCCTTCAAGTATTCTCCTCTCCATTTTCTTCCCCATTCGAGGTAAATTAGAAAGTTCTCCATCCTCAGCAGCCGCTCTCAAATCAGTAATATTTTCAATTCCTAATTCATCATAGAATTGTTTGATTCTTTTTGGCCCAAGACCTGGAACTCCTAACATTTCGATTAATCCTCTAGGGACTTTCTCATACAGGGAACCTAAATCACCCCAAGTTCCTATATTCATTGCTTCATTAATCAGTCCAGCAATTCCTTTTCCAATTCCTTTGATATCTATCAATCTACCCTGATTCACTGTTTCCCACAAATCTTCTTCATGAGATGACAGACTTCGAGATGCATTTTCATATGCTCTTACTCGAAATGGATTTGCTCCATCCAATTGCAATAAAATGCCTACTTGTTCAAGTACAGTAATGATTTGACCTTTAGTGAAGTATGGAGGTTGTTCCCTTCGAGAACGAGGGATTGACCATGAACTCAGGTTCACCATGTACTGGGTTATTCGCGACGGGTCTTGAATCATCTCTTCATCACTCAAAATCAAAGACCTATTAGAAGTAGAGAATATTGAGGGGAGAGGGTGTTGGAGTTATTCGAATCTTTACTTTCTTGGTCTTGTGGATTAGTTGTTGTGATATGGATTTCTATTGGAACGTTGGCCCGTTCTGCAAAAATTGAACGATTATCTCATAATATTATGACCTTTTTATGTATAATTACTGCCATAGGTTTAGCTTTATTTCATCAGTTAGGCGGGATTTTTTGGGGATCACCTCCCTTGGCTAATTTCCTTGTTTTAGTTCTTGTATTAATGGGAATAGTTAGTCAAATAATTCCAATTAATGGAGAAGAAATCCAAGGTGAACCGAATCCACATCATTTGATGAAGTTACGTCGAGAAAGAGAAGAAGAATAATGATATCAAGAGTCATCTGCTTCATTTTCTAATTTTTCATCAATAAACTGGCGCATATATTCGGGTAATTCTCCGTTTTGGAACACTACATCGTTAACTTCGTCTAATTGCATTAATGAATAGTAAATTTGCATAGCCGTCATTGGCGTAGAACCGCAGCCTGTACAACCTCCTTCTAATGAAATCATAATTATTCCATCGGTAGTATCTACGACATTAACGATTCCGTCATGGGCGTCAAGTACCGCCTGTACCGGCCCGACTGAATCTAAGATTAGTTGCTTGTCAACCACATGTTTCCCATAACGTCATACTCTATCAACCAACTGTTTGAAATCATTATTTTTTGTACTGTTGGAATTAATCTAATTCCTTTGAAAAAGGTGAAACGAGTAATTCAAATCGGTCTCCATTAAATATAGGTCGATTTTCCCGGTGATGGAATAGGTGAAAGAAATGAGTGCATTTACCCCAGAAGAATTGGCGCAAATAGGCGTTGGATTAGCGGTTTTCGGATTGATTACTGCTTTCATCCTTTATCGAAGGAATGATTCAATCGTTATTGACAACGAGACAGTATCTGATATTACGAGTCAGATACAGAAGGGGGCTATGGCTTTCTTGTATGCTGAGTACAAGTATCTTTCAGTATTCGTTCTAGTTGTAGCTGGTCTACTCATGGCAGGAGGAGAAATTAACGATGATTTGGGTATGGAAACAGCTGTCGCATTCTTACTTGGTGCCTTTACCTCTGTAATGGCAGGATATTCTGGAATGCGCAGTGCAACCTCGGCTAATGGCAGAACTGCAATGGCTGCAAAAAACGGAGGTCAACCAGAAGCATTGCTTGTTTCATTCAATGGAGGAGCAGTCATGGGGCTTGCCGTAGGAGGGCTAGGTCTTCTAGGAGTTTCTTCCATGTATCTATGGCTAGGAAGTGAATTCAGTACAGTTGGGTCGATTGCAGGTTTTGGAATGGGTGCATCTAGTATCGCTCTTTTTGCTCGTGTAGGTGGAGGAATTTACACAAAAGCAGCAGACGTAGGTGCTGATTTAGTTGGTAAGGTTGAAGCAGGAATTCCGGAAGATGATCCTCGGAATCCTGGAGTTATTGCTGATAACGTAGGAGATAATGTAGGAGACGTTGCAGGAATGGGCGCGGATATCTTTGAATCATTTGTTGGTTCAATAATAGCAGCAATGGTGATTGCAGCAGCAGCAGGTAGTGCAGCAATGGCTGCAGGTAACATAGATGGTGCAACGTATTACGGAGCTTTAGTCTTACTTCCAATCGCACTAGCACTATCTGGCTACCTTGCAAGTATTATTGGCGTGTTTTCGATGACCTTTCTAAAGAATTTGGATGATGCGGCAGCAGCACTCAGGTATACTACTTTCATTGGAGCAGGTTTATTCTGGATTTTCGGATATCTAATCATGGGTCCGAATGGTATGGATCTTCCAAATTACAACCCGTTGTATGCTGTAATTGCAGGTTCAATAGTTGGAATATTGATTGGCCTAGTAACCGAATATTACACAGGAATTGAGCCTGTAATGGGCCTTTCAGTCCGCGATATTCCTTACATCGGAGAAATGTCGAAGACCGGTCCTGCGACCAATGCTATTGCTGGTCTTTCAGTTGGAATGAAGTCAGTTTTCCTACCTATTCTTCTCATGGGAGCAGGAATTTGGTATGCAAACGATGTCATGGGAGGAGGAACTGATGGTTTGTATGGAATTGCTATGGCAGCTATGGGAATGCTAGCTACTGTAGGTGTAACTATGACCGTAGATGCATATGGTCCAGTTGCTGATAATGCTGGAGGAATTGCAGAGATGGGTGAATTGGGTTCAGAAGTTCGTGAGATTACTGATGCTTTAGATTCCATTGGAAATACTACTGCTGCAGTAGGAAAGGGATTCGCAATTGGGAGTGCTGCATTGACAGCATTAGCACTATTTGCAGCCTTCAAGTCTGCTGTAGAAACTGCAAATCCAGGATTTACAATGGAGTTAACAGATCCTATGGTCGTAATTGGACTATTGATTGGTGGTGCACTTCCTTTTGTTGTAGCAGCTATGACAATGACCAGTGTGGGCAAGGCTGCAGGAGATATGGTTACAGAGATTCGTCGTCAGTTCCGTGAAATTGAAGGGCTTCTAGATGGTAAACCTGGAGTAAAGCCAGATAGTGAAAAATGCGTTGATATTTCCACAAAGGCAGCACTACGTGAAATGATTGCTCCTGGATTGGTTGCAGTATCCTCTCCAGTAATTGTGGGTCTTATTCTAGGGCCTGAATCGCTAGGAGGATTGTTAGCAGGCGCTACAGTTACTGGAGTACTAATGGCGTTGTTCATGGCGAATGCAGGAGGTGCGTGGGATAATGCAAAGAAAGCAATCGAACAAGGACATATTGATGGCGCAGAGAAGGGAGACGAAGCTCATTCTGCTGCAGTAATTGGAGACACAATCGGCGATCCATTCAAGGATACTTCTGGACCATCTCTAAATATTCTAATCAAATTGATGAGTATTGTTAGCCTAGTTATTGTTCCAATAATTGTTTAGAATTGATGGGCATAGTAGCATTGGTAGTAGTCTGGTGTGAATTTTTCTATTCTGAGCAGCATACCCGTATACTGAAAAATAACCTCGCCGTGGGGTATTACATGCGTGCTTACTTGTTGTCGTTTTTGATGATGACAGTTTGCTTAACGGGCTGTATCGGTGATGATACTATTTCCGATTCTGAAATTGGTGATACTACTGAAGAAGAATTAGTCTTGCCTCAATGGCAAATTGGTGATCAGTGGCTATACACTTTCATTACTCCAGAATTTGGAGAAGATAGTACTCGCTTAGTAGTCGCAGATATTCGTGAAGATGATGGTTTATTCATGTTAGGTATCTCGTCAGAAGGTGAGGCACAAAGACATGCAGTAATCAATCATAATCCATTCTTAGGAAGAGTTACAATGGACGGTTTGTCAGTTTATGAGAATGGAGATCCTCAGCCGGTTTTTAATTTCCCTTGGGCAGTTGGCAACACTTGGAATTTCAGACTATTAGGCCAAGATTGGAGTGCAAACACTGACAATATCTACAACGGGGAAGTCTCAGTTTCTGCAACCTCTAGTGAAGACCACACTCTTAGTTATGTTTTTAGTGGCCGTGAGGGATTTATCAAGAATCTTCTTTGGACTGATAATGAGGGTGTAAATCACCTTCAAATGAATCTCAATGAAAAGAAAACTGGTTATTCTGGAGATGTTTTCTTCTATCGTGCAGGAGATATACATGATAATTTCTATGAGGAAAATGATCAAGAAATTTACGATACGTTTCTCGATGAGGGGTATTCTCCAAACGAAGCTTGGGATACTTTAGTTTGGTATTTAGATGTTGAAATAAGTGAGCAAGGTGGTTCAGGGTCACTTAGTATTAGAGATCACCAAGGTGCTTCTCCTTTGACTCGAGCGTGGGGTGCAGGGGCGACTGAAAAGGGTTCATTTGGTACCATTCCCTCTAATTCCGGAGAACATTCAATCACTGTTTCTCTAAGAGGTCAAGACTCTTTTGTTCATCTCAAAGTTGCCGGTGCTCTTGTTCGTTCTTGGACATTGTGAGGTTGCAAGATGCCTACACTTGTGATGATGCATGGGTTAACCGGTACTGCAGAGTTGATTCGCCCCCTTGCTGAATCACTTCTTGCTCCTAACATGTCTCTCATTCTTCCTGAGGCTAAAATACCTCATCCTAAGAGAGGATTTGCTTGGTGGTTAAGAGATGCTTCGCCAAGTATGCCGTTGGACGAGTCATCTCTCAATCAAGTTGATCAATCAGTAGAATTGATTGTAAAAATTATCAAAGAATATTCAACTGAAGGTGAACTAATTTTAGGTGGATTTTCACAAGGAGCTGCTATGGCTACTGAAGTTTTCATGCACCCTGAAATTTACAATAGAACCATCGGTCTAGTATTGATAGCAGGAAAAACAGTTCGACCGAATCAATTGAATTCTAAATTATTGGAGAATCCAATCCCAGTTGTTTGGATGCATGGAGATACAGATCAGATTGTTTCAATGAACCAAGCTGAGGAATTATGTAATGTAATTGAGACTGCAAATTGTCCAATTTTGAAACTTCGCCATCATAAGGGGCATATGGTAAATTTGAAACAGAAAAATGAGATTATTCATTGGATTGATTCAATAGCAAAATGAGTTCATCTGAACCACCCACAAAGATGGGTTCATCACTTCTTAGATCCCATATTATTGGTACTGTTCTCCAACCAGTTTGATTTCTAGCATCAAGATGAACTTCAAGTTCTTTGTTTCCATCAATCTCTGAGAATGTCAACCCCTTCGCATTAAGGATATTCTTTGCTCTAGTACAATAATAACAGACCTTTGTTGTAATCATAAAAAAATCAGAATCGGAATTAAGTGCTTGCTCTAAATTCATAATATCTCCCCCTGAATTTATTCACTTTCAATAGTCAATCCGTTTTCATCAAATCCCCATTCAATTATTGACCAACCAGCACTCTCGCATGATTGTTTTACTAAATCTTGGGTACTAGGTCTTACTAGGAGCATTGCACAACCTCCTCCCCCAGCACCTACTGCTTTCCATGCCATGACATGCTTTGCTTCAATGAGTGGTTCAATAACCGGTTTGAATGGAGCATGAATTTTTTCATCAATCAAATCAACTCCTTCACATACCTGCTTCAACGATTCTACAACAGAATCCCTTCTATCTCTGTTTAGTCCATCAGCCATTTTCTTTGCCGCAGTTCTTAGCATAAGTAATCCTTCTTCAACTTTAGAATCACCTTTCTTGAATTTCTCCCAAACTTCTTGATGCATTTCTCCAGAAACATGTTCAATACCGCTATCTACCAAAATTAGATGTTTACTTAACCAGTTTTTAGAACTTTGAAGAGGCTCTAAGGGTAATCTTTCTACCCGTTCTCCAATGAATAGTAAATGGTTGAATCCTCCGAGTGCTGCTGCCCATTGATCTTGTCTTCCTCCTGTGTTTCCTAACTGCATTTCAAATTGATATGCATTTTCTGCAATCTCTAGAGGGTCTGATTTTCCTCCATCAATCGCAGCTAAGAGTGCTACATTAACCGCACCTGTAGTTCCTAAGCCAGCTCCTAATCTTGTATTACTGCGATATGTGGCAGTAAGCATACCATTTTCTGTAGTCCCTACGTCTGCTTGAGCATAGATATTGATTGCAAAATTTACAACCTCGCCCCCATATTTTTCTGCAAAAATTGGAACATCTGTCCAGCCACCAGCCAAGTCAATTCGAGTAGGAGCAGTAGCCCTTGTAGTTCTCATTTATCTCCCTCTGGAAAATCTAATGCGATTCGATTTCTTTGATGATCTACCTTTGTGACCATGACCCTCACAGATTGTCCTCTTGGATACAGGACTTTGAGGTTGTCGAGACCAAGATTGGGCATCATACTCATTGGAACAAGGCCATTCATATTCGGTTGTAATTCAATGAATAAGCCGTATGTGTCATGCCATCCATCTACAGTTCCTCTTATGATATCACCTTTTGAATATGGAATTCCTTCTAATCGAAGTTTATCTCTTGGGTCATCATCGGTTTTTCTGCCATAATCTACTCTTACAATGTCTATCATAGAAAGCCCTCCTTCTATGACTCCAATTCCAGGTTGAATCCAAGGAAGAAGGGCATCTTCATGGATATTTGATTTGATAATTTCATTATTATGTAAATGGATTATAATCGACAATGTTGGGTTCTTCCACAAAGTTTTGAACCATCCACAATTTTGTTTTATTGTAAAATAGTTGACTTTTGTTCTATCAAGAATATCAATTCCTTCAATTAACAATTCTTTTCTTTCTTCAGGGATTTGCCCCCAACGAATTAATCCATTCTCATTTTTCCCTTTATGTTGAACTGTATCCCAAGTTCCAAATTCTAATAATTTGTTAATAATGTGTTTGCGCATATTGCTTTTCATTCGTTCTTCGCCATCAAAAAGAGATTTTATTGCTGTTGCTTCTTTCATTTTTAGGATACTATGTTTTCCCTTTTTATTCGATAAAAAAGAACTACTTTTGTGTGTCAAAATAATTGCTGCTTTAATAGGTGGAGAATCTTCTCCTACATCATTTTCAATTATACTTGGACGTAGAATACGACTTATTTGATTAATTCGATCATCTAAACGACTGAATGGATAGTCTACTTTGCCCTTAACTTGCTTCATTCCTTCTTCTGAAACTTCGATTTTACCTTTCCAATGTTTTACTTCTATCAATACAATTCCTTTAGGTGAAATTGCTACGATATCAATTTCAAATCTTCCTTTAGGTCTATTTGGATCTGGTATTAAAACTCCCGAGAAAAATTTCCATCCCTGTGGACCTAATTTTAACTCTAAATTTTTCCTTGCTATTTCTTCTCCTTGTAGCCCTGCTTCCTCACTATAGTTTCTTTCTTGATGTGCCTCCAACATTTTTTTGCGGAGTTTGAATCTAGAACGAATAGTAGTCATAGTTAACCATTGATGAATCCGACAGTACATAGTTCAGAAGTATCAAGAAAGTCGCCATTGAACAATTGAACCTGATTTAACTTCAGCATCCCAGCCGCCATTTTTCAAGTCTAATTTCTTTTTTCTCGCATTTTCTAACATGCTACACTCATGCACTCGTTCCAAGTCGAGATCGGAATGAATTCTTCCTTTCCAATCTGTATTAGTTGGATTGTACACGCGCAAAATAATTCCTCCAAGATCTTCAGAAGGTTTGAACGCTGATAGGACTGGAGTAGGGCCTTCTCCATCAAATCGAATATGTTCTAAACTTCGACCCAGAGTTCCAGGAGTCAGAGATTCTTCAAAGAAACCATTCGCTAGAGGTTTTCGAGTAGCGACTAATAAATTAGCAGATGTAGCAAAACATTCAGCTGCATGATGGATATTTTCAGATTGCCAATCCTCATCGAATGGAAGTACAGACCATCTGGTAATTGATGTTCCAATACATTGGGACCCCGGGGCAGGAAGTACTGCATCCGCATTCGAGGGTCTATGAGAAAATCCACTCTGAGATGTCCAACCTATTGAACGTACCAAAGTTAGAGCGATATCATGGCCTCCAGGATCCGCATCATCTGCCAATATAATTTCATATTCATTGACGCCTGGAGAAAGAAGTGCTAACCCTCCATCGTTCAATCCATCTTCCGTTCCAATTACTGCCAAGAATCGTTCCATTGGTTGTGTAGGAACCAATGGTTGAACCCAACTTGGGTCATGAGGATGTAAAACTGGTCTTCGAACAACATCGAAAGGAGTACCTGCATTTGCACTAGTCAGGTGCATTCCAGTAGGGATAATCAATCTCATTCGGTGATCTTCAGCTTTATTGTCTACCCATGTTTCTACTTCTATATTTCTTGCTCCTAGTCTTAGGGTAACGAAATGATCTACCGTGACAGGGGCTAACTCTACACTTCTCGTTTGGTTCGCGGTATCCAAATATGCAGGGATATTCCAAACTACTCTGAGATGAACAGTTGCAGACCATTCATCTGAATGTTGTAAATTGGTTGTAGTTTGAATTCTTGTAATATCTGAATCATGCAATCTACGATCCATTGGCTGTGTTCGCAAGTCCATTGGACCATCAGATTTACCAGGATGGCCAGCAGGACTGTAGTCATAGGAATCTCCTGCATCTTCAACATCTTCAAGCCGCCCAATGCCTGGAAATCGTCTACCAGTGGAACGATCGACCAAATCAAATCTTCCATCAGGAAGAAATTCTACACGAATTTCTCCATTATCAATAGCAGAAATTCTTCCTTCTCCTTGTTCAACCTCAACTGGTTTACTGGGAAGAGTAGATGGAGAAGCATGGCCAGGAACAGCATGTAAGACATGAATTCCCGGTGGTAATCGATGAATCTGTACTCTACCCCTAATTCGAGGCAATTCCAACTCAACGTGAGAGTCTCTGTGAAGATGTGTATCAATTTCTGGAGATACTTGGATTAAATCGCTGATTATGGTGGAATTGTTTGGAGGTTTGGAGAATTCAAGATGTACGGGGTTGCCTGCATCCAACCAACATCGGTATGCAGGGGCCACAATGTCTACTGGTAACATTCCGCTCCATTCTGTTCCTAGAGGATTATGCAATAACATCGGAATAGCGTCACGATCAATGTGATGAAGGTTCATTTCATCTGCCAGTTCGATTCGAACATCTTCTATCACCATGGCTGCAGTTTCCTGAGCATGTCTGAATGAATCTTCCATATCCATATGCACCTCATCAGGAGACACACCTCCAATCTCATGGAATCCATGGTTTTGTAGAACTAAATCCCAAGCATTTTGAATTCTATCCCATCGATTTCTTCCTTTATGGAACCAACTTAATGCCGCTAAAGGTTCAGTAGATTGGGTTATAGTGCGAATAGTGTGGTCATTCATCCTTTTCAAATAAATTCTGGATGATAATGACCCGGTATGTAGCATTCTATCCCATCCATGTCGCATTTCTCCATCATACGAGTATAGTTTCTTTCTTCCTACCCATGAACGAACATCCTTTCCGAATTTTGAGAAACTAGAATGAGAAAAAGTCACTTCGCCTTTCATAGCTTTGTTCGCATCGGCGATTAGACTTGGAAGAGACGGTTGTGCCATTCCGTGTCTGGTTCCATTCCCAAATAGCATCATGGGAGGGAGCCATCCGTATTTTTCTAGATGAAGATTAGATAACGTTTCAATTCTATTGGATGCAGTTTCAGAATCTATATCCATACTATTTTTTGAATCAGTTTGCCTTTTCTCAAATCCCCAACCCCCCAATGAATCACCACTAGGGATTTGTTTAATCGCTAGTATAGAAGAATCACCATCTGATGATGACCATTTGAATACACCACGAGCATCTTGAATCCATGGTCCGGCTCCTCCATTGAAAATTAATTCATCAGAACCAATTTCAGATAGAAGAGCGGGTAATTGGCTAACGTGAGATGTACTTCTAGGCATTACAGTACTTCCAATACTTCCTCCAAGGGATTTAGTCGCAGCAACGCCCCTTTGCAAGTTACGAACCAAGGCTTCTCCACCTACCAAAAATTGAGAAGGTGGATTATACCATGGACCAATATTCAACCTACCTTCGGAAACTAAAGATTTGACTCGTTCTCGATTTTCAGGTCTTAGAATGAGGTATTCCTCCAATATCAAAGTTTGACCATCCAAGTCGAATGAAGGAAATGTTTCTTCATTTGATTCTAGAAGAACAAGTAAATCATCAAACATATCTAGAAGTAGATGACGGTTAGATGCAATAGATCTAACTGCTGTCCTAGGCCAAAGTGCAAATGGAACAATATGTCCAGAACGTTCAGTATCAGGTAAATCATCGTACACGGAACCTGCTGGTGCCAGAACTTCTCTAGGCTGTATGGATACATCAGGTGGTGCTTCATCTGGTTCGCTTTCTGAAAGGGGGACTCTATTCGGTAACGGATCCAATGATTCTACTTTGATTTCCA
>PADI01000009.1 GCA_002702985.1 Methanobacteriota archaeon
AGCATATCCAGTCAGTAAGCGGGTCTATAGACCAGGAGAGGTATGTGCAGCTGATGAACCTGACATCCATAGAGTCTCAAATGATGGTGATGGAGAATTGATCAATTTGCACGTTTACACTCCACCTCTTCACGCATTCAATATTTATGATCCAGAATGAATTACTTCTTTCTCCAAATTGAGTAAGATGAAGAATATTCATCGTTATCTGATTTTTCTAACTGTTCAACAACTTCTTCATTCCATATCGATTGATCCCATTCCGGCATTTTTACATCTCCTTTGACATCTGCGTGAATGGTAGTAAGATGAATTTCATCGACTCTATCAAATAATGCCGCATAGGTTCCTGCCCCTCCAATGATCCATGCTTCATCGCATCCTTCAGCAAATGCAATTTCCATTGCTTGGCCGGGATAAAAAGCAGTTTCAGCTCCTTCTTTTTCCCATCCAATTTGCTTTGTTAATACGATATTGACTCTATCAGTTAGAGGTCGATGAGCATCAGGTAAAGAGTCCCAAGTTTTTCTTCCCATTATGACTGCATTTGTTTCTCCGCCATTGCCTACAGTAAGGTGTTTGAATCGAATCATATCACTTCTTATTCTCCATGGCAAATCACCATTTATTCCTATGACTCCATTTTCGCTAACAGCTGCAATAAGGCATGTTCGCATATATACGTCGAGTAGTCAACGGTTGAATAACGCTGTGTAGAAATGAGTAATTAAACACTTATTGGGGCTTTAATATGTGGATGATGATTGTAATCTTCGATAATAATATCTTCAAATTTGAAGTCATCAATCGTTTTACATTCTGGATTGAGACGAAGTGAAGGCCATTCTAGGGGCGTACGAGAAATTTGTTCTCTTGCTTGATCGAGATGATTAAGATAGAGATGAGCGTCTCCAATAGTGTGTACGAAATCACCTGGTTTTAGTCCAGTAATTTGGGCTATCATACAACATAATAGTGCATATGAGGAAATGTTGAATGGAACCCCCAAGAACACGTCTGCTGAACGTTGGTACAATTGTAGAGATAATTCTCCATTTGCAACATAGAATTGGAAAAACGCATGACAAGGCATTAGCGCCATCTCGTCTAATTCGCCAACATTCCATGCACTAACTATAATTCTTCTACTTCCTGGATTTGTTTTGATCATCTCAATCGCATTTTGCAATTGATCAATTATCCTTCCATCGTTAGTTTCCCATTTTCTCCATTGTTTACCATAAACCGGGCCTAAATCTCCATTTTCGTCTGCCCATTCATTCCAAATTCTTACTTTATTTTCCTGAAGATATTTTACATTTGTATCTCCACTGATAAACCAAAGAAGTTCATGAATAATAGATGGCCAATGTACTTTTTTAGTGGTAACTGCGGGAAATTTTCTTCGAAGATCAAATCTCATTTGATGTCCGAAAACAGAAAGAGTCCCAGTACCTGTTCGGTCTTCTTTTTCAATACCCTCTAGGAGGATACGTCGCATCAGTTGTTGGTACTCTTCCATGTGACCGGGTATTTGCTGTGAAGGGTAGGCCTTTGAAAGATGCGGATGAATTCAAGGCGCTCCAAGAGCGGAAAGACTACCCATTAGTTGGTCTGTAAAACGACGAAATAGAGCCGACATTTTTTGATCACGTTTATCTTGCTCCGAATCTACTATTTCTTGTAAATCAGATTCGGATAGTGCTCCCCCCTTTGGATGGTGAATCCATTCTCTCCAAGTTACTCCGTTACCTACTGACATTGTTAGAGGAGTAGTAATTCTGAACATTTTTGATCCTGGTTTTAGCATTTTATGAGTATCTAAAATTGCAACAGGATGAATTGGGACATCAGGAAAGGTAGCTGCAAGTCGAGCCACACCTGTTTTTCCTTTCTGCATAAAAGGAGGTTCTGTCTTCCTCGAACGTGTACCTTCTGGAAATATTCCCATTGCCTGACCAGTACGTAAAACTTCAGTTGCTTGGATAAGTGCGTCTTTCCCTCCTGCTTCCCTATCTGTCTCAATTTGACCAGTTATGTTCATGACAAATCTTGTGAAAGCATAATCATAATGTTCTTTTTTCGAAAGAAATCTAACTGTTCTTCTAGAGCCTACTATCATTAAAATTGGATCTACATGAGCCAGATGATTTCCAGCGATAATTACTGGTCCTTTCTTAGGAATTCTTTCCATTCCGATTGTCTTAATCCTGAAAATTGACCTAAAAATTACGGGACCAATCTTTAGGAGTAACGAATATATGGGTGTAGAGGGAAGTGGTTTAGCATCACCCTGGATTCCAGAGAGAACTCGTAATGAGTCTACTGCACTGGTTCCCATGAAATTAATTCATTGGCTCTTGTTTTTGATGCTTACTCGCTAAACTAGCAGAGAGTCCATGAATTACCGATATTTCGGAGCACCATGAATCGAGGTATTCTTGTCATTTTTGCGGCCACTTTGATTCTATCAATTCCGGTTGTTAATGCCGAATTATCTGATTATCCTCATGATGAAGATGGTTGGCTTACTAGATTAGCAGGTCCTGAAAGATTAGCTTTAGGAGATGAATTTGGATGTCATGGAATGCCAGATGTAAGTATTCTAGAAGATCCAAATAGTGTACAAGCATGTATTTCTTATGTGAATAATTTGATTCCAGCATCTCGTTGGGGGAATAATACTTTGACTTTTGGATTACCTATTGACTCTTCTCAACATTCTAATTCAGCAGAACTAAGAAATTCTTTGCTTGGTTCCGGTATTGAAGCAGTTGACAATACACAATTTTCTGAAAATTTTTCTGAATTCTCATCTTTTGAGGTAAATGCTGGATCCTTGGAGAAAAGTATTGCCAGTATTGAATCGATTCAATCTGCTGCGCAAGAAAATGGGATTGTAATCATGTCTTGGATTGCTGAAATGGAAGACTTGAATGTACGCAGAGATCGAGATGTTGTCGCTTGGATTGATGAACAACCGTTTTGGTTTACTACTCCTGGAGAAATAATTTCTAGCCAAACAGTAGTTGTAGTTGATTCATTCAATAATACTTCATCAACAGTTGAAGTTAGACAACCTTCCGCTGAATCTGGACTCTGGGAAACTCCAGGTAATTCATTGATAGTAACAAAGGGAATTGATGGAAATAGTTTACCGGTTATTTCTGTGAAGTATGCTAATGGAACAGGATTACCTGAATTGAATTCTACGGACAATCATCTTAGAGAAGGTTGGCGTTTTGATAATGGTTCATTACATCTTTCATTATTGCCTAATACTATAGCGTTAATCGATTACAATTCAGGTGAATCTATTGATTCTGTTCAGGTAATGGAGGATACTTTCAACGGAATGGTTCCATTCATTGTATACGGACTACATGTTGTTGATCTCTTTGAATGGTCATCTGGATTCAAAGACTCTTCAATCAGATTTACATGGTTAGTTGAACCAAGGCCTGTTACTCAGATGGACTGGATTTTGCCTGTAATTGCAGGAATTGTTGGTATTGTAACTATTATTCAAATGAGACGTTTGATACGTTCTGATAACCCTTCTATTCAGCTCTATCGAAACATGTTTGAATCGGAATAATTAATTTTTAATTTCGTGAATTTTTATGTTATTCTTAGAGTACTCGTCTAAGCATATCTCTAGAAGTTCATATCCAAAACTTTCAGGAGGGTGAACTCCTTTAATCCCTTGTTCATTTAGTAAGAATTTCACTACTGCACAAGTAATTGCTCCTGTAGTTCTAGCCATCGAAGATCCTTTCTCATCTCCGTTATCGTCTAGGATCCATGTTGAACTTCCTTTACCTTCTGCATATACTTCCATCCACGTAAATTCAGATCTATTTGTATCCCAAGACCAAGCCTCTACCAATTCATCTTCAGATAATTCTTCTTTCTTCTGTAAATACATATCAATATGGCCTGGCCACCTGACAGTAGATTCAATTAACTCATTGGCATCAATTGTTTGTAAAACAGACCTCAGTCCATCGGTGAGAAATGCTTCCATCTCTCCCCTTTCACTGATTTCAAATCTAATTCTTTCAGATAGTGCAGGTAACGTAACAATTTCTCCATTTCGAATTATTCGTGCGGGACGAGTATACTCTTCGATAACATCAATAGGAGAAAATGGTGCCATGTAACTCCAACCGTCGTCACTGATTGTTGGATTGCCTCCAACTCTTATTCTACCTAAGGATAATCGTCCATGTCTTCGATTTGCTTCCTTTAGTAAAAGATTGGATAATCCTGGAGCAACTCCAACATCATAAATCAATATTGAATCATTATCAATTGCCAATTGGTTAATTTCTGATGGATCCTCTGGAGTGAAAGCTAAATCAGCAACTTTTTGACCTTTTTCTACCAATATTTTCCTAATTCTGTGTCCTACTCTACCAGGTAATGCGTTTACGAAAACATCTGCATCCAACGAATTGATTAGATCTTCATCTACAATTGCATGAATTGTCTCTGCAACATGATTTAACCTTGAAAGGACATTTTTGTCTGAATCGATGGCTGTTACCTTGTAACCGTCTGATGAAAGTGACCTCACTATCCAATTACCAACCAATCCTGTGCCCAAGACGACTACTGTCTCCATGATTCTCCAGTCTCCACGAAGGTCTTGATTCCGTCGATTAAACTAACTTTTGGATAGAAAATTGAGAGAAGGTTTGATGCCACAATGGTAGCCCCTTGATTCGTGGGAGAGGGACTTCGTATCGATCCATGGTCGTCTCAGCAGTCGACAGACTATTCCAGAATCCGCGATGAATTTGGACT
Organism: Methanobacteriota archaeon; assembly: GCA_002702985.1. GTDB lineage: Archaea > Thermoplasmatota > Poseidoniia > Poseidoniales > Thalassarchaeaceae > MGIIb-N2. Next base: position 4,810 of record PADI01000009.1, read on the forward strand.
GGGTTCGATTGATGGAATGGCAATTCCTGATCCAAGTATGCTTCATCGAAGAGGAATAATTTTCGCTCAAAGAGACTTAGACGTAGTTCTAGATTCTGCTAGAAGAAGAGATCCATTTGGAGTATTAACTGGCTTGATGCCATCTGGACGAATGCACTTAGGGCATAGTATGGTAATCGAACAAGTAAAATGGTTCCAAAGTCAAGGCGCAGATGTTACAATTGCAGTTGCAGACTTGGAAGCTCATGCTACTAGGGGCATGTCATTAGATGATTGTAGATCTACTGCTTTGAAAGAATATGTTCTAAATTATGCTGCTCTTGGTCTTGAATCAGATTCAACCTCAGTTTATTTTCAGAGTCGTCGTCCTGTAGTTCAACGAATTGGTTTCACTCTTGGAAAGAGAACTACACTTTCTGAAATGGAATCTATTTATGGATTTCAAGGTGAAACAAATCTGGCTCATATTCAGGCTCCATTGGTTCAAGTTGGAGATATCCTTCACCCTCAGTTTGATGAATTTGGAGGAATACGCCCTATTGTAGTACCAGTGGGCGTAGATCAAGACCCTCATATCAGATTAACACGTGATCTGGCTTCAAGATCTAATTGGTTTAATGTTAAGCCTAGAAAAGCAGGAGGGCTATCTATTGCATTATCTATCCAAGAAGAGAATTCTTCTACATTCGGAGTTGGAGAAAGAGGCCGAGTAGATCGCGAAGTTCGAGCTCAAATTTTTACATCTATTCATGAATCTCTTTCTTCTTTCGGGTACTCAGACATAATATCTAATCCTAAACATGGATTGATAGAAATTCCTGGCGCAACCAAAAAGGATAGAGGACAAATACGCCTCGCTTTGCTGCGCTTAGAAAGACAACTTGGTGGATTAGGATTACTTCCTCCTGCTTCTACATATCACAGATTTGCAATAGGAATGACTGGAGATAAAATGTCCTCTAGTCGTCCTGAAACAACTATTTTCTTAGATGATTCTATTCAAGATATGGAGAAGAAAGTCAAGCGGGCATTGAGCGGAGGTCAACCCACTGTTGAGGAACATCGGCGTTTGGGTGGTGACTGTGAGAAGGATGTGGCATTCCAATATCTGCACACATTCTTTGAATCTGAGGACACAGCGATAGAAGAGATTCGTAGAGAATATTCCTCTGGAAGAATGTTAGCTGCTGAGATAAAGAAAATTTGTATCGATAAGGCTTCTGAATGGTTGAATGAACTTTCTGAAAAACGAAATTCAATAGAAGATCAGATTGATTCATTCCTTTCTGATGATGCTCGTTAATCAGAATCTACTTCCATAATAGGAATTTCTGGACCAACTGCCAGTTGTTCAATTTCATTATCTGATAGCGACCATTCTTCTGTTTCTGGATGTAAGATTCCACTATGTCCCATTGGATCTAGAATCACTAATGTAAAACTAGTTTCTTCTCCAGATAATGACGATTCTAATGAGTTTAGGAGAAAATCAATCCTTTCTTTTTCTTCAGGAGGATCCGTTGATTCGTCAAAAGAACGATCAAGCATCTGAATTGTGTCTCGAAATCTAGTCAATACTCCTTCAAGATTCGAAATATATCCTGAAGATGCAGTTCCTGGTTCCACTTCCAATCCAAGTTCCGGAATGCGAATGGTTCCATTAGATCCTCTAATTACTCTAGCATTCAATGTTTCAGGCCCAATAGATATACGATTTCCAATAGATCCTTTGGATTCAGCAGGAATAAAGTCAGTACGTCTCCAACCACATGATTCACATGCCAAAGTAATCTGGGTATGTTCGCCGAAATAAGGAATTTCATCAATATGTACAGTCATTTTCAGACCATCATTAGACGAACAGATGGGACACGGATGTTCGATAATACTGTCTATGGAATCACTCCCCACGATCAGTATGTTCTGTTGCTTTAATTCTAGGAGGTAAAATTAGAATTCTTGTTTCGCCCATTTGGACTAATTCTCCGCCCAAATCTCGTTCTACGAACGAGGCTAGACGTTCTATGACTGCATTAAACTCTGTTTGTCTAGCCATCAATCGTCTCGTATCTAGCATGACAATATCTCCTTCTGATGCCCAATCTAATAATTGAGGTAATCCAGTAATATCCAGAATTTCAGCTCGGTGTAATATAACACCATCATGTGTTCTAGGGATTGGAGGGTCAGGATATCTTGCATCTAGGAAATGAAATGTTTCGCCTTCTCTGGCTTCAGGGGCACGAGGTTCGTTGGAGATTGGTAGCCACCTTGGCTCTCTAGAGTCCACCATGTGATGCAGTGTGAGATGGCTAGTCATGAACCTGAGGGTGTTTTGCATAGAAAGAGCATCTCTTACGGCGAATTCATAAGGGGCCGTGTTTCATAGCATTCTACCAGCAGGCATTCGCTGATGGAGGAATCAATATGGACGGAATTATGGAGCAGGCAAAGACTGGAACGAGTACCGTTGGAATCACCTTCAAAGGTGGAGTGGTTGTTGGTGCAGATCATCGAGCAACTATGGGGCATTTTGTTGCCAACAAGAGTGTTCAAAAATTGTTCAAGATTGCAGATAATTTAGCATTGACTACAGCTGGTTTAGTCGGGCATGCTCAAGCTTTGAGTCGCTCATTGGCTGCAGAAATGGCTCTCTTTGAACTCAAACGAGGCCACCAGATGTCTGTAAAGGGTGCTGCAACACTTACTGCAAATATCTTAGGAGGGCGTCCTCATTGGGTACAGTTGCTTATCGCAGGAGTCGATGAAGATGGCGCTCATGTTTATTCCATAGATTCAGCAGGTGGTTCAATTCCTGATTCATACTGTGCAACAGGTTCAGGTTCACCTTACATGTATGGTGTTCTTGAGGATAAATTCAAAGAAGGTATGACACGAGATCAAGCAGTAGAAGTTGCTGCTAGAGCACTTCTTGCCTCTGCACAACGTGATGCTGCATCTGGAAACGGAATGGACCTTTGTGTTATTACTCCTAAAGATGGATTTCAATTAGTTAGTGATGATGAATTAGAAGCTTTATTCAAGTCACTTTGAATTTAATCAATTTCCCCGACGCTCGCGCGTCGCTTCGGTGATGTGCGGATGCTTTCAGGGGCATGGAGAGAGAAAAATGAGAATGACATTGACAGAGATCAAGAATAAGGCAAAGGACATAATTCCTGATGGTATTCCTTACACTGTAGACCTTGAAGCAGGAACCATTTCAATCATCACGCCTACCCCTAATGCATTTACAGAACAGAGTAATTCATTGACGGTTAAATTAGCTAAAGCAGTTAGAAGAAAAATTGTAATTCGACCAGATCCATCGATTCTTTCTACTGAAGAAGAGGTATTGACAACTGTAAGAGAAGTAGTTCCAGAAGAAGCTGAAATCACAAATATTTGGTTAGATCCTGCTCTTGCGGAAGTTACTATTGAATGCAAAGATCCTGCTCAAGCAATAGGCCAAAAAGGTTCGAATTTAGTTGAATTAAGAAATAGTTTAGGTTGGTTATTCCGGGCAGATAGATCTCCTGCAATTGAATCAAAAACTCTCAATAATATTCGTAGATATAGAAAAGAAACTGCTGATGAAAGGAGAGAATTATTGCGTAAATTTGGTACTCGAATTTACAGGCCAAAGCGATCTAGTACTCCTTGGGTGAGATTGACTGCTCTTGGGTCGTATCGTGAAGTTGGTAGAGCAATGCACATGGTCACTACTAACGAAAGTAAGATTCTGGTAGATTGTGGAGCTAAACCTACTACAAATAGGTCTGAGGTTCAACCGTTTTTTGATGCTCCTGAATTACTTCCTCTTGAAAATATAGATGCTGTAGTAATTACTCACGCCCATGTTGATCATATAGGGATGTTACCAGTTCTTTTCCGTTATGGGTATCGTGGACCAGTATATTGCACACCTCCTACCAGGGATCTAATGACATTACTTCAGCAAGATTACATTAAAGTAAGTAAGATGGAATCTGGTGACGGCCCTCCGTATAGTTTGTCAGATATTGAGACCTGCATAAAACACGTAATTGATGTAGGTTATGGGCAGAAAATCGACATTTCCCCAGATATAAAAATGACGATGGAGAATGCAGGACACATACTCGGATCATCGTCTGTTTATCTTGAAATAGGTGAAGATAAAAATCTTCATCGTCTATTATTTTCAGGAGATATCAAATATGAA
>PADI01000010.1 GCA_002702985.1 Methanobacteriota archaeon
CCTGTTGTTGGTGCAGATGGATTTCGAGCACCTCCACTTCATCCTTCTATAGATTCTGCACTGAATCGTGCTGCTCAGCATTTGTATGGGGAAAATTGGATGCCGTTATTTGAGGGCGGTACCATTCCTTTTCTTTCTATGATGCAAAATCGGTTTCCAGATGCTGCATTTTTGGTTACTGGTTCGATGGGTCCAGATGGTAATGCACATGGTCCCGATGAAAAATTACATGTCCCTGCATCCGAGAATTTGACTTTGGCAATTTCTCTTGCACTGAATGCCCTGAGTAAGGGCTGAGTTGTAAGCACAGAGCCCAATAGAGCCGCCGGGGTTATATCGGAAGGTGTTTTGCAACGACTGATGGACCCGCTTAGTGACGATGAGGTTGAGGAGCAAGATAGCCCAGAACAGCGTGTGCGCCGACTTGAAACTCGCCTCGCTGAAGAGACACAAAGATTGGAACGATTGTATGAAGCATATCGCAAGGCTGAGGGAGATATTGCAGATAAACAGGCTCTAATCGACGTATTAGAAAAGGAGGCTTTAGATCGAGAGATTGAACGTGAAGGCCTCGAACATCTTCTATCTGAGAAAGACAATAAAATTCGAGAACTTGAATTGGACGGAGCTAAATCATCCAAAAGAGTCGAACATTTGGAACCTGAATTAGAGAAAATGGAAGAAAAATACTCTAAAGAACGTGCTATGTTAGGTCGCGTTTACGAGATTACAGAAGAACTCGATGAACAACTTCAAACAGCACAATCAGAATTGGAGGCTCGTGATGATTGGTATGTACAACACATGAAGGTCTTCGAAGATCTAAATCAGGCTATCAAAGACAGATATGAAATGATTGAATCAGCAGTTGAGAAGGCGGCTGAATTCCAAAAGGCTCAAGAGAGTTTCAAGCAAAGAATGGAAGAAGCAATTTCTACAGCACAAAAGACTGGAGCCACTATCCCCGTCGGACCAGTAGAAGTTTCAGTTGATGCTGGACCAGACGGTGTCTTAGGAACTGATGATGATGAGATTCAAGTGAATCCAGCAGGAACTGCGGAACAGGAAGAAGAGTGAGTTTTTGATGGGCATCGCCCAACCAGGTCAAGGTCCCTCAATTCTAGTTTCTGCTATGTCTATAGGTATGTTTTCAATTTCGTTTACAGTATCTGACCCTGGAGGATTTGTGACCCTAGCAGGAGTAATTCTAGCCTGTCTTGCCACATTCATAATTTTCTTTCATCGAGATCCTGAAAGACATATCCCTTCAGATAAGAAATTAGTAGTCTCTCCGGCTGATGGAAGAGTCATGTTTGTAGTTCGAGAACGATCTACTGGCCGTCGCCCTACAAATGAAGAGAGAAAAACTGGAGAAATTGAAACACATTCTCTGATGGGCGATTGGTTTCCTCAGGCACCCTCGAATCCTTTGAGTTTTGAAACAGAACAAAGATGGGAACCGGTTCAACATGGCGAAGAACTCCCAACTGATGTTTTTAGAATTGCAATTTACATGTCTCCTCTTGATGTCCATGTTCAACGTACTCCTATTTCTTCACAGATTGTTGCAATGGAACATCGTACTGGAAAGGGCAGAGCCAGAGGTCCATTCCGAAAGGCATCAAAAAAAGAGAGTGAAGCAAATGAGCGTGTTAGAACAGTATTTCAATCTGAGGATGGGATTTCTATTGAAGTAACTCAGATTGCAGGTGCAGTTGCTCGAACAATCATACCATTTTCGTTTATTTCTGATAACCTTCAGCGAGGACAGAGATACGGTATGATTCGTTTAGGTAGTCGTGTAGATATTCGAGTTCCAGCAGAAGGTGCTCAACCTTTGGTTGAATCAAATCTAATGGTTCTTGCAGGGACTACTCCATTATTCAGAAGAGAGTAATCACGGATAGAACAAGAAAGATAATCCAATGATGACATAGGTAGCAAGTAGCATTGCCCCTTCCATCCAATTAGATTGCCCATCCCTTGCAATACTGTTTGCTATCAAAACAGCAAGCATACAGGCAGCAGTTTCCAATAATCCGAATTCAAAACTTAGATCAACACCTATTATCCATGCAACTAGAATTACAAGAGGTGCAACAAATGCTGCAATTTGTACTGATGATCCAACTGCAATTCCGATAGATAAGTCCATTCGATTTTTCCCAGCCACAACAACTGCAGTGAAATGTTCAGCAGCATTACCAAACAAAGGAAGAAGAATTACTCCTATGAAAACCGCTGATAGACCAATTGCTTCACCTGCTGCTTCTACAGAATGAACCATTATTTCAGCCATCAAAGAAACAAAAATTGTTGCAATTAACAGTAATATCCCAGCATCTTTGAGCTCCATAGTTGGTTCTTCATGACCATGCGAACTTCCAGACATCATATCAGAATGAGTCTTGAGTTGGAAAAATAATAGTAATCCATAAGATGCCATTAAGACGATTGCAGTTAATCTAGAGACCATTAGTACTCCTTGTATAATTTCAGATTCCTCAATTCCACTAATTGATAGAGCAATATGGAATACAGTAGGTAAGATCAAGCAGATTGTTGAAAGAAGGAGTAGAGTAGTATTGATACTAACAGCTTGAGGACTGAATTTTTGTTCCTTGTGACGTATTCCACCCCATAAAAATGAGAGACCCAAAACTAACAGTAAGTTTCCAAGAATACTGCCAATTAAGCTTGTTTTTACTAATGTTATCATGGCATTTCCAAGTTCAAGATCATTATTTGAAAATGCACTTGCAGCAGCAAAAACAGCTACTATTGCAATAATTATTTCAGCAGCATTTCCGAATGTAGCATTTAGCAATCCACCTACCGATTCAGACGTTCTTGTTGCAATTTCTTCTGTTGCCTTTCCCATCAAGAATGCTAATGGCATAATTCCAACCATAGAGGAAATAAATTGTATCGATTCATCAAGATGCGCTAGTTTTGCATATCCAGCGATTGGAACTGCGATTAGAAGCCAATTCAAAAAAGAGTTCCTTGGGTCGCATGCCGAAATAATGGAAGAGATGCCTCCACGTGTGACATTTTCTGACTCATTACCATTTTCGGGGTGTTCGGACATACCCCAACCAAGTAAAGACGGAGCGTCAAGATTGCGATTCTCGGAGCCTTCATGTTTAGTGTAGTAGAGCGACAGGTATGTTTCCCAGTACCTCTATTGCTCTTTCTGGTTCTCCAGGGTCTGGAAAATCGACTATTGCTGAACTTGCAAAATCGAGTGGTTGGGAAGTTATTTCAGTTGAGAAATTAGCAGAGAAACACGGGCTCCTAGGACAATTCGATAAAAAAGACCAAGCAAGAGAAATAGACATCGAGAAACTTCGAAAAATTCTTGGTCGAATAAATGGTCCATTGATTATTGACGGACATCTGAGTCATTATTTGGAAGTAGATGCTATTGTAATTCTTAGATGTAAACCCTCAATTCTTCGTGAAAGACTTCTTCATCGAGGGTATCCTGAATGGAAGATAGAGTCTAATGTTGAATGGGAAATTATCGGTAGTTCTTGGTCCGATATTGAAAATGAAAATGTTGCTGAATTTGAAACCTCATCTAACGAATCAAGCAAGGTTTGGTCTGCTATTGAAGATTGGATTAACGAAGGCTACCCTTCAAGAAAACCATTTGTTGATTGGATGAATGATTAACTCATTGCAGATCGTAGTTTTATTGCGTAATCTATTCCCGAAATAACGGTTAATGTAGTTGCTACCATCATTGCCCAATAACAAATTTCTGAATACAACATTTCTTGCATGGAAGCTCCATGTATTGCCATACCTGCTAGAATCATAATTATTGCAATAGTTTGCGACATAGTCTTCCCTTTACCTAATTTACTGGCTGAAAAATCGATTTGCTGAACTTCAGCATACCCTCTTAACCCAGTGATCAATGTTTCGCGGCAAATGATTAGAATAACAGCCCAATACGGAACTAGAGAAGAAGTCCAAGCAGATACACTTAGCAAAATCAGTACACTTTGAATCAGAATCTTGTCAATTAATGGATCCATCATTCTACCAAAAACGGTAACACTGTCTAATTTTCTAGCTAAATATCCATCCAATGCATCTGTAGCCATTCCAATACTGAAAATTCCTAAAACTATCCACCAGAACCAAGGATCTGGAAAAATTACTTCATTGCCCCAACAAACAAAAATTACAATCAGGATAGGAACTGCACCTAATCTAGACATGCTTACGATGTTTGGCCATGGGCTGACCTCTCTAACCTCGTCCATGAAGCGGTTTAGAATAACTTATGCAAGGTTCTTCCGGCGACTTCAATGGTGTAAAGAACCGGTTTCTAGGATATTTTCTCGGCGTCAAGTTCATGTTAGTTAGAGTGCCATCGATAGTATGGGTCCAGCCATGTCTACGAAGTCTCGTTCCAGTTTCACGCTTGTATTCATCCTTTTATTCAGCATGATTTCGTTCTCTCCAGTGTCTGCAGATGACCATTACGATTACAACGATATTGGGGATCCGAATGACGTTCAGGCTCAAGAAATGCAGGCAGTTTGGGATTCAACATATGAGTATACTAGGATTACCTGGAGGAACATAGGAGGAGACGGTGGAACAGAAGGAGGAATTTCTTCCAGTACAATTCAAAATCTTCCATTAGTAAAATATCGTGTTTACCGAGCATCACAACCGATTAATGCATCAGATATTACAGATGGAAACTATACTCATTTTAGCGAAGTAAATGCATGTCTTCCTGAACAAGACGCGTTTTCCTGTTTAGATCAGGAAAGAAGTGCAATTTTCTTAACATCTCATACTTCTAGTGGATCCTACTACTATGCTGTTTCTACTGTTCTTTCTAACGGTGTAGAACATGGATTAGTTCAAATGAATATTTCTCAAAATTATGTTCCCGTTTTAGAAGAATCGAATCCAATATCAACTCCCTTCAACCTTAGGGCAAGTTATGATGGTGCAGCATCAGAGACAGTTCTAGAATGGGATAATACAGTTCCAGTATTCTTCCCAGGTCAATTAACAGAAACTGGATTAAACGCATATACATTAAGAATCTATGAACATCCAGTACCTGCAACCAGAGAAAATTGGGCAGATCTAAATCCTTCGTTAGTTGCTATGGATTTACCAGCAGGTACTAACACCCATCGTCTTTCAGTTCCAGATGGTACTGACAGAGAGGTATACTATACTGCTACACTCATTGACAATGGATATGAAGATTTTAGGATGTTAACTTCAAATTCACTAAGTGAACCTGTTCGTGAAGACAATCGAGCACCAGTGCCAGCAATTGAGGTTGCAGCCTCCTTTACTGCAGATCCATCCACAGGTTTTGGAACATCCCGAGTTGTCTGGACAGACGACCCTCTTGAAGATGGAAATGAAACATATCGAATTTGGAGGAGTTCTACACCTTTTGGTCAGAACGTATCCGGAGCGACTCTTGTCGGCACATCTCCTGCTGGAGTTGAAATGTTTGATGTCCTAGTAGATCAGGGTACTTTAGGAGAATCATATTATGCTGTTACAGTTTCTGATTGGGTAAACAATCACGATGGTTTAGTATCCTCTGGGTCTACCTCTACATTGATTTTTGAGGATACTTTCAACCCTTGGATCGCCGAGCCAACTGCTGTTTCTGCATCTTTTATGAATGGTGTAACATCTATTACGTGGAATGATCAAATGGGTGCCGAAGGAGAAGTTTACCACGTATATCGTTCAGTAGGTACTCGATTGACTTCTGCTTCGAATCTTACTCTTGAAGCGGAATTAGTTGCAACTGTTCCGGATGGCGTTCAAAGCGCATCATATTCTGTCAATTCTGGAGTTGTACAGTCATCTTACTATTGTGTAACTACTGAAGCAAGATACGGATATGTGAATGGAACTTACGAAGATACACGTTTCGTTCAAAATTGTTCGGAACCAACTTTAGAGGACACTAGAATGCCAAATCCTGCATTTGTATCTGAACCTCAATTAGAAGTAATGTCATCTCAAAAGTATGTTCTGATAAGTTGGATAAATAATATCGATGAATCTGATGAGACTTACTCGATATGGGCTCATCCAGGGAACCCTTGGGGAGATGATGACTGGGAAGAAGAAGATGTACTTACAGACAACATAGGAAATGATCCTAATTGGGTCCAATTAATGGATAATATCGAGGAACCTGAAGAATCTACTACTATTTATCGAAATATCAACATCGATGTTGGACTCGACCAATATCGTTGGTATGCAGTTACTACAACAGATCTTTATGGTAATGAAAATCTAGCATTATCTTCCCCAGGAAATGTTTGGAGAGTTCATGAGGACACTACTGCTCCAACAGCTGAAATCACTATTGAAGGTGAAGATGAAGATGATGAGGAATTTATTGCTAGGGCATTAACACGTGGCGATTATGAACTTTTATTCAAGGTTGATGAGATGTTATCTGAAGACCCAGTGATCAATGTAACAACAACAGATTATGACGAAATTGAAGGAACAGGATTTGCGTTTACTGAACAAGGAGGAATGGTAAGAGCCGAACCAGTCCCAGGAAGAGAACTGACCTATCGTTTGAGAATGACGTTGCCACCTGGACTAGAAAATGCTGAATTGTATGTAGAATATACTTTGGTAGATCAAGCAGGAAATACAGAAACCTCTACTGTTGTTGGTTGGCCAATAGATGTTCAAGATCCAGATATTCAGATGTACTCTCCTGGTACCTCTAGTACGTACTTGTATGGAGAATACGTTAGAGTGCATGGAAGTGTTAGTGACGATGTAGGTGTAGATTATGTTAGAATTAAGTTTGAAAAAGGCCTTGCTACTTCTACTATTCAACGAACTGAATGGTTCAATGTAACAGACATTACTGCCCTTGATGATGATGGGAAGGTATTTGTTTTTGAGTATGTAGATCCTGCTGCTTCTTGGCCTGTAAAAGGACCTCAAAAGCTCATTGTTGAAGCAGGAGATGCAGCAGGAAACGTTCGACAAATTTCCATAATTTTTACTGTTGATTTGTGCCAACGTTCAGTTAGTGGTTTTACTATTTGTGCAACATCTGTTGATGACCTCAGTCCTCCAGATATAGATAATGATGGAGTTCGTGATGACATGGACATGTGCATTGAACCAACGTTAGAAGAAGTTGATCCATCTACTGGTTGTTCTACTCCAGGACTGTTTTCTGGGACATACATTTTGGTTTATGCAATGGGCGGTCTAAATCTAGTTTTACTAATTGCAGCAATATTGGCAGCATCAATGGCTAATGCAAATCCAAGTAAGAAACGACGTGGTGATGAAGAAGATATGATGGATGAGGATGATTGGATGGCTGACTTCATGAGTGGAGGATCGGGAGCAGGCTCTCCAGATGATGTGCGAGCTGACATGGAATCATTGAATACTTCAAAAGAAGATAAGAAAGAAGAAAAGAAGGTAGAAGAAGAAGAAGATATTTTCCAAGAAAAGGTATCTCGACCTAAACGTCGTACTAAGAAGAAACCTGAAGAAAATAATGACGATGATGATGATGATGACGAGGGTGGTTCCCGTCCTCGTGTGCGTCGTCGAACTGTACGCCGTCGAACTTAGGCGGTTTTCGATGTTTGGAATGGACGATCCTTCGAAGGTCGTTGACCAGATTAGAAGTTACATTGCTGAGAGTCGGTTAGAATTAGCAGAAGTTATGGCTCAAGAATTGTCGACTCATCTTCTTAATTCTAAGAGAGACAAAGATCTGGACCAAGTTCTTGTATTGGTGCTCAGGGAATGGACATTGGTTCTTTTCATGAGGGAACAGTGGAAAGACGCTCATTCAGCAGCCGTTAGATTAGCCAAGGCACGTAAGATTCAGATGCGTAGAATTCGTGCATCAGGAGATATAGAAGCATTATCAAATGCTATACAATTAGAGGTTGAGGATCTAATTATTCATGGTAGAATTGAATCATCACGAGGTCGATTAGGTGCATCAAGAAAGAAATTTTCTTCAGCAATTAAATTAGACCCTTATCATATCGAGGCTCGTGTTTCTAAAATAGGATCAAGATGGCGAATTAAAGGTAACTTGAAAGGAGCAAAATCTGATGTTTTAGATTTGTTAAAAACATTGGAAAAAAGCGATGGAGTTGAGAGAATTGGAGGAGTATTAGGGATGCGAATATCCAATTCTCCATTTGTTTCAACAGATAGAATTCTAGAGATTCTAAATGGATGTACTGATTCATCCCTAGGTTTACCTAATATCATAATTGAAAAATCACAAAAATTCAAGCAAAAAATCTCGACTGAAATTGCAGCAATTGAATCAGGTGAAAGAGAATCAAATGCTAGACTGGCTGCAGCTATTGATTCATTGACTCCTTCTGTAGATTATCATTCGTATTCTGCAAATTAATCAGCAGGGCCCTTGTATTCTAACCATTTTCTACACGATGGACACCATGTCCATTTCCCGCCGTTTGCTACAGCTTCTTGGATTGGTCCATCGCAATGAGGACACACTTCTTGAATTCCTTTATCTTGAGATTCATTATCATTTAAACGAGTAAATATTACAACTCCAATTACTCCAAATAGGGCTATAGTTCCTAGAATCAAAACTACTAACAATGTAGAATTAGTTTTCTCTAAATCGGCTAAATCCTCTTCTGTAGAAGGGGAATTATCCGAAGGTTCTTCAATAATTTCTAGTGGACATGAGCAATCTATTGGATCTACAGTAGATCCATCCCAACAGAGAACTGTAGGGCAAACAACATCATTGGTCTCATTAGATGTATCTGAATTATTTTCATTTTCTGTTTCTTCCTCCGGAGCATCACACACTAATGGATCACTCGAATCGTGATCGTAAGGCAATCCCGTACTACTTTCAGGTACACACCCATCATTATCTGGATCTCCGTGAGCTAGAAAATCAAATGGGAATAAATCTCCTGATTCTATTCTCAAACCTGTAGTTGGATCTATTGAAAATGTATAATTGTCTCCAAATCCATCTCCATCTAGATCAATACATTGAGAGAAATCATTGGGAAAAGCATCTCCTGATGCAGGTGTCCTGTATCCATCATTATCTGTGACGTATGTGTAATTATCACCACATCCGTCACCATCTCGATCTGTTGATTGTGAACTATCGTTAGGAAAAGCATCACCTGAGTCTATTCTCAAACCATTACTTCCTAGAGTAAATGAATGTGTATCTCCTACTCCATCTCCATCGGTATCTCTTGATTGAAATGGGTTGTCTTTGAAGGCGTCTGCTACTCCTAATGGATGTGCCAACCAACTTTCATCTGGATCCGACACCCCATCGCCATCGGAATCTATACATCCAAAACGATCGATATTGGATTCACCAGAAATTGTAGGGCAATCGTCTCCTTCATTTCCATTTGGATTATCTCCAAATCCATCACCATCCGAATCTGCCCATTGTGTTTGATCATTTGGGAATAAATCGTTCTCATCGGGCACCCCATCTCGATCCAGATCAGAAACTAATCTGGTAATAGTTCCTGTATGATTTACAATTATCAAAGAACCATCTTGATCAACGGCCATCCCTCTAGGGATTCCTATAATTGAAAATGATGTGATTACACTTTCATTCATTGGATCAATAAATTCTATCATTCCAGACGAAGATGTAGATGAATCACCTGTTCCAACAAAAATACCACCATCATTAATGTCAATTCCTATTGAGAAAACTTCAGCGTTTACTGGAATTGATCGAATAATTTGTTGTTGAATAGGATCATACATTTTCAACATAGAGTCCCATCCTGCAGTTATTAGAACACCTACTCCTTCTAACCAAGAGTTCACTCCAGTATAATTTTCATGAGTATATACAATTCCATCGTCTGTCCATGTCATTGGATCTGAACCACTTGTTGACCACAATCTGACTCCACCTTCTTGGCCAATGGAACTCATTCGTTCTCCAGATGGATCGAATGCAATTGTCCAATGGACATCCGAATATCTCCATTCACGAATTATTTGACCTGCTTGAGAAATAACAGAGACAACTCCGTCTGCACTTGTGTTGTTCGGGTCTTCCCCATAAGTTGCAATAATTTGGTCATGCATATTTATTCTAGCACGTCCAAAAACCGAAACAGTTGTCATAGCATTTAGATCAATTGTCCAGATATTCTTATTTTGTTCATCACAGGCAACAATTGTTCCATCACTAAATCCAATGATTACTTTATCGTCGCTAGTCCAATCCACACTTTTTGCAAATGGAATAGAGTCAGTGGGCTCTCCAAATTGAGGATGAGTACATTGCCGATTCCTAGTCCCAGAATCGAGATCCCATACAGTTACTACTCCTCCTGAATCAGCCATTGCTAATAGATCTCTATTCGGAGCCAATGAAATTTCACGAGTTAATCTTGTTCCTAGTCTGCTATGGAATGCAATTCCAGAAGCGTCTTCACTCCAAATTTCGATGGTTCCATCTCTTCCTGAAGAAGCAGTTAGTCCGGAAACACTTGCTGATACATCTAACACATCAGCAGGTATCCCTTCTCCCGAATTCACAAAACTATGCCACCCTACATCATTGAGGATTGTACCAACTTGATCGATGAACATCATTCTTCCAGGATCATGTAGTCCAACCAATAATTTGTCTCCATTTTGAGTCCAAGATATAGATGAAATATTCTGGGGAATTGGTGAATACCAATCTACTTGACCATCAATGTGGTTGAAATGAGTCACAACTCCTTCATTTGGTCTATTCCACCCAACAGTGTATCCTAGTCCATTTACGTCCCAATCAATTGCCCAAGCAGTAGCTTCAGTACCACCAATTGCTCTTTCCCATAAAGGCTCTAGATTAGGAATTGAATAAGCTGCAACCTTATCTTGATTTAGATTATTTTGAAAATTTCTGAGAGTTGTTGCAACTACACTTCCGTTAGGAGATAAAGAACAATCAGTTGGCATATGTGTAGTGTAGATACTATTTGGATTTCCATTTCCGCCTAGAAGATAGCTAGTTTCTACAGTAACAATTTCTCCTGGAATATTTGGATTATCAATACCTCCACAAATTACTACTCTACTTCCATCCTCTGACAAATCCATACCCCACAACAATCCATTTTCAGAACCTGTGAACCCTTTAGCCCAAGTCATTTGATGTGCATTTGTTGAATTTAATGGCCAACTTTCTCCCGTATCAATAACTTCGAAAACGACCAAATCATCATCAGAATCTGCAATCATTAGATGTTCTGAATCAAGCCACATAATGTCTACTAGAGGATCTGGATGTGGAGAATAGAAAACTAATCTCCCATCACTAATATTCCAAACAGAGACTCTCTTTTCATTGATATCTACTCCTGCAATTTTAGTACCATCAGGGGAAAAGTCGATTGCCCAAAGAGCTCCAGTTGTTTCTGGTTTCCAGTAATCTGCTTGAAAACCATCACCACCAGGTGGTTCTATTGTTTGAGTCCATTGAAAATTTTGAACATAATGTTGATTTTCATCTTCTAAATTTGTATATTCAGGAGTTACAAAACCCATCAATGAGCATGCAATCATCATCAAAGTCATTGACATTGCTGATGCCATCGGCAGAGCCTTGCCCATGAATCTCCAGAGCAGCCTTAACGCTTGACTCTTTGGCTCCCGAAATATTCGAATTACTTTCTAATCGTCATTATGGGGCTCTGTATTTACGATATGGTTATCATGGCTATGAACACGCTGCATCTATGCGACATATCATTGATCGTGTTTTAGAGTTGCAAGATTCTGATTCTGAACCACCGAATAATCCTGCCCCACAGGATGGAGATTTAGCTGAATTATTGAAGACTTTACAGCCTAGAATTAGAGTATATGGGTGTGGAGGTTGTGGTAATAATACAGTATCTCGTCTAACTCAAGAAGGCTTGTTAGATGATCAATATACTGTTGGTTGGGCCATCAACACAGATGCTCAACATTTACTC
This sequence comes from Methanobacteriota archaeon, assembly GCA_002702985.1. Classification (GTDB taxonomy): domain Archaea; phylum Thermoplasmatota; class Poseidoniia; order Poseidoniales; family Thalassarchaeaceae; genus MGIIb-N2. The sequence continues at coordinate 12,030 of PADI01000010.1, forward strand.
CGAATTCAAAGTGAACATAAGATGCTCATTGGAAGAACAGCAAGAGGAAGAGGTGCTGGAGGAGATCCTGAGATGGGTGAAAGAGCAGCATATGAATCTGAAAGACAATTAACAGAATCTGTAAACGATTGTGACCTAGCTTTCGTGACTGCTGGTTTGGGTGGAGGTACTGGAACAGGTAGTGCTCATGTTATAGCTCGTTTAGCTAAGGCAGCAGGAGCTCTAACAATTGGTGTAGTTACTTATCCCTTTAATTCTGAAGGAACTCAAAGGCGTCAGAACGCCGAGTGGGGACTTGAGAGATTGAGAGAGGTGTGTGACACAGTAGTGGTTCTTCCTAATGATAGGTTATTGGAAGTAGAAGGGGTTCGAGATCTTCCAATTGCGGCAGCATTTCGTGTTGCAGATGAACTACTAATGAGATCAATTGCAGGAGTAACTGAATTGATTGCAAAAGAAGGATTGGTAAATCTTGATTTCGAAGATCTTCGTTCAGTAATGGTAAATGGAGGTGGTACTGCAATGATAGGTTATGGGGAAGGAAGAGGCCAAGATAGAGCAGAATATGCTACACGTCAAGCATTAGAATCACCATTATTGGATATTGATGTATCAGATGCACGGGGTGCATTGGTGAATGTTGTAGGTGGAAAGAGCCTGACATTGGGTGAAGCAGAAATGTGTGGACAAATTATTCGAGAAAGTATCAATCCTAATGCTAGAATTATTTGGGGAGCTACAGTTGATGAATCTCTAGGAGAGGAATTACGTGTGTTGATTGTATTAACAGGAGTAAGAAGCGATCATATTCATGGAACGTCCATGCAGACCCGTTCCAGAAGCATCAGGTCCCGTTCAACAACCTTCATTCGTTGAATCAAACAGTTCCGTCGTTCTTAAGTGGGGCACGGAAGTCGCATCGAAGGCTGAGGGTGTACCATGGCGGATGAAATGGATAGCAAAGGTTCTGTCGAACAGCGGGCGCAAGCCATGCAAGATGACATTGAGCGTTGGTTCCGTAGACGGCAGCGTGGTGATTGGGCGCGTATTTTGCGCATGGCTCGCAAACCATCGAAGGCTGAGTTTCGTCAAACCGTAATAGTTTGCGGTATTGGTATGTTTGTTCTAGGAGCGATTGGCTTCGGAGTTCTTTGGTTAATGGATAACCTTCTTCCATCTTTCTTTTCATGGCTAACAACGCCAACAGATGTTCAATTCAATAATCCATAAGGTGATTAAAATGTCAAATGCATTCGTAGTTTATGTTCGAAATGAAGAGCAAGTACTTCTCATGAAGCGTGCAGATAGTGTCAGTGAATTCCCTCTAGCTTGGGATGGGATTTTTGGCGTAGGTGATGCAAATGATTTGGATGTAGTTTTGCAGCGAATAAAAGAAGCTACTGGAATTGAATCAGACAAGATCACTCATATTAGAACCGGAGAACCTAGGGGTTTAGCCTTTGGAAATGTCTTGAATGAAGTAACACCTGTTTTGGTTGCTACAACGGAAACACATGTTGTCCCCGCTGCTCTTTATTCAGAACATGAATGGATCGATGCAGGTGATATGAGAACTAAGGATTACGCTATTCCTTCACTAGTTGAGATGTATGGGGATGTTGGAAGTTATCTCTATATTTTGAAGACCTCAATTGGTCAAGAAGCGAATGTTGCAAATGAAATTCGTGCTCGTCTTTCCGGTTCTGGATCTCTTGTAGATATTGTGGATGAGATATATGCTGTTTTACAATCCGATCATATGAGAGGATATATCTTTGTTGAAGCATCCGCTCAACATCATGTTGAGAAAGTCATTGGAAGAGCTGGAAATCGAACAACTCCATTGAAAAATTGCCGTAAAGTTCTGGAAGGAGAAGCCCCATTTAGGGATATTTTCCCCCACTTAGAACCTAAGGCTGCCACTGCAGGAATCTCCGAAGGAGATATTGTGGAAGTTCGTCTTGGAGCATTCAAGGGTCAACGTGCTCGTGTAACGAACATTGCAGATAGTAAAGAAGAAATTACTGTTGAATTATTCGATGCGCCAGTTCCAATTCCGTTAACTGTTCGTGCAGACCAAATTAGAGTAACTCAGAGAGTGGAGTAGTTTCGCACCGATTAAATATAGGAAGAAAGTCGCCGCGCTGTAAAGGAGAGGAATCACATGTCTGCCCGCAACGAAACACCTCATGTCATCAACCAGACATTAGGCGTTGCAAAATGCAATGGTAGCTGGGATGCATCTACAGAGAATCTGACTATGGACCAAGTAAAGCAGATTGCTAATAAGCAAGAAGATCGTCTTACTGGTGCAACACTTTTCGCTCGTTGCCGTGAGGTTATGGGTACATGCGTTGCTATGCGTGTCAGAGTAGAAGGACTTGAGCCAAAAGAGGCATTGAAACAGATGAAGGAGGGAGCGTTCGAAGCGCACTTTTCCTAATCTGTCACGCAGCGCGGGAGAGGACTTGTCCTCGTAGACCGCGGAGGTGATGAAAAATGAAAGAAAAAATTCAGGAAGCAATTCAACAGGCTCTCGAAGAGGCTCCAGAGCGAAAATTCGTCGAGACATTAGAGTTCTCTTTTACTATCAAGGATGTTGATTTGAAGAATCCAGCAAATAGGATTCAAGAAGAGATTCGTCTTCCTCATGGTCGTGGAAAAGATATCTCTATCGCTATGTTTGCATCAGGAGAGATGGCTGTGAAAGCAAAGGATGCTGGAGTTGAGGTAATAGATCCATCTACAATCGAAGACCTTGGTGGCAATCGCCAACAAGCACGAAAAATAGCTAAGAAGTATGATTTCTTTCTTTCTGAAGTTCCTCACATGGGTAATATTGGACGATTCCTTGGTCAGGTATTAGGTCCACGTGGTAAGATGCCTCGTCCAGTTCCTCCAGTAATGGATATAGGTGCTCTAAGTAATGGTCTAAGAACCACTTCTATGATTCGTTCCCGTGACAAAATTACATTCCATGGTCCTATTGGTACTCGTTCTCAAACTATTGATGAGTTAACTGAGAATGCGATGGCTATTTGGAATCGCGTAATGAGTAAACTCGAACGTGGTCATAACAACATCCGTTCATGTTATGTTAAGACTTCAATGGGCCCTTCTGTCAAGATTGAGGTGATCAATTGATTCCTAAGGCGGCTCAGTGGAAAAAAGACCGTGTAGGTCAACTTTCAGATATTCTCAAGTCCGATGGAGTTATCGGAATTGTAGATATTTCTGGAGTTCCAGCTACAAACATGCTCGATATGCGTGCTAATCTTAGATCTGGTATGACTGCTACTATGGCTAAGAAAACTCTAATTCGACGTGCTTGGAATAATGCTGGTCTTGATGAAGGACATTTGGATGTTCTTCTTGATGGTGTAGTACAGCCAATGTTGGTTCATACTGAAAATTACAATGCTTTCCAATTATACAAAGAATTGGATAAGACTCGTCAAGGACGTGCTGCTAAAGATGGAGAAATCGCTCCTGATGATATTATTGTAGAAGAAGGAGAGACAGAATTCGCTCCAGGTCCTATTGTTGGTGAATTAGGTGCTGTAGGCATTCCAGCAAAGATCGATAAAGGTAAGGTAGTAATTCAGAAAACAACTACTGTTGTAAAAGCTGGAGAGGCTATTGAAGGAGATTTAGGTATGATGTTATCTAAGTTAGGAATCAATCCAATTGAGATTGGTCTAATTTTATCCGGAGTTATTGAAGAAGGAACAGTTCTTCCTGCAGACTCTCTTAACATTGATACTGATGCTTTCCGAAACGATATCATTACAGCAATGTCGGGCGCATTCAATCTTGCTTGCAATGTTTCTTGGTACACATCGGAGACTATGCCAACATTACTTTCCAAGGCCAGCACGGAGGCATTCAATGTCGCTGTTGAAGCTGGTGTATCCAATGAAAAGACCATCCCGGTCTTTATCTCGCGTGCTCAAGGGCGCGCTTTGGCCCTTGCTGGCCATCTAGATTCCTCTGCCCTGGACGATGAACTCGCCGGGATGCTCGGCGCAGCAGCAGCTTCGGCTGTTGTTGTTTCTGATGCCCCAAGTGATGATGCCGCAGAAGTGGCTGACCAACCCGAGGAAGAGGAAGAAGAGGAGGAAGAAGCCGGCTTTGGTGGGCTTGGAGATCTCTTCGGATAAATAAAAAAAAGAAGGTGAAAAAAAATGGAATATGTATACGCTGCTATGTTACTGCATTCGGCTGAGAAGGAAATTGACGATAAGACTGTCACAGCGGTTCTAACTGCTGCTGGTGTAGATGCGGATAAAGCAAGAGTCAAGGCTCTTGTGGCATCTTTGTCTGATGTCGACATTGGTGAAGCAATGGCTACTGCTGTTGCTGCTCCAGTGGCTGCTGGAGCTCCGGCAGCCGCTGTTGGTGGTGGAGATGCCCCAGCAGCTGCTGAAGAAGCACCGGCTGAAGAAGAAGAGGAAGAAGAGGGCGGCGGATTCGGCGGCCTCGGCGACCTCTTTGGCTAATCAACGAAGCTACATTTCAGATAGGAACCCCGTACAAGTACGGGATTGACTGTGGATTACTGGCCGTTCGGCAATCGGACGGGCGCCACTGGGCGGTTCTCACCCCCTCTGTGTCCAGACCACATCAATCCGAAGTGTGATGTCAGATGACGTTCTCGAACTACTGTGAGCTACGCGACAGTCTATGAGATCCCGGTCAGTGTTGGCTCAGTAGATGCCGTTCGTTCTTTTCGAATAATTGCTGAAATGGCTGGATGGACAGTTACTCGTCATGAAGGTAAGAGGCCAGTACATCGTATGGCGATAATTATGCCACTTCAACAGTCTGTTCGAACTTTTGGGATAGTAATTGACAATGGTCCATTGGAAG
>PADI01000011.1 GCA_002702985.1 Methanobacteriota archaeon
CTCTAAATTCTGAAGAAGTCCGTATTGATGTATACTATGCAGGAATAAATTTTGCAGATTTAATGATGAGAGTTGGACTTTATGGAGCCGCCCCCCCATTTCCATTCACTCCTGGATACGAAGTCAGTGGTATAATCTCCGAAATAGGAAATTCAGTCAAAAATCTAAACGTTGGGGATTCGGTAGTAGCAATGACTCGTTTTGGAGGATACTCTACATTTGTTGATGTAAATCCTGAACAATGTTTCATTCTTGATGGAGAGGAGGATCTTGTTTCAACAGCTGCTATTCCAGTAACTTACGCTACAGCTCATCACATGCTTGTTCACCTTGGAAAAATCAGACAAGGAGATTCTGTATTAATTCATCATGCAGCAGGAGGTGTAGGTTCAGCTGCTGCTCAAATAGCAAAGGCCAAAGGTGCAGGGATTTTAGTTGGAACTGCATCTTCAAACAAGAAAGAATTTGTTGAACAGCAAGGAATGATTCATGTTTCTAGAAATGATGATTTTGTTCAAATCTCTCGATCTTTAACTAACGGGAAAGGAGTAGATCATGCTTTAGATCCTGTTGGAGGGAAACATCTCATGCGATCTTATCGAGCATTATCTAAAGGTGGGAAATTATACTCCTTTGGAGCGTCATCTGCTATTCCTGGAAAGAAGAGAAATATCTTTGCTGCTTTGAAAATGTGGTGGCAAATGCCAAAATTTGACCCCTTGAGAATGATGAATTCAAACAAAGCAGTTTTCGGGGTTCATCTTGGAACATGGGAAGATGATGAGATCATGAAGGAGCAAATGGAAGATATTGTAAAAATGTACCATAATGGAAATCTTACACCTGTTGTTGATACAATTTTCAAATTAGATGAGGTGTCTAAAGCACATTATTACATGCATGAAAGAAAAAATAAAGGAAAAATTCTTCTCGATTGTAGAAATTAGATTCGGGGGTATTTATGCAAGATCTGAATCAATCTAAAACAAGAAAAATACTCATTGGAGTTGTGATCACTATTCTTCTAATATCAAGCGGACCTAGATTAGATTCTGATTTAGGCCACGAGTGGATAGTTGGCGATGAAAGGCCACTAATAATTGCCCATAGAGGGGGCAGCATAATTTTCCCTGAAAACACAATGGTTGCTTTCGAAGGTGCTGCTAAATTAGGAGTAGATGTAATTGAAATGGATTTTCAACTTACTTCAGATGATAAATTAGTAACGATGCATGATGATTCAGTTGATAGAACTACAAACGGAACTGGTTTAGTAAGAGAAATGAATTTAGAACAAATTCAAAATCTTGATGCATCTACAAATTTCTTAGATATTTACGGTGAAAACCCTTGGAATAATTCACATTTAGCTCCTTTAACAATCGACCAAGTACTGGATAGATTCCTAGATTCCCCTCATAGATTGAGTTTCGAAATTAAGAATGAAGGACTTGAAGGAGAGATTGCTGCTGAAGTAATGTATGATGCAATACAAATTCGTCAAATGGAAAAACGTGTAGAAATTGGTTCGTTCCATATCGAATCTCTACATGCTATTAGAGACATTAGTAATGGTAGCATAGCAACGTCAGGTGCTGAATCAGAGATTGAGAAATGTATCCTTTTCCCAATGATACAATTAGATAGGTGGTGGCTTGATCCTGGATCTGCTTCTGTTCTTCAAATTCCCATGGAATGGGGTGGAATTAATTTAGCAACTAAAGGAATAGTCGATAGAGCACATCAACATGGACAAGCGGTTCAATACTGGACCATAAACGATAGAGAATCCATGGATCATCTTATCGAAATCGGAGCAGATGGGATTATGACTGATGACCCTATCCTTTTGCGAGAAGCAATTCTAGATGCTGGTTTTGAATTGCCTGAATCTTGGGAATATAACGATTCATAGACGAATAGGTCTAGTAGCGCCACATGCTTGGCACTTCATTAGAGTTGTTCGCTCTTCTTTTATGAAATGTGTATCAGGAGAATTGCATTGGTTACACAAAATATATGACTTCACATAGTTGACAATTTTTCCTCTGATTCTTTTAGGTGGAATTCTACCCTTAAACATCACACGTGCAGATTCTCTAGTTCCCGATGTTCCCAACTCATTTAGTAAAAATTGGTATACATGATTCGGATCTCTATCCATTTTTGAGATTAATTCAGAAAAGTTACGAATTATGGTTTGGTTTCCTTCAATTAGAATTTCAGGGTCAGGGAGAGTCCAACGAGCACGCTCACTAATTTCAGTCGGGATTTTGTCTCTAGCACGATCCAACAGAGACTCATACTCAAAATCACTCATACTTATCCGAAACCCAACTCCCATTTCAATATCTCCACACATTTGGCCGCTGTATTCATGCACCTAGCCCAAATATAGAGATTCATGAGTAACGAACTAGTAGTACTTTTCACAAGATTACACCCTGATGCCCAGCCTCCAGTTCAGGGTAGTGCATTAGCAGCAGGATGGGATCTTAGAACCGTGGAAACTTGTGAAATAAAAAAGGGAATTTCTACTAAGGTTCCTACTGGATTAGCGGTATCGATTCCTCCAGGATATGAAGGACAAATTCGTGCAAGATCATCATTAGGGGCTAAAGGAATAATCTTACCAAATGGAATTGGTACTATTGATGCAGACTATAGAGGCCAAATTCATGTATTGATGACTTGGATTGGCGAAGGTGATTCAACAATTATCGAAGCAGGTGAAAGAATTGCACAAATGGTAATTTCTGAAGTCCCAAAGGTAAGTTTCCTTGAAGTAGAATCGGATGAATTAGGAAATACCGAAAGGGGCGGTGGCGGATTCGGAAGTACTGGTAGATACTAAGGAAATGGATAATTCAGTCGGTGGTTTGAAATCAAGTGGATTAAACCACATATTGGTCAATATGGCGCTGAGCATTGATGAACTCAAAACAAAAGCGAACGATTTGAGGGTAAATGGCCTCAATACTCAACAGATTGCAGATGAATTATCTATCTCTCAAACAACTGTAAAATGGTTAATTGACGAAGGAATGGTTGAGAAACCCCCTGATGATATTCGAATTGGCTGGAGAACCATTGGTGCTAGAGCAACTAGAATCGAAGCAATAGGGTTAATTCTTGCAGATATTACTGATGAAGAGGGAGGAGACATAGATACAATAGTAGGAATTAGTATCAATGGTATTGCTTTTGCTCAATCATTAGCTGGACATATTGATGCTGATTTTGCAATTTTTAGATCGGTAGATGGAGATGGTTCAGGGCATCTATCGAATAAATATGGAAATGTTGCAGGGAGAAATGTTGCGATAATAGATGATGTATTATCCACAGGGTCAACCATGAGTAAGACAATCGAATCTCTTCGTTCACAGGGGGCTAATGTTTCCCTTTGTATGGTTCTAGTTAACAAAACAGAAAGAAATGAAATCGAAGGTGTCCCACTTAGGGGTATTATTAGAGCAGTAAAAGTCTGAGGTGCCTAGATGCACTGGGCTGAACGAACTGCTGCTAACCTCTCTCACAGAGGTGATACTCACCTCATAGCAGCGGGGATCACTCCCTCAGGTGAATTTCATATTGGACATATTCGTGAAATTCTAACATGTGACATGATAGTTAGAGCATGCAATAATTCTGGACTGAATGCAGAATTACTCTTTATCGTAGATTCAATGGACCCTTTGAGAAAAGTATACTCTTTCCTATCAGAGGATTATGAACAATTCATTGGTCATCCACTTTATCGTATTCCTCCTCCAGATAAGGAAGGTAAACCAATTTTTGGTTCAGAAACAAGTTATGCTGAACATTTCCTTCAACCATTCTTGGATGCTCTTTCAGAATTAGGAGTAAAACTCAGGATTTCATGGAACCATGAAGAATATAATAATGGAAAATTCGAACAAGCCACTCGTCTCTTCTTAGAAAATCGTGAAGAGGTGGCTAGAATTTTGACAGAAGTATCAGGACGACCATTGGATGATGAATGGTGGCCTTATTCTCCTATTGGTCATGATGGAAGCTTCGATGGAATTACAATAACCGGATGGGAAGATCCATTCGTAACCTGGATTGATTCCAATGGAAAAACTGGCAAATCGAATATTGGAACTGATCAAGGAAAATTACCTTGGAGACTAGATTGGCCAGCGAAATGGAATTCTCATGGAGTATCTTGTGAACCATTTGGAAAAGACCATGCAGCATCAGGAGGAAGTTATTCTACTGGTAGACTTTTAGTAGAAATTCTTGGTTCAAAGGCACCTCATCCTGTCCCATATGAATGGATACAACTCAGAGGAATGGGCCCAATGTCAAGTAGTGCAAATATTACAGTAGGCCCCCTAGAAGCATTGGAAATTGTTCCTCCTGAAATATTACGTTATTTAATTGCAAGAAACAAACCTAATCGACATATTGAATTCGATACAGGAGGGGGTTTGCTGGAATTGGCAGATCAATACGAACGGTTACTTACAACTTGGAAGGAAGACCAACCTCCTGATGAAAATGCTACTGATAGAGTAAAGACAGCATGGAATGTAGATCGAGCAAAAATATCTCTTAGCCAAATAAACCCAAAAATCGAAAAATTCGAAAAACTTGAATCTAATATTTCATTTCGTCATCTTTCAATGTTGGCGCAGATAAGATCTCAAGATAATGATGTGTGGGAATCACTAAAAAATTCTGGATTATTGAAGAGTGAACCAAGTAAATCATTGAAAGACAAATTAAGAAGAATGAGGAATTGGATATCGTCTGAACACTTTCCTGAAGAATATAAAATTGAAATTCAAAATAAACTCACTAAAGAGGCAAAAGATTCATTCAATAAAGGAGATTTAGAATATTTATCTCAACTTCGAGATGCATATCAAAACTGTGATTGGGAAAATTCAGAGATAAATGATAAAATTTGTAATTTGGCGAGAGAACATGGAATGCAAATTAGAAGTGCGTTTGTAATTTTGTACCAAATTCATCTTGGTCGCCCCCATGGCCCTCGATTAGCAGCAGTATTAGCGGAGATTCCTAGAGAAACTGCAATTGATGCTTTGGATAGAGCGATTAACTCTCTTGATTAGGCTGTTGAACCCACACCTATCGGCATCCTTCATATGTAGAGGGTGTATACTCGCTCCATGCCCGTACACTGCCCCACATGTGAGGCACCGGTCGAAGCCACTGCTAAGTTCTGTTTACAGTGTGGGCATGACCTGCTAGTCATCGGCCCAGTCACTTCTACAGGACATGATGTCAGGCAACTAAAGGAACTCATTAGATCTAGAACTGATTTAGCGATGGCAGAGAAATTCGATCTTATCGCAAAAATTGAGGACGGTGCCAACCCGATTGAACTAGGACTGGCTGCTGCTAGTGAAGAAGATGCAGCAATTGCATTAGCAGCAGAGTCAGCGCTAGCTCCCCAAGAAACAAGTCCTAACGAAGCAGTATCGAGTGCAGTGAGTTCGGCTCTTAGTGGAGGAATTACTCGGAATCCAGCGGCGGCGGCGGCAGCAGCAGCAATCTCTCATGAGACAACTGCTTGGTCTCTGGTTAGTGGTGGAAAAGTCGACCTAAATAGCCCAGCATTTTTGCAAGCAATGGAATTAGGAATGGAAGCAAGTCACCATATTCATGATATCGCAGCTGGCGGAATTGAAGCATTAAGCAGTGAAGATTTGAAGGCAATTCCTGTACTAAAACCTCCTAAGAAATCATTTTGTCCAAAATGTGGATCTGATATTCATTCACATACTATGCTTCAATGGAGAAAATGGCGAGATCACTCAGCAGAAGTTGTTCAACTTCAAACTCAAGCAGGCATGGAAACCGCAATAATCCAGACTGCTGGCCACTATCTTGCATCAATAGATGCTCTAGAAACACAAGTCCAAGAATTACAAGCGGCACTAGATGCTGCTGATCCAGAATCTGTAAAAGAAGCGATGGCTGCAGAATTTGATAATGAAATTAGGGCAGAAATTTCCGCAGAATTAGAAGCCGCTCTTAGAAATCAAATTGAAGAAGAGATTCGTGCAGAATTAGTAGCATCTAGAACGATTTCCAGTAGAGCAGGAACTGTTGGTCGACCAATGGGGACTACATTTAGGCCCAAATCAACCCCTGCCCCGAAGCCAGTTGCAAAAAAGAAGGAAGAAACACCTGAACCTCAAGAAGAAGTAAAGGAAGAAAAAACCGAACCTCAAGAAGAAGTAAAGGAAGAAAAACCCGAACCTCAAGAAGAAGTAAAGGAAGAAAAACCTGAACCTAAGCAAGAGAAGAAATCCGCTGCTCAAATGATGTTTGGAGGCGGACGAAAGAAGATTTCTTTTGATGGAGAAGATGCAGACAAACCTCAATGGTTCCTAGACAATGCTCTTCACACAATCTATGACCCACATGGCACAGGTAAAGAACTCAAACCACGTACTATTCTTGCTAGATCTTCAGATGGAAATGTCAGAGTACAAGATGTTGTTAGAATCTATGGAGAACAAGGAGTAGAAGGACTATCAGAACTTGCATGGACGAGTCCACTTACTCAATATATTATTGAAGCATATGATTCGTGTTAACCACGGAAGGTCTATTCACCCATAGTCTTCGTCTACATCATGCCTGATGTTGGTCCATTGTCGACTTATTACTGGAGAACCATCTCTACTATGGATTTTGAAATAGGTTGGACCATGGGTCTAACTCACGTAATTTCTGCTCTAGGACTCATTACTTCAATCGCCCTGATATTCTTGGCATTGTTGATTATTAGAGCCCGTCCTAAGGCGGCTGAAAATCGATTCATGTGTGTACTTCTTCTTGCTGAATCTTGGAGAGTACTTGCTCAATGGTACAATCTTTTCCCCCTTGGTCCTGAATTCATCCCTATCATTCAATATTATCGAGTTGGTTGGTACTTTTGTGGAATATTATGCATCATGTTGTATATTTCTACAATTTCCTTTTACCCTACTAAAAGAACAAGATTCATGTCAAAAGATGCAATAAAAAACAATTTATGGTGGGCTTTACCAGTTATTAGTGCAATCTTACTTGGAATGATGATTAGTGGTAACGGAGGTCTTCAAAATACAATAGGCGGAACTATGCATGTTGATTGTAGCCAACCTATGGTTTTCGACTCAGATGGAAATTCCCCTGCAACTCTAACTTATTCAGTTGGAATGCCTGAAACGACTGGAGTATGCAATCAGGATCTATCTCCATATGTTTACTTTGTACCAGAAGCAGGTTCAGGACTCAGTACTCTACTTCTTCTCACACCCATTCTTTCAGCAACTATTGCTATGTTCATGATGAGAAGTGCTTGGAAACTCAGTAAAGAAGAAGGGCGTGAAGATGATGCCAATGAGGCTCGTTCTCTTTTCATTGGTTTCGCAGGTAAAGTCACAATCAAAGGAATGGCAGTAATTTCGATAATTGCCACGACAGTAATGTTTGGTAGGTTCAACCTTGCAGACATGACTACAATTGAAGATATTGACCAATTAGTAATCTACTTTTATTGCCTTTACGCATTCTTATTTAGTATTCTACTAACGGGAATGTTCGAAGGAATAATGTTCACTTATGCAATTCTAAAAAATGATATCCTTGGAATTGATGAGAAATTAAGAAAAGCATTCAGTACCACTATTTTTGCAGGAATAGGAGGAATTATTCTAATTGCAGCTACTGAAACTATGGAGAGTTTTATTCCAGGAGGAGGGTTAGTTGGAGGACTAATTATTGGTGCACCATTAATCGTTCTTCGTAAGCCTATCTTCTCAGTCATCAATAACTTCTCAACAATGTTGATGCCGGAAGCATTTACAAAGTCAGAATTATCTTATATCGAAGCATATGAAATAGCTATGGAAGATAGAATAATTACTGAAGAAGAGCGTAAATTCCTGAAACTACAGGCTAAAACTTTGGGTTTAGATCAAGAACGAATTGATTATATCGAATCATGGTACAATTCTAATCTTGAAAATGAAGAAGAGTGATTCACGTCCCTATTAGGCGTCTTGGCTCAGGAAGACCTTCTCGAGCTACAGCAATTGCTTCTACTTCCATTCGAGCCCCATTTAGAGTAGTGACAAATGGAATATTCAATTCAACTGCCAACCTACGCATCATATTACCATCAAGAACTGCACCTCCTGATCTAGAGGGTGTATTCAAAATTAGTTGAATATCTCCTTGACGCATCAAATCAAGAGCATCCGGACTTCTTCCTTCAGCAATTCTGTAAGCAGTCTCAACTTCCAAACCACCCACATCTCTGAGAATCCGTGCAGTACCAGGTGTAGCGTGAAGTTGGAAGCCTAAGTCTTGAAGCCTAGATGCGTGTTGAATTACATCATTTTTATCAGAATCTCTGACTGTAATATAGACTCCACCAGAGGTAGGGACGGGTAACTCAGTAGCTAACCTTGCCTTGAGATAAGCAGCAGCAGGATCCTCATGAGAACCCATCACTTCTCCAGTTGATTTCATTTCAGGACCTGGAGCGGGGTCAAGACCACGTAATTTCAAGAAGGGGAAAACAGGAGCCTTTACACAAACAAGATTCGTCTCTAAACTAGGATATTCTATCTCGGAAAGTTTTGCACCAAGTGCTAATCTTGCAGCTATCCGAGCCAACGGTATACCAGTTGATTTCGCTACAAATGGGAATGTACGGCTTCCTCTAGGGTTTACCTCGAGAACATATAGAACTTCATCTTTAATCGCATACTGAATATTGAAACATCCTCTAATTCCTAATCCTACTCCTATTCGTTGAGTCCAATCTTCTACTTGTTGTATAATCTCTTGAGAAACATTTTGAGGAGGAATAAAACAAGTTGAATCACCAGAATGGATTCCAGCTTCTTCGAGATGTTCCATTATGGCACCGATAAGAACTTCCTCCCCATCGCATACTGAGTCTACATCTAATTCCATAGCACCTCCAAGATACTCATCAACCAATAACGGCTTATCAGGAGCAATATATGCTTCTGACATGTAAGCATCTAGTTGATTGTCATCAGTTAGAATTTCCATACCTCTACCTCCTAAGACATAAGATGGTCGAATGAGTACTGGGAATCCAATTTCAGCAACGGCAGAGCGAACATCTGAGGGGGTTGCTCCAGTTAGACCAGTAGGCATTCTTAGCCCTTGTTTTTTCGCAAAAGATTCGAAACGTTCACGATCACTTGCTTCATCAACTGCATCAGGACTTGTGCCAATTAATTCTGTTTCAATACCCATTGAACGAAGATGACTTATTCTTTCCTGCATAGGTAATGCAAGATTAATCGCAGTTTGACCCCCAAATTGCAATAAAAGACCATCTGCATTTTCTCTCAAAAGAACTTCAATTACACATTCTAAGTTAAGAGGATCAAAGTAAAGACGGTCACTAGTATCAAAATCAGTAGAAACTGTCTCAGGATTATTATTGATTAATATAGCCTCATGACCTTCATCTCGAATTGCCTGTACAGCATGAACACAGCCATAATCAAACTCAATTCCCTGTCCAATTCTAATTGGCCCTGAACCGATTACTACATGACGACTTGCAACTCCTCCCTCCTCATTTTGTCTTCTTTCTTGAGGTACAGAATCGATTCCTGAAGGAGCAGATCCTCCTTCATAAGTTGAATAATAATATGGAGTAATAGCTGCAAACTCTGCAGCACAAGAATCAACCATACGATAAACTGGATGAATCCCTAATGAATGACGTCTCTCCATAATTCCTAAGGGACCATGTGCATGATCTAAACTTTTTACACCTAAAGGAGGGAAACCTGCTAAGGCATCAGAAATATGTTCATCACTCATTCCTGCACCTTTCCATCTACGAAGATCTTCTTCCGAAACATCTGAAGGAGAACCTCCATGAGACATAATCTCCATCTCATTGGAAGCCAAAGATTGGAAACGATGAAGGAACCAACGAGTAATACCTCCTGTAACTTCGTGAACCCGTTCAATATCCCAGTTTCTTCTGAATGCTTCGATTAACGCTAACATCCTTCTATCTGTGGGAATTCTAAGCCACTCTTCTAATTTAGAATCAGAAAGAGGTTCTGCAGCCCTTTCAATCTGTCCTTCACCCTCTGATTCATCAGCCAATGTAAGAGGGCGAGGGTGAGGACATCCTACCTCCAAAGAAGCTATCGCTTTCAGAAATGCCTCCTCAAATGTACGGCCAATAGCCATTACCTCACCCGTACTCTTCATGGAGGTACCAAGTGTTCGATTAGCTGTACGGAACTTATCGAATGGCCATCTTGGAATCTTTACTACGCAATAATCCAAAGTAGGCTCAAATGCTGCTGTTGTTCCTTTTCCAGTTATTGGATTAGGTAATTCATCTAACGTATATCCAACTGCAATTAATGCAGCCATTCTGGCGATTGGATAGCCAGTAGCCTTAGATGCAAGTGCTGAGGACCTACTTACTCGAGGATTTACTTCAATGGTCCTGTATTCTCCTGTTTTCTGATTAAATGCAAATTGTACATTGCATCCTCCCTTGATATCTAAACGACGAATTAGTCTAAGAGCAGCATCACGTAACATCTGATGATCTCTATCAGACAATGTCTGTTGTGGGGCTACAACAGTAGACTCTCCAGTATGAACTCCCATCGGATCTATGTTTTCCATGGTACAAACGATAATGCAGTTATCAGAGGCATCACGCATTACTTCGTATTCATGCTCCTGCCAACCTAAGATACTCTCTTCAATCAATACTTGGTCTATCCTACTGTGTAGAATTCCTTGACTAGCAATTTCAACTAATTGTCCTTTATTCCAAGCGGTTCCGCCGCCTAAACCACCTAACGTAAATGCAGGCCGAATCAATAAAGGAAAACCACCTAAATCTGCTGCCGCCTGCAATACTTCATCAATAGAATCGCATGCAATCGCTTTAGGAACTGGTAAATCGATTTCTTCACACACTTTCTTGAATCGATCTCTGTCTTCAGCATCATCAATAGCCTGAAGATCGCAACCAATTAATTCTACATTTAATGCATCTAAAGTACCATCATGAGCTAACGAACTAGCAATATTCAATGCTGTCTGCCCTCCCATTCCAGCAAGAAGAGCATCAGGCCTCTCGATTTCTAAGATTCGTTTCACTACATCTGGAAGAAGAGGCTCAATGTAAATTCTATCTGCCATTGAAGGATCATTCTGTATTGTCGCAGGGTTGCTATTGACTAAAATTACTTCATAGCCTTCTGCACGAAGAGCACGACAAGCTTGAGAACCTGAAAAATCAAATTCAGCAGCCTGACCTATTCGAATAGGGCCGCTACCCAATAGTAGAATCCGATGAATATCTGTCCTCTTAGGCATCAATTCTCACCTCCAATAAGGCTCGGAGTAGCAACTGGCTCTAATGGAAGTGGAACTGATGTACCCAAATGCTCAGCAACAATAGCCGAAAAACGATCAAACAATGGATTCGCATCATGAGGTCCCGGGCATGCTTCAGGATGATATTGAATCGAAAACGCAGGACGACCTACTACATCTAAACCTTCGACAGTTCTATCGTTTGCATTTACATAACGAACTGTAACGTCTGAATCAATTGCATTAGGCTCAACATCAGAAGATGCTCCCGAAGGATGCGCTGCCAACATTCCTTTCTTTGGGTCAGCAATTGCAAAACCATGATTTTGAGAAGTGATACTGACTGTATTATCCATCACATCAACCACGGGCTGATTCGCTCCTCTGTGTCCATAGAGCAATTTGTAAGTACGTAATCCGGAAGCAAGACCGAGCAACTGATGTCCTAGACAAATACCCATGGTAGGAAAACCTGAAGACACTGCTCGGGCAAGTACTCTCCGAGCAGATGTTGCAGCACCAGGATGCGCAGGATCACCCGGTCCATTTGAACAGAAAAATGCATCAGGTTCCCACTTTGAGACCAATGTATCAAAATCAGATTTTGCAGGGACCCAAACTACCTCAAAACGCCGACATAATTCTCTCAAGATGTTGAATTTTACACCGCAATCAATAGCAATCAATCTAGGAAGAGAGGCCCCAGAAATATCTGTTGCACCAGGATTCAATATAACATCATCATCTCTTGATACAAGGTCAACTAAATCTTCTAGATCGGGGCTAGTAGCTTTAGCCAATCTTGCAGAAAGAGCTTCTTCTTGATCTATTGGACCGAAAACACACAAAAGAGTCCCATATTCTCTTACTCTTCTCGTAATAGATCTAGTGTCTACCCCCTGAATTCCAGGGATACCATGAGAATGAAGTAAATCATGAAGAGAGCCAACGGCATCTCTATGATCTGGAATTTCAATTGCTTGCTTACAGACAACACCACGAGGCCAAACCTTACTAGATTCAGAAATTCCAGGAATTACTCCATAATTACCCAATAATGGCCAAGTAAAGGTTAGAACTTGCCCCGCAAAAGAAGGATCAGTTAACGATTCTTGAAAGCCGGTCATTCCGGTTGTAAATACTAATTCGCCCTCAGCAACAACTGAGGCTCCGAATAGTGTTCCCTCATATCGACCACCGTCTGCCAGAAGTAGAACCCCTTTACCGAATGCTTCGTCAAATTCTATCTCTCGCCCGTCGACTAATCTATCGGCTGCATCCTCCTCAGAAAATGGAGTAGAAACACCTGGAATATTTGCGCCGGGGGTGAAACCTGTACCCTTTGGGTTCTCCGACATCATCTTGGTTCGCTAAGAACGCTCCTTAATCATTGGCGGTGAGAAGGGGGTAAAATTACGTTCAAGAGAGAAAACTAACAATTATTCTGAAATTTCTTCAGAAGACAAAATTTGCTTACCTGATTCCATGGGTACAACAGTCATTCCACCAGTAAAATTCGATGAATGAGTTCCATTTGGTTTCCAAGTTTGAAGAAATACTGCTAAGGCAGCAACTTCTGAGTGTGGTTGGTTACCAATGGAAATATTGTATTGGCATATTCCAAATACTTCACCTGGCACTTTAGCTCCTCCTACAACAATTGCAATAGGCCTATCAGTAGGAATTTCAGGAATGGTTTCATTCCACGGTAAACCATACATTGTGAGATGAATTGCAACTCCAGGAGAACCATCTCCAGCATCATTTTGAACAAAATTTCGTAACCAACCCATTGGTTTCTTCTCATAATGTGCTTCGAAATTTCCTCCGAATCTTTCAGATACTGATTCTAAGGTTTCGAGTACATTTGGATCTTCTTCACCACTCAGGACAAAGTTATCTGCACCAAAAGCACGTGCTGTAAGACCCAGATGTGAAGTGATTCGTTTATCTCTTTCACGTCGATGTCCGAGTCGAAGGACATGAACGGGAGGATCACTACTCATGCCAACCGAGCGAGGGGGGGAGGATATGAGTGATTCCTAATCTCATTCGTCTTTCATAGGAGCCAAAGCAACATCAAAGTTGGAAATTACCCTTCTAACCCAAGCAACAAGCATTGCATCTAAGAAATAACGAGCACTGAAATGAACTAAAATTCCTAACGCAGTTAGTCTAAGAGTTTGAAGAATAGAAGTCATCAAGTCTGTACTAGCGTCTGAAGAAAACATTGCATGACCTACTGGTTCTATAGCAAGATACACAACTAGAACAAAGAAACCTCCTCCCAAGGTGGCAGTAAGAGCGCCTCCTCTTTCACGAGATAGAGAAACCAATAAGGTTGCAAAAAAGACAAGGATTGGGACTATCCAGGAAACCTCTGCAAATGAAAGATCGAAGAATATTGAACTAGGCCCATGGTTTCCTCCCCATTCGTTGCCCGCAACATGAATCGCAAGCCACCAAAATAAAACAACAATCATCATCAACATACCAGAAACTAATCCAAATCTAGTTGTCATTTGACGAAGTTCATGAGAATCTGTTGGATTTAATCTGGCAAGAACTGCATCTGCAAGTTCTATTTGATCTCTATCTGGAATCATAGCATCATTGCTTACAGATAGTCTAGAAGGAAGATCATCAGAAGATTCGGAAGTAAGCGAATCTTCGGGGCCCATGCCTACCCACTCAAGCGCAGCACCTCATAAAGCATACCTCACCTAGCCGCTCCGGATGCACGACTCGACGAACCTCTTGAGTCGCCACGGTGACGGAAGACCGCGAATCATGGGAGTGATTAACTGCACTCCTGATTCTTTCTATGAAAGATCAAGATCAGAACAACTTGAACACTCTCTAGAAATTGTAAAAAAAATGATCAGCGAAGGAGCTGATTGGATAGATATCGGAGGAGAATCTACTCGTCCAGGGGCTACAGAAGTTAGTATAGATGAAGAAAAAAGAAGAACTGTCCCGTTAATTCTAGAAATTCGCAAAAGATTCCCTAATCAAGCGATTTCAATTGATACGAGGAGACATCAAGTTGCAAAAGAAGCAATTATTGCTGGAGCCAATATGATTAATGATGTATCTGGATTAAGAGATCCTGAAATGTGTGAATTAGTCCTATCTACTCAAGCACATGTTTGTATTATGCATATGCAAGGAGACCCAACTAATATGCAAAATTCACCTCAGTATACTGATGTTGTTCAAGAGGTCAGTTCTAATCTTTTGATGAAAGCAAGAAGACT
Source organism: Methanobacteriota archaeon (assembly GCA_002702985.1). Taxonomy (GTDB): domain Archaea; phylum Thermoplasmatota; class Poseidoniia; order Poseidoniales; family Thalassarchaeaceae; genus MGIIb-N2. The sequence goes on from PADI01000011.1 coordinate 14,655, forward strand.
AGTAGAACAAGGTCTTCCAGTTAATCGAATTTGTTTAGATCCTGGAATTGGTTTTGGAAAAACATTAGAGCATAACATCTCTTTACTAAAAAACTCAGAATCTTTGAGAGGTGACGAAGGATTCTCTATTTTATGGGGAGTAAGTAGAAAATCGATGTTTAGAGATTTATTAGGCCGTGAAGATACCAATGAACGACTTGCTGGGACATTAGGAGTTGCAGCCTATGCTCAATCGAAGGGCATAGATATTCTACGGGTCCACGATGTAGCAGAACACGCAGATGTAGGACATACAATATCTAAACTGGAGTTGAATTAATGGAAAACCAATCATCAGCTGTTATCAATTTAGACGATAATATTCGTTTAGTTGGAACTGCACACATCAGTCGTTCATCAGCAGATTTGGTAAAAGAACAAATTGCAGATTTTAAACCAGATATAGTTGCAGTTGAATTAGATAAAGACAGACTTCAGGCTTTACAAAATCCTCAAGCCTTCGATGAAGAAACATTAGGTTCAGCAATTAAAGCAGGAAAAGCACCTCTATTGCTCTTCCAATCTTTATTGGCGACTCAACAAAGAAAAATGGGTTTAGAAACGGGAGAAAAACCAGGAGTAGACCTGTTAACGGCTGTAGAAGAAGCAGAAGAGAATAATCTTTCATTAGCGCTCATTGATAGGGATGTTAAGATTACTCTTCGAAGAGTTTGGTCAATGATGGGGTTCTTCCAAAAAATCAAAGTCTTAAACGCACTTTTAGCCCCCGAAGAAGATGAAGAAATCGATGTTGATGCAATTGCAGAGGATTCTGATTTGATTAGTGAAATGATGGATGAGCTAAGGAAAATGGTACCTGCAGCAGGAGAAGTTCTCATAGATGAAAGAGATGAATATCTAGCATCAAGAATCAGAAATGAGGCAAGAAAGGGTAAGGTTCTAGCAGTAATGGGAGCAGGGCATTTGAAAGGCGTAGAAGAAAAATTACTCAATGAACCACCCTCAGAAGAAAGAGTAGAACAATTGTTAGCAATTCCAAAGAAAGGAATAGTAAAGAAATTACTTCCTTTTTCTTTACCCGTTGTAATGATAGGAGTCTTGGCATATCTAGCAAGCCAAGGAGACATAGAAGCTCTGAAACAGAGTACACTTACTTGGTTATCGATCAATGCTGCTTTTGCTGCATTTTTTGTGCTCATAGTTGGGGGGCATCCACTGTCAATTTTGAGTGCTGCAATTGCATCTCCAATTACATCATTGAATCCAACATTAGCAGCAGGATGGTTTGCTGGTGCAGCACAACTAAAATTTAGTGCACCGAGAACAAAGGATCTTCAAGAATTCCTTATGATGGATAAATTACGTCTTCTCTTCACAAATAGAACTGGTAAAGTGCTAATGGTTACTGTAATGGGAAATATTGGTTCTTCAATTGGAGCATGGATAGCAGGACCTTTGATTCTAGGATCACTCTTCTAATGATCAAAATATTTGATTGAGAATATCAAAAAAATAACGGATGAAAATTATTCCAAGAATGGAAATAAAACCTCTGAGAATAATTTGTTCAGGGAGTAGCAATCCTACTTTTGCGCCTAAAGTAGCACCAGAGAGTACAGCAAAGGGGAGCAAAAAAATATTCCAGAACGAAGGCCAATCTCCCGAATATAGTAATACATGAACGGTTACACCTACTGGTACAACCATCATCATTAAACCATAACTAGTTCCAATCGCTTGTCGCGATTCTAAACCACCAAATTGGTTCAAAACAGGGACATATATCGCTCCAGCACCAATAGCGAGGACAGAACTAGCCATTCCTCCAAATCCGGTACCTACTCTAAACTCTAAGTCTTTAATTTCCGAAAGAGAATTACTGCTGTCAATGATTTCTTCGATTTCAGATTTTTGAGAAGTAAAATCGATTTTTTTCCAGGTTTTTATTATCGCCCAGAATACAATCACCATAGCCAATGTTTTGAAAAAGGGATCTAATCCATCTCTCATAATATACACAATCAAAGATCCAATTATTGCACCTAGTAAAGCAGATGGAGCACCTTTCCGAACATGACTGATTTGCATTAATCCTTCTCGATGATGAATAAATCCAGAACCTGATGAAGTACAACAGGTGAGAAGTAATGAAACAACTAGAGTAGATGTATTCAATGGCCACCCTGCAATATAATGCAGAATAGGAACGAAAAGCATACCTCCTCCTAATCCTAAAGGAGCAAACAAGAATCCTGTGATAAATACCAGAAGTAATACCAATATAAATTCCAAAAAACCACCTACATGGACTCAATTACCAAAGCGATTCCTTGACCGCCGCCGATACAAGCAGTAGCTACTCCAAATTTACCGCCGGATCTCCTTAGTTCTAGAGCTAAGGTGAGTATCAGACGAGTACCGGTTGCAGCTAATGGGTGACCAAGTCCGACCGCTCCTCCATTTACATTGACTTTCTCGATATCTAAACCAAGTTCTTGGATACAAGCAACTGCTTGACCAGAAAATGCTTCATTAATTTCCCAGCGATCAATATCATCAACTGATAAATTGGCTTTTTTCAAGGCCTTGAGACTTGATGGAACTGGACCATATGCCATAATTGCAGGTTCAATTCCTACAATGCCCCAAGAAATAATCTTGGCTAATGGAGAATCTCCATCATTTTCAGCTTGAGTTGCAGATTTTATGACTAAGGCAGCAGCACCATCAACTACACCAGATGCATTGCCAGCAGTAACCAATGAATCAGGTCCAAAAGCAGCTCTTAATCCAGAAAGTGATTCTTCATTTGTGCCCCTAACTACATGATCTTCATCTTTCGGTCCAACAATACCATCTGGAGTTTCTACTGAAACTATTTCTTCATCGAATAAACCTGAATCGATACTGGAAGCTGTTCGAGTATGGCTAATTACAGCAAATGCATCTGCATCTTGTCTTTTTACTCCTTTTCTAGAACATAACTCATCGGATGTTTGTGCCATGAAAGAACCGCACTGCATATCCAATAAATTAGTAAAAAGATAATCCTCCATATCTTTGGATAACTCATGACCTTCTTTAGGTGGTCTTCCTAATCTGAATGTGTCACGCATTCCTCTCAATACATGAGGTGCCTGAGATAGGTTCTCCATGCCTCCTGCAACAACAGTTTGAGCTTCTCCAAGCATTATCATCTGTGCTCCAGTAATTACTGATTGTGCACCACTCCCACAAATTCGGGATAGAGTGAGCATTGGGACCTCTTGAGGAATACCCGCCTTTAGACCTGCATGGCGACATCCAAAAATTGCTTGACCAGATGTTTGCAATGCATATCCCATTACAACATGGTCAACTGAATCTGGTGAAGTTGAAGTTTTCTCCAGGGCTCCCTTGATTGCAATTGCCCCCAAATCTTCGGCTGAAACATCCTTCAGAAGACCTCCGGGTTGCCCATCTCCTCGCTTACCACCTTGCCATTCACAGAAAGGTGTTCGAGCTCCCCCAACAATCACAACGTCATCCATCATACCCTACGGATAGTGAGGAGATTCATGAGTATGACTGTCGTTAAACTAGTTAACATAATCAAGAGAAATTACTCATTCTGCATCTTCAGTGTCTACAGTTCCCAAATATGCAGGCAGGTCGACCCCTGCCATCTTGGCCACATCATGAATCGGTGGCAATGATTTGACTAAACTGCTAACGAAATTGGATGTAGCACTCCCGTCTGCATTTCCGCCACCGTCCCAAACTGTGACCTTGTCAATCTTCATGTTTCTAATTGCTTCAACCTGAGCAGCGACCATAGATTCAATCTTCTCAACCATCAAAAGAGTAGATGCATCACCTGCACGTCCACCGGCAGCAGCAATGAGTCTCTCATACCCAGCAGCCTTGGCATCTAGAACAGCCTGAACACCTTCTGCTTCTGCTTTATATCGAGCAAGTATTGCATCTGCTTCACCCTGAGCTATTCGGCGTTGACGTTCTGCTTCTGCTTCTGCAGCAATCTCAATCTGTTGTTTTGTGATTTGTTCTCGAACAATTTCTTCAGCCTTAAGTCTCTCTTCTTCTTCTATGAATTTAGCCTTCTGAATTTCTGCTTCTGCAGAAGCTCTAGCAACCATAGCACGCCGATTTGCTTCTGCTTCTTGTTCTGCAAGATCTGCATCTGAACGAGCGATGTCTGCCTTAGCAAGATTTTCTCCACCAATTGCAAGTGCTTCTTTCTCAGCAACGTCTACACGTCTTTGTTGCTCTGCACTCTTTACTCCCATTGCAGCAGTTTCTTGATTTGTTGCAACCTGGATATCCTTCTCACGGTCTGCTTCTGCCTTACCAATTGCACCAAACTTTTCTTGTTCAGCAACATCAGCACGAGCCTTCTCGACTGCAGTTGCTGCTGCTTTCTTACCAATGCTCTCGATATAATCGGATTCATCAGTAATATCTACAATGTTTACGTTAAGCAAACTCAATCCGACCTTACGGAGTTCCTGCTCAACATTCGTTCGAATCAAGTCCATGAAAGAATCACGATCTTTGTTGATTTGCTCGATGTTTAGAATCGCTACAGTAAGACGAAGTTGACCTAGAATAATATCAGAAGCCATTTCAGAAATTGCAGGAATTGTAAGACCTAGAAGACGTTCTGCAGCATTAGACATAATTGCTTCTTCGGTACTTACTGCAATAGTGAAGGTACTTGGAACGTTGATTCGAATGTTCTGCTGAGAAAGAGCATTTTTCAAATCGATATTTATTGTAATCGGCTTCAAATCCAAGTAATCGTAATCTTGAATCAAAG
>PADI01000012.1 GCA_002702985.1 Methanobacteriota archaeon
GGAATTGATGGAGTAAAATGGACGATTGGAAGATATGACGAGGTTCGTTCGATTTACACGACTGACTTATTTAATGGTGGAAGAACTGTACATGTTGGTTTAGATTTAGGTGGTCCTGTTGGCACTCCTGTTCATTCATTCTTTGATGGAGTTGTTTTCGCTGTAGGATATAATTCTAAATCCGGTGATTATGGTCATACCTTAGTTACAAAACATAAAATCAATGGAAATGATATTTGGGCATTATACGGTCATCTTGATGAAATGACTACTAATTCTTGGAATCCTGGAGATTCAATTGAAACAGGGCAATTGATTGGCAGATTTGGTTCAGAGGAAGAGAATGGTGGTTGGCCTCCACATGTTCATTTCCAACTTTCATTGATTGAACCGGAAGGATTTGATCTCCCTGGTGTTGTTCATCCTGACGATAGGGAATGGGCACTCTCAGTATTTCCTGATCCTAGATTGGTATTAGGGCCGCTTTACTGATCAATTGGTATTTTTGAGAGATGTGACTTAAGATCATTTATCGGACCGATACTTGTTGGGTCTTTTCCTTTTAGAAGTGCTAGAGCGATAGACAACCAGTCACTCATATGAGCGCCATGAAGAATGCATTCTGCTAAACATTCTCCTTGGCATTCAAGAATAGTTGTAGGTACCTCTGATAGAGTTTCTAATGTCCATTCTGTTCTGATTCCAATTCTTTCATCCATTCCGTTCCAAACGAAAATAATTAGATGTATATCAGATGGATTTTCGTTCTCTCCCCAAGCAACGATTTCATTATGGTGGAGTTCAGGAAGGATTGAGGAAGTAGCTAATATCCCAGAATTTTCGTTAAACTGTGTTCTACACCTATATCCAATAGTTCCTAAATATGGAGTGGACATAATTTGAATTCGCTTTTCATGTATTTGTTTTGCAATCTCTATTATTTCCCCGTCGCCATTTATTATATCGAGGTTTTTCGAAGATTTTTCAAGTCGCTCTAACATCTCTTCTTTTTCGGTTTCCATGGGAAGTAGCCCCATAGTCCAACAGATGTTAAGTTGAGTTCCAAAGATATGTCCTAGTGCACTTCTTGGTGGTTGACCACTGGGAACATCAATCCAAACTCCATTTTCATGACCCTCTAGGATATCTTGCAGTTTCCCCCCTGATGAGATTCCGATAATTGTTCCACCTTCTTGAATTGCCAAGTTAACTCCATGTAGTGTTTCTTCAGTATTTCCAGAGTATGAAGTAGCGAGAATTAACCAGTCAGGACCCCACCACGAGGGTAGACCATAATCCTTCCAACTCACAAAAGGTAGACCACCTTCTCGATTTGAAATATCAGATAATAACATGCCACCTGCACCCGATCCTCCAACCCCTAAACATAGTATTCCTGACCAATCGTTCTCGATGTCTAGTCCGAGATCTTTTGTCAAAGCAGATCGTAGTGCGTTTGGGAATTTAGTTGTCCAACCTATCATATCTGAAGGATCTAGAGTTTCTGCCAATTCAATCATTGTGGGATTTGATTCCATCTTATTTACCTCCCTGTTCGCCCCTCGTACGAGGCATGCATGTCCATTCCCCCTCTATCAAACAGATACGCACTTTTGTGTCATCTGCACTGATATCATACGCAAAAGACAATGTTCTAACTGAGAAATCATTAGGGTCAAGAATTTCTACTGCTGAATCATCACGTCGTAAAATATCCACTTCGTAATGTTCTTTCTTTTGAGAAATTACAACACATTTCTCTAAATCTCTCCAAGTAGCTCCTGTACGTTCATATCTGTCCATTGCTAAAAGAATCGGCCCGTCTTTTTGCCACGTATCTACTCTCCATAATCGTTTTCTAAATTTGATTACATCTCCTATTTCATAGGCCGGTTTTCTATACAATAATGTTAGTCTAGTAATGTCTACTCCGTCTTTATGTCCAACAGTTGTTGAAGTTTCTTTGGTTTGTCCACCATGAGCGTTGACTAACTTTCTCCCCCACATTCTTGCCATAGCTTTGGAACCCAATTGAAGGTCCCATCCTCCTGTAACTGGTCCCTCTTTTGTAATGAAGAACATTGGATCTTCTGGAGAATCTACTAACATATCATCCAATGACATTCTTAGTTCTTTTACTTCATCATCCTCTAATCGACGTCCAGCAGATCTTAGTTGCATTACTGCTTCAAAATATGCTCCTGCTTTTCTAGTACAAGTTTGACATACACCATTTGATGTTTGTAACAAAGCCTCATGATTATCTTCAAATTGAAATCCTTCAATTTCTCCTTTGATCAGAATTGTGAGTCTTGAAGTTCGATCATCAATTAAATCAGCATGAATTTCTATGTCGAGGTTTTGAGCATCAGGATGAACTGAAAGGGCTTCCATTGCTCTATATTCCATCAGATCGTCATGATCCATTCTTCCAAAACGTCCATCAATTAGGAACATATCACACTTTGGACATCTTGTTTGTTGAATTCTTTCTGGGAATTTCGAAAGATAATTTCGAGCTCTAAAACAGGCTTCACATAACTTGTCACTTGTTAATGGAGGCGGTTTTCCGCAAACAATACAGAAAGGATCTCCCTTTGACATGACTCCCCCTCAATCTAATGGGGTCCACCGTCCAACTTCAAGCGATTGGTCATCATTCTTCTTGAAAATCAACATTGTTCGTCATCGTTGTCAATTGCATAGGCTCTCCATCATTACGGTTTTTACTCCGTCTTTCATTTGCTGCTAGAGCTGCTGCCAATCGTTCTTCGACTAATTTTAATCTTCTAGAAGTTTGAATTGAATGTCCTATAAGTAAGGCGATAAGTGCAAGATATGCAGTTGCTAAGGCTAGCATATCATTCATATTGAATCCTCCAAATTAGACAATAAATTTTCAAGTTGTTGCTCAGTTTTTAGTAGTCTGTTAGTCATTAGAGCCTGTCCAACAAATAGTATCTGCATTGAAGCCGCCCCTATCATCCATATCAATAGTATCGATGGATCTACTCCACTATCTTCGTTACCTCCTCCGATTAAGGGGCCTGGATGACGCTCTTGCCACCATCTAGTTGCCATGTATGTAAGAGGAACTAAGCCAAATCCAAAAATTCCAACTGATGAAAGCGTATCTCTCTTTTGCTGAGTATCTTCTGAATTCATCTCACCTAGAGCAAAGAAAAGTGCAACGCCTGCTAAGACTGCGAAGCTATTGAGCCTAATATCTTGAAAATCCCATGGTACCCCCCATTCTGCCGCCCCCCAAATTGGTCCAGAAATTAGAACTCCTAGTGAATACAATAAACCAAGTTGTGCGCCAATTATTGCGAATCTCCATCCTCTTTCTGAGCGTTTAATGTACCAACTTAACGATCCACCAAACAATAGAGCAAATCCCGAAAATGATACCCAAGCGAATGGAACGTGGACGAATAGAATTCTATATGATTCAGGAGCGTTCCAGTCATCACCCATACTTGGGGCCTCAATCAAAGCCATCCAAATCGTTAGCATGAAACCTAATAATCCAAGATAAACAAGCGCTGGACCAACATTACGTGACCCGCTCATGCAGGGCCTAGAAGCAGATGATGTTTGAATCATCGTATACTATCATTCATGAAGAGCCCATGCAAGTAAGAATAAACCAATATTAGTTGCAAATGCAATTATCACTCCTGTCCACGCTTCTCTCATGGCTTCTAAGGTTGTAGCTTCTAACGCACTACACAAAGTTAGCAGAACCCAAGCAAATGGAATCATTAGTAAAACCATCAATCCCGGCCTTTCTCCAGAACCAAATCTATGGTGAATTAAACCAGAAATTGCACTAACATCTTTCATGATAGCAGGGATAATCAAGAACAAAATATATCCCTGAATAGTGTTTGGAGTAGGTAACAGAACAAATATTCCAATAACTCCTAAAATTACAGGAACAATACTCATTGAGGCAATTGTAATTTCAAAACTGAGTGAACCCTGTTTGGCCACACTCCATATCCCTCCCATTTCTCTTTGATTTAACCTATCTATCACTGCAGGTCTAACCAATGCAGATATCATAGCTGGTGCGAGAGCAAGAGCGGCTAATCCTAGATTGGAAATATTTGACTCAATTAGTCCACTTCCAATGAGGATTCCAAATGCAAGGATACCTGGGATCCATCGCGCTGATGGTGTAGCCATTTCCCGTAAATCAAGTCGAAAATTCCATCTTAACATTGATTCTTTACGAATAAATGCTGAGGATTTAATCGGTAGTCTACTCTCAGTATTATGGTTAGTTCTCTCAATAGTTATTCCATTATGCATTGATATTTCTGAATCTTTATTTTGAATATTCTGAATAGTTGGGTCGTGTGTTGAAATAATAATCGAATGGCCTGAATCATTTAGTCTTTTTATGCTTGAAATTAATGTATTTCTGCCCGTTTCATCTAAGCCGACTGATGGTTCATCAAGAAGAATAGAAATAGGCTGTGAGGATGATTCACCGACTGCAATTGCACTGGCAACTTCTAATCTCCTTCGCAATCCTCCAGATAAATTCGCTATTCTATCATGTCGTCGGTGATCCAGTCCCCATTCTACTAACAGTTCCGTTTCTGCCTCCTCTGTGAATGATTTTTCATACATACTTAGAATTGTTCTAAGATGCTCCTCTACAGTAGAGCAAGATGTACTTCCTCCTAATTGAGGACACCAACCAATTGTTCCTCCTGACATTGCATGCCTTCCTTCTGAATCACGAATCAATTTACCATTATGGAGAAGTTCTCCCTCAGATAATGGAAGTAGTCCAGCCAATGTTTGTAATAGTGTAGATTTTCCTCCGCCGTTTGGCCCAGTTAACAAGATTAAATCTCCTGAATAAACATCTAAGTCGAGTTTTTCCAGTACCAGATTGTTTCCACGTAGAACAGAAATAGCCCTCAGACTTAGTAGCGAGTCTTGACCATCCATGTGAGGGCATTCGGGGCCTTGATTTGATACTCTCGGATGAAAAATAACCGGAGAATCCATCAATTTCGTCTCTGTGGACACAATGGGGAGAGGGGATGTCAGAGCCATTGAATTTCCTTGAATTGACCTTTGGGGACTCAATTTGGTTGCTATTATTTGTTGCAGCAGCAACTGCTCCGTATGTGCAATCATTTAGGATGAAAACTCCAGTTTCTCTTGCAACTGTTATATCCTTAATGTTGGTTGCAACTTTACAATTTATTCATGCATTAGTAAGTAGTTGGTTTACTTCAGAGTTTGATCCTATATATTTTGGAGCTTTAATTCCTCAATTTGTAACAGAACCAATCCATATTCATCGGATGATTTCTGCCGGTTGGCTTCATGGTGGTGCAATGCACGTAATTGGAAATGTATTGGTTATTGCTCTAGTTGGGCTTCCTTTAGAAGGTAGATTAGGTGCTAAAAGATGGATGATTATCTACGTGTTAGGTTTGTTGGGAGGAAATCTTGCATGGTGGGGCACTCATATGGATTCTTGGACTCCTGCATTAGGAGCGTCAGGGGCATGTTTTGGACTTCTTGGGGCATATCTGGCTTGTTGGCCAAATGATAAAATTATATTTCCGTTGATTTTTCTAATTAGAGAATGGCCTGTTGGTCTTGTAGCAGTAATTAGGTTAGGTTTTGAGGTATACTACGTTTATGGCGCTCAATCTGGCACTATGGGATCAACAAACGTGGCTCATCTGGCTCACATTGGCGGTTTCTTTCTTTGTTTTGCAATGGGGAGACTAGTTGCAAAAGGCGCCCCTTCAGAACTTGATGATTCCAGTACAAGTCCGTATTCCATGGGAGGATCCACAATACCTAAGATTCCTGAATTAAATTCATTACATCCATGGGAAAATTCAGGTTTTCCATTAAATGATAAGGCAAAGAGAGTAATGGATAGGCTACTTGAAGAGGGAGATGAGTTCGAAACTAGAGTTGCTTGGTTAGAAGAGTTGATTGAAGTTGCTCAATGTCCTGTTTGTGGCTCGGAGATAATCATGGATAAAGGAGGACACTCTATCCGATGTTCTACTCGCAAAGACCATATTCAATGGCCATAGCGACTTTATTGATACATTACGCATGTGGGCTTATATCGCGAATGGTTCTCCAAGGAATAGGTGACAACATGAGGAATTTACGGGTTTCGAATATTATCATGTTCTCAATACTCATTCTTTCTGGATTTGCTCAGGCAACTGATATCCATGATATTGATGATCAGGATGAGATATTTCCTGTAATCATAGATGGCCTTCCTCCTTTGATGTGTGATGGCGAGCTTTGTCCTCTCAAAAACCGTCTTCATGAATCAATTCCTTCTGATGTGGTGCCTCCAGTGGAAAAGAATGGATGGTGGTTTTCTTATGGTCCTGATAGAGATTCCAATGGCATGGATGATAGATTACAGCGTATTATTTCTTCTGAATACGAATCTGAGTCTCCTACATCAATTATCGGAAAAGATGGAAGGTATACTGTAGCAATTGTTGTTGATTATGCTTGGCATCCTTCATCACAAGAGATTAATTCATTGTATGAGGTTTTAACGAATCATGATTGGGTTGGAATTGAAGGTGGAGCATGGTTCCAAGTTTTAGAATCAATTGACTCGATAACTGTTGATAAAGTCCCAGTTTCTGCTCTGTTGGACATTTGGAAATTATCCGGAGTTGTCGTCGTAGAACAACAGAATGTAATGGTGCCTTTCTTGGATGTATCCGTTCCATCTATGCATGTCAGTTCAGGACCAACATCTTCTCCTTCAGCACATGGTCAGAATCCCTCCATTAGAGGAGATGATGTTGTTATTGCAATTCTCGATACAGGTGTTGATAATGAGCATAGATCATTGAATGATTTCGATGATCAAGATGACGAACCAGATAGTGATCCCTTCTCTTATGATGATCATAAATTTGTTTGTGGATATGATGCTACTGCGGTAGCAGGAGGAAATCCAAATGAGTGCGATGATCCTGACGATGGAGCTGGCCACGGCACTCATGTAGCAGGAACAGCTCTTGGAACTGGTAGTTCATCAAGGCAACATGTCGGAGTAGCTCCGGGAGCATATCTAGTCGATGTTAAGGTACTAACTGATGCTGGCGGAACAAACAGCCAAACCTCTATCAACGGACTACAGTGGACGATAAACAATCGAGATACCGATTGGGATAATGGAAATCAATCGGGCATAGATATTGCTTCAATGTCATTAGGTTCTCTGTCCTCTCCGAATAGTGATGATACAGGAGATAATGGTTCATCTGCTGAGGCCCGATTGGTAAACAATGCCTCTGAAAATGGAATAGTAATGGTTTGTGCGATGGGCAATGATGGGAGACAACGAGTTCCTTCTCCAGCGAGTGCTGATGAATGTATATCTGTTGCAGCAATTGATGATAAAAGTTCCATAGACAGAACAGATGATACAATTGCAGATTATTCGAATTGGGGCCCAAGAGATGACGATTTAGATGATGATGAAATGGATGAACTCAAACCTGATGTTTCAGCACCAGGAACGGATATTAGTGCACCTCAACATGCTTCAGGATCAAACCCAATACTCGAATCAAATGCAGATAATGATTATACTGAAATGAGTGGAACTAGTATGGCTACTCCTCATGTTTCTGGATTAATTGCTTTAATGTTACAAGATTCGCCAAATTTGGATCCTGAAGAAATAAAAGATCTTTTACAACAAAATTCCGAAATTAAAGGCAGCCCTTATGATTCCGACATTCATCCTTCCTGGAATGAAAAATATGGGTATGGGATGGTCGATGCTGCTTTACTATTTGATTTAGGCTCTAGTGGAGGAGGGGGGGATCCTGGTGACCCCACTGATCCTGACCCTGACCCTGAAGATCCCGTTAATCCAGGTGATTGGTTTATGTTCCAAAGCCCTCCTTCTTATTCGTTCCTTACTTCCGGATTATCAACAGCAATTAGGGGTAATTTGACTGATAATGCTCCTGAAGGTGTAGACAGTGTAAGTTTTAATTTGTATTACATGACTTGTGATGGAGGATGTAAAAAAGATGTTGAAGGAGGTTATGGAATAGTAAACATCAATGACAATGATGAATTTTTCATTACAGTAAATATTCCTGAGGATCTTCACTTACGTCCAGATATTCGAATAAGTTCATACCATCATGAACTTACATTAGAAGCAGTAGTTTATGACAGTGGAAATAATTCTTCAATTTCTCAAGGGAAAAATCGTAATTTTGAATTGGGTTGGTACGACTTAGCTCTTGAAACGCCTACTGGAATTTCTTCAGTTAGTGGTGATGTGGAAGTTACAGGTTTCCGATCGGGTTATGGAGAACATGAATTACAATATAGAGTAGGTAATAGTGAATGGAAAACACCTCTTCAATTTGTTAATATTGGTGAGCAAGAGCAAGATGAGGAATGGACATGGTATTGGAATACATTAGAAGAAGAAAATGGAAACAGAATCACTCCAGATGGACAGTATAGTTTTGCAGTTCGAATAGTTGGAGAGAATGACTATGTCACTAAGGAAATTCGCAGAGATATTGTTGTTGACAATGACCCTCCAGCTGCTGAATTAGAGATGGAGCAATCTTTGTCATTTACAATAAATGGTTTACTACGTGATCAATCATACGTGAATAGTGATATTGGAGTAATTGGAATAATGAGAAATATTGGTGATAAAGTTGCTGAGGATGTACCATTAGAATTACGGGTAGATGGCGCCCTGAAGTACGAACTTACAGTAGCTAGAATCGAACCTGGTTCCTCCGTTGAAGTTGTAATGTATTGGGCACCTACTGATTCTGGAACACCTACTGTTGAGATGTTAATTGACCCTGCTAATTCCCTTTCGAATGAAGATAATGTGTATGGAAATACCGTTTCGTCAACATATACAATTTTAGACAGACCGAATGGAGTTGATATTAATCTCATTGATGGAATAGTTCAGACTTCTCCAGACATACCTCGTTCAGGTGAGCAATTCCAACTGAAGGTTCCCGTAGAGAATATTGGTAGTGAAACTGCTACATCAGTTCTTTTCACTGTTGAATTTGAAACTGAAATAGGTTGGTTAGAATATGGTAACTTTACAGAATCAATAATCTCAGGTGGTACAGTAACAAACGTACCAATTTCCTTGATTTCTAACGAATCATCTATTCTTCACATTCGGGTCAAGGCTACACCTTCGCTA
>PADI01000013.1 GCA_002702985.1 Methanobacteriota archaeon
CTCTAGCAATTCATTCACAAATTAATGGATTAGAATTACATGGGACAAGTAGATCTGGAGAACGTTTTATTGCACTTCATTTTCATGGCAAAGAAGGTTGGTTAAACGACCCATTTACCAAGCAAATGGAATCCGAAAAAATTCATAATTTCCTTAATTCCCCCCCAGTTAAATCTGAGGGTAAAATGTGGAATGCTAGATTTCTTCAAAAAATCAAGAAAATGAATGAGTCAGAATAGGTGATCAAATGGAAAGCAAATGGATACAGCCACCTCAGAATAGTATCGATGCTATAGCCCATGGGATGACACATTCTGATGGTTCTGAATTTGATGTAAGGCTGACTGTAGATGGCGAATTGGCACTTCACCATAATGCTAAGATTGAACTTGAAGGACAAAAAGAAGGATTATTTCCTTATGTTGAGCAAAATCACTCTGATGATTTACGTGCAGCAGGTTTTGATATATTTTCTGAATTAATTGAAGATGCTAGAGTTAAATCATCTTGGATTAATGGTTGCTCTACTGCATGTATCGAGATTAAACGCCCTCATCCAAGAGCGAAAATTGTTGGTACTTATTTTAGTAGTAGTGGAATGACTGAACACGTTTCTGAGATAATGAAGAATATTGATAGTCTATTATCTCCACTTGATATTCCTGAAAGAAATACTGCCATAATCTCGTTTGATCCAAAGACTATGATTGCTCATAATTTATCGAAAATTACTATTCCAGCTGCTCCCATCAGTCCATCAATTAGACCATGGGGGCCTGCACCAATTCGCAGAGCAATGGCTCTTCCTTCGTATGGAAGAAGAACGGTAGTAGGAATGGTGGAACATTGGCAAGAAATTGGAGCACCTCTACTTCCATTAGCATTCAAACATTTACATTCATGGTCAAAATTTCTTCACCTCGGGAGAACATATTCATACAAAGGAAAATCTCTCAAAAAATTAAATCAGATACGCAGGGGTTTTCCAATTCATGTTTGGCCTACTCCTATGAGAATAGAAAAAGACATAATTTCAGGTGGATTCACAGCTCTAAGTGATCTTATGGATCCTTCAATTCTTAGGACTCCTAAAGGACAAACTCGTTGGTTAAAGCCTGGAACTCAGCCATTAAGTTATGATTTAGAGAAAAAAATGAATCACTTTTCTAATGAACAAGATGCAAAAATACTACGTGAACGAGCAACTGAAAGACCAACATGGGAAAATTTAGACTTGAAAGAAAGACAAGAAATCATTGACAGATTGGGAAAGAAATTAGCATGGCCTGAAATTCAAGCCGATGAAGGATCTCCACCTTGGGAGATTCCTAGATTCATTGGACATAGAGGAGCAGGTAAAACATTTAGAGAAGGCTGATTATAATCTTCTAACAGGTTGATCTCGAGCTAAATATTTTGGACGATAAATTGGAACTCCTTTTCCACCTCTGGATTTCCTTTCATCTACAATTTGTGCAGATATTCCAATTACTCGAGCCCACCCAAAGAAAGTAGTGTAGTACTCAGGTTTTCTAAATCCTGCATTATAGAGCAGTGTACCAGAAACGAGATCTACGTTAGCATTAGGGTTACTAATTTTAGGATTCTCTCCCAATACTCTAGGAGCAACTTCTCTTAGGGTTCTGACAGTAGCAAATAATGGATCGTCAGGACATACTTCTTCTCCAATTTTCATCTGAACAGTTGCTCTTGGGTCTTCAGCACGAAGTACTGCATGTCCAAACCCAAATATTGGTCTTTTAGCTGCAAGTTCTCCTCTCACAAAGGCTTCAACTTCATCAGGGTCTGATGTACCAACCTTCTGAACAAACTCTAGACAGGACTGATTTGCACGGCCATGAAGTGGACCACTCAAAGCATTCATTGCTGAAGCAATAGATGCAAAAAGACTAGATCGACTTGATGCAACTGCTTTACCGGCAAAAGTGGAGAGATTCCCTCCTCCATGATCCATATGCAGGACTAAGAATGAACGAAGAATCCTTTCTGCTCGAATTGCTTCTTCTCCTTTCATACCTAACATCGAGACAAAATTTCCCACCATTCCCAATGATGGATTTGAAGGAGTCACTATGTCTCCTCTTCCTCCCCTAGACATGAATAATCGAGCCATTAGTTCTGGCATCCATGCGATTAGATTTACTGCATCTGAAGAAATATCATTCTCTTTTTCAGCTCTAGCCAAAGACATAATCCCCATACTAAGCCAATCCATTGGATGGCCTTGGCCAATACCTATTGAATCAAAAATGTCTAATGAACCAGATGGAATTTCAGAACATTCAGCTAAAGTTTCTTTCCACATTCTTGATTCATTTTCATTAGGCATATCCTTATTGAACAATAAAAAGGCAGCATCTTCTGGGTCAACATTTGAAAGATCAGCAATTGGATACCCCGCATAATGAACACCATCAACTGGATCTACGAAAGACGTCTTACATGTTCCTACAGGAATACCTCTCATTCCTGTATCAAGGTGAGTGTCAAGGACTTGGAACAAAACATTCTCGTCACTCATGCACAACCCTCGGTGTTAGAATGGAACCGGGCAGTTTCCCATGATGAACCCTTTGGATATATTTTCATCAAAATTACCGCGAAGTTTGAACCATGAAGATGTTTCGACAATATGTGGGACGCAAGAGACCAGAATGGTGGGAAGCGGGAATTCGCTTTACTTGTCTCCCAAAATGTGGAAGATGTTGTGATGAACCTGATGGACTCGTATACCTCTCTCGAGAAGATGTTACCAGAATTTCAAACAATTTTGGAATCGAGGCCGAAAAATGGTTAGAAAGGGATGCTAGGCAGACACATGATGGACGCTATGTTCTGAAATCAACCCCTGAAAAAGGAACTTGCATCTATATTGAAGAAGACAAAAGTTGTAAGATCCATGGTGTGAAACCTGCTCAATGTTCTGCTTTCCCATTCTGGAACGAAAACGTTCGAGATGATCCTTCATGGAGGAAAACTATCGAAATTTGTCCAGGTTTAGTTCATCCAGATGCTATACTGATTGATGGAAATACTATTCGAACACATATTGAAGCAGATGCTCATGCAGAACGTGGTTTCAAACAATGGTAAGAAACTAAATTGGCATCTTTACTCTACGCTTTCTTAAGCGAGCTGTTCCTCTTGATGAGGCTTCATTTTGATGATTAGCTATCTGTCCTGGAGCCGGTTTGAGAATTGGGTATTGAATTTCGACAGTTATTTCCGATGGATCGAAGGGTACGATAGAGCCTATTTCTTCTCCAAGAGGTGTTTCAGAAATTGTTTCTAATTGTCCTTCTAATGCCAATAATCTATCTGTTAGGGCTACTAAATCACCTGGAGTAGTTGAAGACATTCTATCCTGAATAATAGATAACTCTCTCTCAATTTCATGTAGAGCATATCGACGACGATGTAATTCACTCTCTGCATCAAAGAAACGACTTTCTATTTGTCCCCCCAACATATTCGAAATCCCAGATGATGGTTTTGAAGGAGGTCTTG
This sequence comes from Methanobacteriota archaeon, assembly GCA_002702985.1. GTDB lineage: Archaea > Thermoplasmatota > Poseidoniia > Poseidoniales > Thalassarchaeaceae > MGIIb-N2. Next base: position 3,529 of record PADI01000013.1, read on the forward strand.
GAGAAGATGGAATAAGACGCCCATTAGGAAGTTCCTTGTTAGATGGAACCCATTGATCTTCTTCATTTGTATCTAAATTACTAACAAGTTCTACGTTTGGATCGAAGCCTTTTGGTAAAACATCGTCTAAAACTTCCTCAACTAATTTTTTCCCAACCAAATCAGGATTCCATTCACTTTGAAAATTTGTTCTAGGTGAAAGACTACGCCCTTCTAATAGTATTGAAACATCTCTATCATCCACTGGAATGAAACCCTCTGAAATGGAAGATAGAACTATTTGAAGGGCATTCAAAGATCCAACCCATGTAGGAGAGTGTAGTACAATTGACGACAAGATTTCCTCATCGATTGAAGCACCTTCTGCAATACTTCTTCTCCTAAGATAGGCTATGAGTGTAGGAATACTCGGATCTTCTAATGTACCTATTGCTGATCCTGTCAAAACTTGACGTAAATTACTGGTGGGAACTGATTCAATAATTTCCAGTGAACGAGTAGTACAAATAATCTGTATTCCATGATCGATAGCAATATGGAGGAGTCTGCCTAAAGAATCATCTATTCCTTTAATGATGATCTCGTGAATATCATCAACTAATATTGCACCAGCTTGGCGAAATGCTTCTTCACAATCAGATGGACAATTATCAAGTGTAGAACCATCAATTCGAAATATACTACGATGTGGCATTACACTCTGAAGACTATCGCCCATTGCTGAAATAAAATGAGTTTTACCTGTTCCTGAATCTCCAACTACAACGAATGGATTGAGTCGTTGCCCGGGTTCTTCCATAATCATGTCCGCTGCCCTTGCAACTGCATGATTTTCAGGCGAGGTATGCCATCGAGACCAAGATAACATTGAACGAGGTTGATGAATAAGTGGCCAAGAGAAGGAGGATTCGATAGTTGGGGAATTTTTTACATGTTCAGATTCTAATTCTGAGATTTTACTTGATTCGATTCCACGTTGTTCATCAAGAACTTGCCTCCATAACAAACGACCTGGAATATTTATTGACGATTCATTAGATGCGCTTTCACGAAGACGACGTATTCCATCTAAAACAAAATCAGTAGTATCTTCTTCTCCAAAGAGTCTCTTTTCTGCACCTAGAGGATCCGAACGACCAAGGAGATCATCTACATTTGAAAGTCCGCGTGGTCCAGAGCGTCTCTGGATGTAATGTTCCAAAGACGGAGATACCGACTTTTTCTTAGTTGGTTCTTCACCCAATCTTTCCTTTGCTATCCTAACTACATCAGATAACTTTCTACTCATGAAGAATCCTCCAAACTTTGTAACTGTTGTAATGCTTCAGAAGGTGATCTCTCCACTATAGACATTATTTCACCAATATTTTCTCCCCTTTCAACCAATTTTGCTAAACGGTCATAAAAATTCTCTGGAAGTTCAGTTGAATCTAGACCACGTGTTGTTGGAATCGATAAATCTCTACGTTGCTTGTGGGAAGCAGAGGCAAATTCCCTTGCAGAAGAAGGGCGATCCATGGTAATAGTCTGAGTCTTTGATTTTTTAGAATTTGAATGTATTATTTCGTGACGCCTCTCTTCTTCAAGACCTTTAGGCATCCAAACTTCATCGATTTCACGGACATTCCTGAGAATATCTGCACTTGAATCATCTATAGACTGCTGAGGCTTTTGAAAATCGGGAATCTCTTTTCCTTTAGCGGGAATAGATCCTATTGGCATCAGTTCTTTTGTTTGTTCAACAATCTCTCGCCACCTAACTGCAGCATCTCTCAATCCATCCGTTCTAATTTCATGTTCATTAGGAGAAACTACACGTCTAACTCTTGGCTTGGGCTTATGATCGACAGTTGCAGAACGACGGCCGATACGTTTGGTTTTTGTCTGTTTTACTCGACTTGGTGAATGAATTGGTTTGGGTACCAAATTGATTTGAGGAGCTCCAATTTCTTGATCAATTTTAGTATCAGTAACTTGAATTGAATTTTCAGGAGTAACTTCCTCTGATCTATTGGAAGATGGTTCAATTGCCCATTCCGGTAAATCAAAATCTTCTAATTCTTCAGAAATATTTTCTTCAATAACTTCGTCAACAACTAATTCATCGAATTTACTTTCATTAGTTTCAACATGAGAAATCGTTGACTCTGACTTCCATTGATCCATTAATGAACCTATATCTGGACGAATATCTTCAATGGGTTCGGGTAATTTATCAATATCATCATCGTTTGTAGGATTTGATTCGATGCCACTAACATCAGATGCTATTCTTGGCTCAGCAACAGTAGTCATTGCATGAATAATAAAAGGATGTCCTGCTAACTTAGCACTTTGCCCACCCCATAGTGCCGCAGTATGTGTATCTAACATCTTCATCTCTCTTTGCAACAAAGCTCTTTCCTGGGGAGACATAGCTAATCCATCAATTGGACATAAGAGAAGATCGTCAGACTCTGCAACTAAATCTGTTAAATTTCTTGTAAAATCATAAACTCGATCAAAACCATGTAAACCAATCAAAAACTCTAATCCATCAATAACAACAACAGCACGAGGATTTGCAAAGAAGAAATCTTCAATCTTCCTCATTATTCCCTCCAAACTTGGACCGATATCTCCGGAACTGATAGGCCTTTCAGTCAATCTAACAGATGAAGATTCATGAATTGCAAATTTACTTCTGAGACGTTCTGGAGGCATTCTGCTGAAAACGAGAATAGGTCTCCCTAAGGAAACTAAATTTGAAGCAATTCCCAATACACTATCTGGGATCTCATCGTCTACCAACCAACTCTGTCCGGGACCGAATGATGGACCTTCTTCTAATACAGGAATCTCTTTTTGATCCTCGAATTGTATAGATTCTGAATTTTCTCGGGAAAATTCGGATTCGATACTGGTCCACCTACTCTTAGTTCTCCCTAAAGAAACCAAATCTTGATGTCGACGATCTGACCACCAAGGTTGTTCTTCTAGATTTTGAATATCTGAACTTAACAATCTAGAATAAGGATGCAAATCCATTGACTGAGGTATATGAGGACCTTCATGGACAGATATTCTGGCATCATCCATTGCAGATTCATGAAGGCATTTTTCCATTGATTCCTTTCCTCCACTAGATGATGAATCAATATCCATTGCAATAGACATTATTGGCATACCATCTAGTATGCCTAAATTTCCTACAAAGCCGTTATTAGAGGACCTTTCAATACGAATATGTCCATTGAATCGAGACCGTGTGGCATCCAACATCAGTAGCGCTAAAACTCCAGGGCCACCCCTTCGTCTTTCAACTACTAATCCACTTGGTAGCTCCGCCATCACAGAACCCTCGTGGGAATGCATCCTCAACCCTTCTTGAACCCCCCTCCTAAATTCACACTCCTGAACCTCATTTATTGAAAAATGATGAATATCCAAAGAAGGTTCAAGCGCTTAGGCTTAATCATAGAAAATAATGAACAACCATTTGGTGGTGAATGTTGCTCTGTCAATCAAAAAACATTAGAGGAATGATTATGGAAAAAACATTGCCCTTATGGGATATTGAAGAAATCCAACACGAAATATTAGGAGAGTATCATTCGGTTCCAATTATAGTTGCAACATTTTTATTCATATTTTCTGGTTTTGCTTTTCTCCAATATTCAGAAATTATTGGCACTCTGATCATCATTCTATCTTTTATCCCGACCGTAATAGTTTTCAAACAACAGATCGATATTAGATCAATTCGCAAGGCATTACAGATTATAGGAGTTGATGATGGACACCCATGGCATCCTGCAGATGAGGGAGAAAGCACAAAAACTAGAGTTAGAAACGTCATAGGAGAATGGATTCCTCTACCTCATTCTGTAAATATATCCATACATCCGAATATAATTACTAAAGGGTGGACAATTAGAGATGATGATGATGAAATATTACTGAATTTAGGGTCGGAAATTCGACACAATGATGCATCAAATATGGAGATTTACATCAATCAAGCACTTATTCTCTCAAGAGCTCAAGAGTTTGAACAAGATCCAACCCTTACAGATGCACGTTTTAGAGAAAATTCAGCAGAGGGACTACTAGAGAGGGAATGGTTGGATACAAGTCCGGGGCAAGTAGAGATTGAATTTGGGCAAATGGGGCGCGCCAGAGAGATTCTCGGAAAATCAAGGAATCTCATACATTCGCCTTCAGACTCAGAAGAATGACGGAACGGTCATAGGGTGGAAGAACAAAATCATCCTCATGGAAGAGTGGCGCGATAGAATTGCAGCTTTACCTGAAGAACATCGAGAAATGTTTCAAGGTGGAACACTTAGTCAATTCTTTCTTCGTTGGCCACTAACACTCTCTCACCCTACATTTGTCGGAGCTTTCTATGGGCTACTAATCTCTCTAGCATTATTAGGGCCCACTCTAATCGATCAAACATCAATTGGAGAATCATATAGTAATTCAATAAGGACTTGGTCAATTACTGCTCTAACAATTATCTTAATTTGTGGAATCCTTGGAGGTTTTAGTGCAATCATTCTTGCTATCACAAAACGTATCCCTCTTAGACTAGATAGGAGAAGAAAGTTCATTTTCCCAATACCATTCATTGGATTAATCCTATTCACTGTATCACTTCTAGAACCTTCTTTAGGTATCCCAGAGCAATTAGGTTGGGTGTTAATGTTAGCCCCAGGACCACTCTATGTTCATCTTTCATATGCACCCAGATGGAGAATGCTAGATAGGATGGCTAGAGGATTGAAACCTATTGATGGCCCAATTGAAGTAGGCAAAATGAGAGAATCAAAAGACCAAGATATGTTAGATGCCATAGATGAAATTAGTGAAGAATAATCAAATTAAACCTATTGATTTGCCTGCTTTTTCAAATGCTGAAAGTACCTGATCAAGATCTTCACGAGTTAATCCTGCTGACATTTGTGTTCGAACACGTGCCTTATCTCTAGCTACCATGGGGAAAACTATGGCACCAACCATGACTCCTGAATCTCGCATTAAAGAAGAAAGGTGCTTTGCAGTCGATGATTCTCCACACATTACAGGGATAATAGGTGTAGTAGATACACCTGTGTCAAATCCTAACGACTCAAGTTCATTTCGGAAATAATGAGTATTTTCCCATAACCTCTGAACATGTTCTGGTTCGTCAATAATTACCTCCACTGCGGCTTTCTGAGCAGCAGCAACTCCAGGGGGTTGACTACCAGAAAGTAACCATGAACGACTATGATTTAGAGCATGAAGACGCATTTGTTCTGTTCCCGCTACTATTCCTCCTTGCACCCCCATTGCCTTTGAATAAGAACCAACCTCGAAATCAACACGTCCTTGAAGGCCAAAATGAGCGACAATTCCTCTCCCGTCACCTAAAACTCCTTCCCCATGACAATCATCAACGAAAACCATTGCATCATATTCTTCTGCTACTTTCACAATTTCGTCTAATGGAGCAATATCTCCATCCATACTAAAAACGCCATCAGTAATGATTAATTTTCGTTTAGCGTCTTGATTATCTTTCAACAGTTGTTCTAGAGCTCCAACATCGTTATGAGGATATACTGCTCTCTGAGCCTTTGTCAATCTAACTCCATCTATTATTGAACCATGATTTAGTTCATCTGAAATTATGATATCTTCCTTACCACTTACCAAAGTAGGGATTAATCCTACATTTGCAGTATATCCTGCTGAATAAATCAATGCAGCTTCTACGCCTTTGAATTCAGCAGCAACCCTTTCTGCTTCTAAATGAATATCCATAGTACCTGCAATAGCCCTTACTGAACCACTTCCTACACCGTATAATTTAGTCGCCTCGATTGCTGCGTCGACTACCTTTGGATGAGTTGATAGATTTAGATAATTATTTGCTGATAACATGATAGTCTCCTTTCCATCGATAGATACCCTTGGTGCATTGGCAGATTCCAACACCGGAGGATCCCAGTTCAGGCCTGCCTTTTCTAATTCAGAATATCGCTCTCTCATCCAGTCGAGGTCCTTGGCCATAGACGGGGATAATCATGTCAGACATGATGCTTCCGTTCATCGCTGAGTTGAAACGAAAAGACGGATAGGGAGATTTATGCGCCACAACATAAGGGCGATGATATTGGGAATAGCTCAAGATGGAGGAGTGCCGCATCCAGGATGTAATTGCAACACCTGCAAATTTTATTGGGATAACGAGATAGTACTCTCTCCTTCTTCATTAGCAATCATTGATGAAAAACAATTTCATCTTATTGATGTAACCAGAAACTTAGACCGACAATTACGAAAAGTTGGAGAGAGAAATGTGACAGATATCTGGCTAACACATGGACATATAGGGCATGTAGATGGAATTGGATTGTTTGGTAAAGAAGTAATGAATGAAAAAAATGTTAGACTTCATGCTAGTAAATCGATGATAGAACTAATTCTAAATACACCGAAATGGAAAAAATTGGTTGAAGATAATATATTAATTCCTATTCAATTCAATAGTAATGAGTCAATTCAAATTTCTGAACACTTAGTAATTACACCAATACGTGTCCCTCATAGAGACGAATTAACGGATACTCATGCATTCATGATAAATGGACCTGAAAAATCCTTACTGTATCTTCCAGATCACGATTCATGGGAAGAAACATTGCATATGGTACAACAAAATAGTGTGATAGAGTGGTTTGATTCCTTAGGCATAGAAATTGTTTTTCTAGATGGTACATTTTGGTCAAAAAATGAATTGTCTAGACAAACTGATGTCCCCCATCCACCAGTAGTTGATTCACTAGAAAGATTAGGTAATCTCAACGGAAAGGAATTAGAAGTCTTTTTCATTCATTTAAATCATACAAATCCTTTGCTAATTCCTAACTCTGATGAAGTCAAACAGTTACTAGATTCAGGCTGTAAAATTCCAGTTGAAGGGCAGCAATTTTTGCTTTGATCAAAAAACGGAATACTAAATGTTGTAACTATTGTGAATTACACATGCGACTATCAGGGAAGGTTAGTAGTGGGCTTGGGAGAGCGTCAATATTTATGTCTCAATCGCATTACCAAGACCAATTTAAAAAAATATTAGGAGCAACTGCTTGGCCGGGAACTTTGAATGTAAATGTAGAAAATAATGACTTAACCAGTTACATTGCTTTGCGTCAAAAAGCAGGAATTGATACACTAGATTTAGATGATGAATTCCTCAACAAAGTATCTGAAATAGATACATCAACTATTGAAGCGATAAGAATTAGAGGATTCCTCAGAGAGGGTAGATCGTTTGGTGGGGCAACCGCATATTTAGCAAAAATTAGTACTTCTGAATCAAAAAATATCTCTTGTGCAATATTAATTCCTGATTTGACGCGTCATGTCGAGGTAATAGAAGTAATAGCAGATGTTTTCCTAAGAGAATCTCTAAACCTGAATGATGGATCAATTGTTAACCTTAATCTCATTGTTGACTGATGTCATTTCTAGAATCCACCCTCTTTGAAGTAACAAATCAATTTCCCTACGAGCAATTTCTTGCCAACGCTCATGCATTCTTTCTTCTCTACTTAAAGGAGGATTCGACCAAGCTTGTACAGCTTCAATTGGCATCAAATCAAGACTAGGTAATGATGAATGATTTATTGTCCATAAAATCAACCAGTCAGGAGAAGAACGCCCAAAATCCATCGTTTCATTAGGTCGATGAAGGGCACGAATAACATCAGACAATTCAATTCGTTCTGTAGCAAGACCATGTAGCGCAGAAGCAATTCTACGAACTTGGTTCCATAGGAAAGATTCAGCTTCAATTCTAAACCCTACTACTCTTCCAGAAAAATCAACCCACGGAGTACAACTATGAATTGTGCGAACTGTTGTTCGATCTTCTTCAACTCTGCAAAAATTAGTGAAATCATGACCACCCTCGAACACTCTACACCAACGAGAAACTCGTTCAGGAGATACATCCACTGGCCAGCCAGGTAAGGCTTGAAGGCGATACAGGTATACTCGGCGTCTTGCCATTCTTACGATGACGTCATCTGATACAGCATATGCACCCCAAACAAATACATCATCAGGTAATCTATCATTGAGAGCCCTCAATAAATTGTTTTCTCCAATACTAGACCAACGGGAAGTAGGCATATCGAATGATGCAAGATTCATTCTAACGTGTACACCCGCATCTGTCCTTGATGAAATCCATATATGTAAATCTGAATCGAGCCATTCAAGTTTCTTCAAGGCTTTTTCTAGTTCTCCTTGAACTGTACGTACATCAGGTTGAAGTTGAGAACCATGAAATTTATCTCCAAGATAACCAAAACATAACACTAGTCTTTGTGTTTCAATATCTTCAACTTTAGCCTCTTCAGCCTCAGTCATATTTCATCCTCATTATTCAAGTGCGAGATATTCTACGGCTTCTTCAGTAGAGGAGAAACCCATACCAAGAAAAGCAAATTCTACAGCAACAGGAATAAACTGCTTCGCAAAAGCCTCACTTCTGTCGAAGTTAGTCTTGAAATCAATATTATCAATCAACATTTTAGCCGCTTGAAATAGATCTGCAGTTACATCAAAATCATCAGATGAATCACCTAATTCTTTGAGTTTTTTAAGTTCCCTAATCGCCTTAGGAATTCTATCAAACTCAATCAAAGCATTTGCTAAAGCAGCTTGATATTCAGTACTCTCTGGATCCATTTTTGCTGCTTTTTGAAAATATGCAGCAACTTGACCTTCGTTAATTCTCTCATTTCCTTTTTCATCGAAATTTCCATTGGCTTGAATCTCAAAAAGTGCTGCCTCAGCCCAACCATGATAACCTACTGGACTGTCTCCGTGTGCATCGATTATTGCCTCAAAATTTTCCATCGCACCCATGTAGTCTCCACTCATAATACATTGCGCTGCTTTAACTGATAATTCCTCATCTACCATGTGTTCACCAGTGGGTCGTCTGCACCGGTAGTTCATCAACGGTGCGGAAGAATTAATCTGACTCAAATGACTAAATCTCTGAATTATCTGCACTATCTTGACTATTTTCTCCAGATGAGATTTCTCCATCTTCAGGAGCACCTGGTCGAGTACGTAATTCATTCACTAATGCATATACATCCATAGGATTACGAATTCCATAGAAACAATCCTCAGGATCTAGATCAACAGTTGTACGAGTCCTTTGAAGTCGAACCACAATGAACATAAATCGAAGCATACGAACTAAGAAGTTGCTACTTTGATTTGTCGCCGCATCGGTAACCTCAGTTGTAGCACCTCCACCAATGGACATTGATTCTTGACGAAGTCCCATACCTGAAGCAGTAATTACATGAAGACTGCCATATCCCAACATTCTACCGATTAAACTACGCTCCACTTTCAGATTCTCTATCTTGGTCAAACTAATTGCATGACTATTAGCATCTACAAATTTCAAAAATTCCTTCTTCAAGTATACTTGCTTGTCAGTAATGACATACGTAAAAGCACGTTGATACATTACAGTAAGTAAGAACATTACTCCAGTATATCCTAATCCAAAAATCAGATAGAAGGATTTGGACCAATCCGGCAAAAAACCACTATCTTGAGTTCCAATCAAATCCGCTACTAAACCATCTCCAGTGAATATATCTTCCAAGACAAAAAGGCCTGGAGTCACTGAAATCAAAAGAAGTGAAACTGTATACAGAGAGCCGGATGTACTGAAATTAACAAATCGATTTATCCAGGTTAAAAGAATAAGAATGCCAAAGAAACCAATTGAACCAGTGTCAGCTAGAAAATCTAGGAGATTTAGGAAGAAGACTAAACCGCCAGTCTTACCCTCTGCATCGTATGCATCTCCTTCCATGAAATAGAATAGCAGATGAACTGCTAAAACAAGTAAAATCAGGAAGTAACGAGGAAACATAGACAAAAACGTCGGCCCAGAACGATAGTATGGTTCCTCATAAGTTGACATTTCAGGTACGGAACTACGAGCCGCTTCAACATTCAGGCCTTTCTTGAACTCATCCATCTTCTCTCCCATGACCTTCCCTCTGAATAGAAATCAGCGGATTCGTATATAACGAATTCCGGAAATTGAACGCATCAATGCAAAATACCCCAAGAATGCTCAGCATTCCCTCTAATCCAGCCATAATCTGAGGCAGACCGAATTTCCACCTCGTCTATAATAGCTAATTTCTGAACTTTCAATGGATATTCATTGTAGGTGAAATGTGACTCTAAGCCCATTCTAGTTGGTTGATCAAATGTCCAATGTGCTCGACTTGTAGCATCTAAAATCATACTTAACTGAGTTCTTCCGTTCCAAACTCGTATCTTAAATGAAGGTAAAGGATTACCATCCGTATCCAATAATGATTCAGATGAAGATTGAATTAACTCAACTTCACATCGTTCAAATCGTTCAGTTCTACCTCGACGTGCATCATGAAATAATCCAGCAGTTCGAAGCGGCAATCGATGCTTATCTCTTCTTTTCCAAGGAGTAGAGTCATTTGCAGTAACTGAGAGAGAAAGGTGAGGCATAAACCAATCAAAATAGGAACCATCATCAAAATGTAAGAAGCCCCAAAACCAAGGTACTGAAGGGGCTTGAACAACAACCTTCTGAAAATAGGCTGTTCCTTCTACATTCTCACCATCAATTATTCCTGACGTTTTTGTGCCATGTAAACGAAGAATATCGTATCCCATCGAACCAGTGAATAAATTGTGAGATCTAGTTGCTGCTGAAAGTGGAGGATTCCAAGGAGTCATCTCAAAATTGAAACTTGAGGGAGCACCTTGATCAATCATTTCTTGATCAGAAATTAATCGCAACCAAAATGCGCTATTATCTGGTCGAAGTCCCATAGATAAATCGTCTTCAGTCAAGGGAACGATGGCCCCACCTGCACTATTTGATGGCCATAGATCATGTCTTTTATCGAGAGCGAGCATTCTGCACTTCCTTAGTACTAAGGGTTCAAACATTTTCTCTCCATCATACCACCATGCACATACCATTCCACCTAATGTATGTCCACCCTGTTTGTCAGTATCGAAACGCTGACCCTCCCAAGGTACTCCATTAACATCAATTGAGGCTGTATCTTTTGTTGACCAAAGAACCATCAACTGCTTAGAACGGTCAGGATGATCTTCACAAGGTAGTACAACCAACCACCACCACCATTGCCAAGTCAATCGATGTAAGGGGGGAAGAAAATCGAGGCGCCAAAGAGTATCTATGTCCCCCTCGAAACGATCCATGTACTGCGAGGTGCAACACGGCTGATGAATTTAATACTCTAATCAATCTCTCTTCTACCTAAGAATGACTGACCGATTAATACCCAGACACCTATGTAAAAAATCAAGAAAAGGGCCGACACTAACAAGGAACCAACTGGAGAACCGGGAACAATTACTGGTTCATTCCAAAATATTGAGAAAACAACTGATGAATTGAATAATCCTGATCCAATGATATCATAGTAACCTGAATCTGGCCATGCAATTAATGCAGCAGAATTGACCATTTCTAATCCCCAATGAGAAACTGAAAGCCAAGCTACTTTACTCTGACCAGAAGTAAGCAATGAAAAGAATGCCATGATAAATTCCCATACACCCATAATCATCGCTATGTAAATTCCGAACTTCTTTGAAATCACTCCTAATGCAGAAAATGTAGTAGAATAGGCCAACAATACTAGAGCCGCAGTGATTCCAATAATCAACCAAACTGTTAGATCTTGGAAACGAAATAGGGAATCACCAGGACCAATGAAACTGGTAACTAACCCAACTAATAATGCCAAGACTATCATGTAAGGTGCTGATATTGACATGAATCCAAGAATACGATAGATGAAAAATTCAGCACGATGAATAGGCTTGCCAATTAGATAATACATCGTTCCAGATGCCATTTCATCCCTGATTAATCCAGTTGCTAAAAACAATGGAATGAAAATTCCTAACAAAAACAAAAAAGCAACTTTTCCAACTGCTAAAACGAATCCTCGATGTAATGATTCTAAAACAAATTCATCTTCAGACGGATCTTCATCTACCATATTATCCGCTTCAATAGAAATTAGATTCCCTTCTTCGTCAAAAACGAGTTCAACGTCACAATCAATTCCGTTTCTATTAGAATCAGACATGAAGTAATCCTCCCAAATAAATTCTGAATTTGAAGGCCTACTAGAAATAATATCCCAATCTCTAATACAATCTCCATCATCATCAAATCCTTGACTTGTTTCTCCAGAAGCAACGTCAATATCGAATCCATCTTCATCAATATACATTGAACGAGGATCCTGAGGGATAGGGGTATCAGAAGCACCGACAAATTCCCCCCATTCAAGATACTGATACCATTTTTCAGATTCGACACCAACAGTGCCATTCACCTGAATCAAGCCATTGAAACGTATGTCTCCACTAGAAGTTAAACAAGAACGACCTATTTGAAGATCATATTCTTCTTCGTATTCTGTACAATCACTGAAATTACCTACCTGTGCCCATCCCTTATTTTGTGAATTAGGAGGGGTTCCAATCCAAGTGTATGAAGTGATTACGGCATTACCTCGATATGTATGATTCCCTGTATGATCTGCTTGATTCCAGTTTAGCCATTCATCACTAACAAAAACTCCAGAACCAGGGAATTCTGCACTATTCCAATCAGAAGTACCCCATTTTCGTTCCTGGCCAAGAGGGTAGCCATCTTCATCCCAATCTTCAGAGTCGCCATCATCATCAACAGGTTCAATTCCTTCAACCATTGCTTCAGCATAGGTTGCCAATAATAGCAACATTAGCATTAATCCAACTGTTCCAATCACCCATGTAGATGCTCGCACTCTTAACTGCCGCGCAGTGAACTCAATTATCGCCCCTGCCTTTCTATCTAATCCACTCCAAACACTGTTGAGAATAATCCTATCTGGTAGGGGTTTTACAGAGGGATTATCAGTAACTTGAGAAGAAATGGAAAGATGTTGATCAGATGTCTGAAGGAAATCTTGATCTCTATTTTTCTCAGTCATGCTCTGCCCTCCATTAAATAGGCCAAAAGACTCTCGAGATTATCATCGGGGTTCTGTATAGAAGAAACACGAAGTCCAGAAGAAGTAATCAAAGATGGGAGAACAGAATGTACTGCATTAAGATCATTTGTCTGAATTTCGAGTTGTTGAGGAAATGGAAATCGGACCCCGTGTACTTCTTCAACGACAAGAGTTCGAGCTGCTAGTTCGCGTGGACTATCTGTTGTCAATAAAATTCTGTGAGGATGTTTATCCAACATTCCACGAATCGCATGTAAATTTCCTAATGCCAATAAGCGGCCATTATGAAGAATCACAATCTGCTCAGTTATACGTTCTATTTCTGAGAGAATATGGCTAGAAACAATGACAGTTTTACCCATTGCCCCAATTTCTCGAATCACATTCATTATTGTAGTTCGTGCAACAGGGTCGCAACCTTGGAGTGGTTCATCAAGTATTATTAAATCAGGATCGTTTACCAATGCATGAGCAATCTTGACTCTTTGACGCATTCCTTTACTGTATTTTCCAATCTGCTTATGGGCAACATCAGAAAGATTTACGAATTCTAAAACATGGTCTGCTCTGGCAGAAGCTTGGTCTCTTGTGAAACCATAAAGTCGAGCTAATGTTGAAACAAAATCATGGCCAGTCATCCAATCATAGAGTTTCTCTCCTTCCGATACATATCCTACTCTGGAATACGGAGCAGGGTTACGCCAAGGGTCTATTCCAAACAACCTAACTGTACCCTGACTAGGCTTCAAACGTCCAACTAGAATCTTGAACAGAGTACTTTTTCCAGCACCGTTAGGACCTAGAATTCCAGTTACACCTCCACCTATAGCTAAACTTACATCATTCAATCCAATTACTTGCCCATACCATTTTGATACATGATCTAACATTACTGCAGGAACTGACTGATCTACTTGAAAAGTAGTTGGAGTATGGTTCCCAACTTGTTCAGGATCAGGGATCATTCTCTAGTCACCTCCAAACTATTTACCCTAACAGAGATTACGTATAACGAAATGATATTCATTGCAAGAAGAGACACCGCAGAAAACGCTACTGGATGATCATATCCGGGATTTATTCCCATTACGAGTTGTCCAATGTGTGCTAGATTGTCATATGGACTAAGAATGTATACAATACTACGGTCAAACAAACTATCAATAAGAAATGCAACTAATTTTGTACCTAAAATTATTGACAAGAATCCAACAGCAGGGAAGAATTTTCCCTTTGAAATTGCAGATAAAGCCATACCAATTGAAGAATAGGTTATGATCAAAAGAATACTGATCCCTAATCCAGAAACAAAGAGGGGAAATGAATCAAATAAATATGCCCAACCATGGCCTTCTACAACTATAGCTAATGAATAATACGAAACATAGGTCAGCAGAATAACTCCTCCCAGAATGCTTGCAACTGAAAGATATTTCATTACAGCATAGTCAAGTCGATTAATAGGCCTTGAAAAATAAATAGCAGAGGTCCCATGTGCTCTATCCTCTGAAATCATACCACCTATTACTAGAGCTGTTAATAGAGGCCACCATAATGCATTTCGAGGAAAGAAGCCTAGAATTTTTGCATAAATATTATTTCGATTCAAACCAAAGGGCCTCATTATTTCAGGTTCCCCAATTAGAGAACCTAGAATCAAGAAACCTAGTGTACTCATAGATGAAATAAGTATGAAAAGAACTGCTAAACGAATAAATGGATGATAATAACGATGACCTTTAGAAGTGATCATTCCGTAAACATGATGCCTATAAATCGCATAATTACGTGTCCATCTTGGCCCAAGAGTTCCCCTCCATGGGCGATATACTCTATTGAAAATTGTACCCGCCTCTACTTGTCCTTGAGACACAGCAGCAAATGCATTTTCATCACCATCTCCTGATCCAAACGCAGCTTCCATTCGAGTTACTCCGAGAGAGTTTTCAGAATCTTGTTCAGAAGAAATAATATCTGAAGACATTTCAGAGGGTAATTCAGTCATAATGACGTACCTCCGATAGACCCATCCCCTAGAACTTTAGAAGAGGGAGTAGAATTCAATAATTCAGACGCACTACGAGTACCATATCCTAATTTATCCATAATGAGTAAGAATAGATCCTCCAGACTAGGTTCATATTCTTCCATCTGTCTAATTTGAACCGACACTTTAGCAGCACAACTTAGAATTTGATCAACAGTTGATTCATCCTCTCTTAAAACTCTCATTATCCTACCTAATCTACGTACTGTAAGTCCGGAATCCTTCAGTTCCTGTTCCATCTTACTCGCTCCCCCCCAAACAGAAATCTCAATCTCTCTATCGATTTGTCTAGCTAAGTCTTCAATACGCCGATGTACCACAACTCTACCCTTGTGGATCATGATCACTCTATCACATACGATTTGAACATCATCCATCAAATGACTACTCATCAAAATAGAACGGCCGCCATCTTTCACAATATTGAACAGAGTATCTAGCATAAATCCCCTATGTTCCTGATCCAAACCATTCGATGGTTCATCTACAATCAGTAATTCAGGATCGTGAATAATCGCGCAAGCAAGTTTGGTAGATTGTTGCATTCCTGTTGAGAATGTGCCTATCTTACGATATCTTTGATCTCTCAAACCAACATATTCCATTACTTCGTGAGTTCTTTGATTAGCAACTACAGGAGACATCCCTAGTAGTTCCCCAGAATAACGTACCTGATCAACTGCATTCAAGTCGGGATTTAACGTATCATATTCTGCCATATATCCAATTTTACTACGTATTGCGTCACCTTCTGTTCTAATGTCATGCCCTAACACAGTACCTTCTCCAGAAGTAATCTGAATTAGCCCAAGCAAGGTCTTGATTAGAGTGGATTTACCTGCCCCATTGGGACCAAGCAAACCAATTGATCCATGAGGCAATTGAATGTCTACATTATCCAGAGCAACATGGGGGCCGTAATTCTTTGTTAGACTCTTTGCCTCTATCAGCCAATCGCTGTTAAGAGAGGTCAACCTGCTCCACCTGAACAGTAATTGTTCGAAGAGACACTTCAACCAACCGACGGAATGATTCATTCGGAATCATGAATCTTAATACCGCCTCTAGTTCGAATTGCAATCCCTTTAGTAAATTTCAGAATTTCGTTAGAGGTACATCTTGAAACTCCATGTGCAACTAAATCACCATTTGAATCAACTATCAAGCATGGTAATCCTGGGGCTATGTTGTCATCTACTCCTTCTATGAATCCATGAATTACATTTCGGCCATCCCTAACAAATGGAATCGCATCATCTGCTAAGACTAATCTTGGAGGGCCTTCCCCAAAAGAATGCAAATCTTTGGCTCCTTCATTGGTTAGTGAAATACCACCATCATGTAAACGGGGAGAAAGAATATGTCGTCCGTCTGCTGAGAATACATTTCTAATCCTTCCTGTGGAAGATCTATCTACACTTATTCCCTCTAGCCAATTGGCAGTTGATTCCCTAGTAGATCCCAAAAATACAGAGCATTTTGCAGAAATTTGACTATGTTCTAACCATTCATGAATTTGAACTCGAACCTCTTTATCCGTTACTTCTTCAGTACTTTGGAGAATAGAAATTGATGAAGAATTCAATCCCAAATCCCTCAAACTTTCATCAGAAGGAGAAGGAATAGATGACCAAACTGAATCGAATGCTTGAATATGACAAAGAGGAGCCCAATCCTCTAAATCAAATGGCAACAAACCATTTGGGGTTTGAATTATAGGTATCTGGTTAGGATTTTTTGATAAAGCATGAATAATATCAGATTTAACTGAGTCACGCCAAGGAGATCTACCTGATTTTATCAATAAAATATTAGCTCCATTCATGGATTCTCCCCTCCAATTCTTCAAAGGTGGAGTCCATCGTTCACGAATCAGTGTTTTTGCATGAAGTAAATGAGGACGAGAAGATGAATCAGATGTCCAACGTTCAGAGCCTGAACGTATAGGGGAGGATGAACGAATAATTTCAGATGATGAAAAATCATTATTTTGAATCAATCTATCCTTCAGAAATAAAAAGGCCTCTCGCAATTCAGGACTAGAATGACTACGTTGCTCTACTAGTGCCCAAATCTTTCCTGATCGGACTGCTTCCCTACATTTTGCTAATTCTGCCTGAGTAATTTCTAGATTATATCTTGCAAGTAAATCGGTTCTTTCAATGTCTTCCATTTCTCTAACTTCTGAAGGAGAAATTCCGTTTAATATTCTTGATGCAAATGGCCATTCTTTCAAATTTTCAATCCTTACAGTACCATCAGGAGTCAAAAGACGTCCATCTCTAGCGAATAATGCATATGCTGCACTATCAAACATATCTACTCCTAATGCAATACTCATCGGAAATAACATTGGATGTCCGCAACCAAACAAATGAATGGGCCTATTTGCAGGTATTGTCTCCCTAACTGCAATGATTATTTTGGCCAGATCTAGATATCTGTGTCGTTCCATTATCGGAACTATTCCTCCGATTGGATGAACTGTAAATCCTCTATGTTTACCCGAAACAGAACCCATTTTTTCTGCGCTTTCTGAACGAAGAAAATCATAGAGGCCCCCTTGAATTGGACCATTTAACAAAAGATTAGGTCCGGCTTCATCAAGTGATAAAGGTGCTCTTTCTATGGTTTTTGAAACCGCTTCTCTCAATTCTTCTATCGATTGATCAGGTCGTCCGAAAACATCCAACATTGTGCCTATGTCAACTCCAATATCTCGTTGGAAAGCAACTATTTCCTTCACTCCAACATCAATATCTCCATAGACATATGATTGGAATGTACCCGAATCAGTGATGATTATTCCTGGGAAATCAAGTAATTTATGGACACCATGTTCTAATGCAGGGGTTCGTAATTTTTCATGTTTCCATATCACATAGGAATTAGTAATCAATGCTTGAACTCCAAAATCATCCCACATCTCTCGAGGTTCAATAGTACGAATGTTAGGGTTAACAACTGGAAGTAACATCGGAGTTTCTAATATCCCATGATTTGTAAAAAGACGACCTATTCGGGCAACTCCATCTCTTTCTTTTATCTCAAATTTACCTAAATCTTGAGGTCGGCAGGGAGAAGTATCGAACCCTACACTCATGTGCCTCGGCCTGAGTAATCTATGATGACACTTACGACTAAAATTACAAACTATTTGAAAAAAATGAACCGATTAACAAAAGTTAACACCACTCTTTTCTAACAAAAAATCCCTAACTATTCCGTCGTAATGATCTAGAATTCCAATATCGAAAGAGATTGTTTTGATGGTTCCATCAAAAAGTAAATCTGTCTGAATTTGGCTTAAAGTGTTAGGTGCAGCTCCACAAGCAACACAAGCTCCATCTAACCCTACTACAAGTTTTACTAGGTCATTTTCTTCAATTTCACCTTCTCTAACAGTCAAAGCCCCTCCATGACCCGTTAATGATGCTCGAACATCACCCAAACGAGCCATTAGAGAAGGAATAAGATCAGGATGAATGCCTTCTTCTTGGTCAGTAAAATCTGAATCTTTGACCAATTCTACCAAGGATAGTGCTAGAACTCTCGCATCTTCTCTTGGATCAATTACTTCTTGAAGACGGCGATTAGCTTCTTCATGCATCTGAAGTCGTATTTGATCGCGATATTCATCGGCAAGATCGTCAGTCATAGGGTCCACTCATTTGATTCACATTAGACAATACATTTAATCTAAAGCACACAGCCAAAACCACGAGTTGATAAACAACCAATATCACGCTAGCATGAAACAGCATGACCGTTACCCCACTTTTAAAAATCGACGGGCTGGAAGCCTCTATCGATGAAACTGTAATTCTGAAGGGAATCGACCTTGAAATTCTACCAGGCGAGGTTCATGCAGTGATGGGAAGAAATGGAAGCGGAAAATCCACCACTGCCCATGTTTTAATGGGCCATCCAGATTATGAAGTTACTAACGGAAATGTGAAACTTGATGGAGAAGATCTCTTAGAAATGGAGGCGTATGAAAGAGCACGTGCTGGAGTTTTTCTTTCATTCCAATATCCACATTCTGTGCCTGGATTGCAAGTAGGAAATTTTCTACGACGTTCTGTTTCTGCAATTAATGGAGAAGAGGCAGCAAAGGGCCCCGAGTTCAGAAATTTGTTGAAAGAAGGGATGGAGCAATTAGGATTAGACAGGTCTTTCTTGGCCAGATATGTTAACGACGGATTTAGTGGAGGAGAAAAAAAACGGTTTGAGATTTTACAAATGATGTTAATCAAACCAAAATTAGCAATCCTTGACGAAACAGATTCAGGTTTAGATATAGACGGCATAAGAACTGTAGCTCAAGGTGTAGACGCTGCCATTCGAGGAAGCAACTCAGGAGCATTAATTATCACGCATTACAACAGAATTCTAGAACATGTAAAGCCAGATAAAATCCATGTACTAATCGACGGAAAGATTGTGAAATCAGGTGGACCTGAACTTGCGAATCAGTTAGAAGAAAGGGGATATGATTGGATAGAAAAGGAAGTGAAAGATAATGAGTGAAGATGCACGAGCAGCCGTAGGAGACTACAAAGCAGGATGGCACGATCCTGAAAATGCAACTATTAGATTCGACTTTGGACTCTCAGAGCAGGTAGTAAGAGATATTTCTGCTTTGAAAAATGAACCTGAATGGATGACTGAAATTCGTGTAAAAGCATTCCACCACTTTATGGAAAGACCAATGCCGACTTGGGGCAATATGCACATGCTAGAGGAGATTGACTTTGACAAAGTATGTTACTACCTGCGATCATCTGATGCTACTGAGAAAAACTGGGAAGATGTGCCAGATGATATTCGAAATACGTTTGACAGATTAGGGATTCCAGAGGCAGAGCAAAAATGGCTTTCTGGAGTAACTGCTCAGTATGAATCAGAAGCAGTTTACCATAGTATTCGAGAAGACTTAGAGGAACAAGGAGTAATTTTCCTCGATATGGACAGTGGATTAAGAGAATA